>NZ_JANNYP010000606.1:0-1019 GCF_031410135.1 Armatimonas sp. | reverse complement strand
TACAATAGTTCACCATGTCTTCGTCTGTGCCGCTGACACTTGAGGAGAAGCTCAAGAACCTGCCTACCAATCCGGGGTGCTATCTCTACAAAGATGTGGAGGGGCAGATTATCTATGTGGGGAAGGCGATCAATCTGCGAAACCGGGTGCGCTCGTACTTCCAGAAGTCGGCGAACCACACGCCCAAGACGCGGCGGCTGGTGTCGCATATCGTGGACATGGACTGGGTGCTCACGGACACGGAGCTGGAGGCGCTGATCCTTGAGTGTAATCTGATTAAGAAGCACCAGCCCAAGTATAACGTCCGGCTTCGCGACGACAAGCAGTACCCGTATCTGATGCTCACCACCAGCGAGCCGTTTCCAAGAGTCTTAATCACGCGGCGGGTGAAGCAGGGCGATGGGAATAAGTACTTTGGGCCCTACACCAACGGCGCGGCGGTGCGGGACTCCGTGGATCTGATCTATCGGGTCTTCCCGCTGGTGACGTGCAAGAAAGAGTGGACCAACAAGAAAGAGCAGAAGCCGTGTCTGTACCACCACATGGGCCGCTGCCCCGAAGCGCCGTGTGCCGGGCTCGCCGATAAAGAGCGCTACGACCAGACGGTCAAAGACACGGAAGTCTTTCTGCAAGGCCGCCAAGACTCATTGGCAAAGGCGATTCACCTCAAGATGGAGACGGCGGCTGAGAACTTAGAGTTTGAGCGTGCGGCCAAGCTACGCGATCAATTGGTGGCGATTAACACGATTGTCGAGCGCCAGAAAGTGGTCAGCACCACCACGGGCGACCAAGATGTTATGGCCGTGGTCGCCGACGAAACGGGGGCGGCAGTGCAGATGTTCTTTATCCGAGGCGGCAAGCTCATTGGCCAAGAACACTTCTTACTCGACGGCGCAGAAGATGGCGTGGCGGAGGCGACCGGCGAGTTTCTCAAGCGCTACTACCAGGATGCCAGCTACGTCCCCAGTGAGATCCTCCTGCCCGCACACGTCGAGGAGCTAGAGATCATCGAGAGCTGG
>NZ_JANNYP010000605.1:0-3488 GCF_031410135.1 Armatimonas sp. | reverse complement strand
TGAAAGCCGATGCTTTCTGCCGTCAGGGGCTTGCCCTCCAGCCCGGCCCGTGCAAGCAGCAGCTTGATCCCGGTTTTCTTGCCTTGCGCTAGGGCTAAGAGCCCGTGCAAGACCAGAATACGGTTCTCTCCCGCGAGCGTGCTGGCATCCGCAACCGTGCCCAGGGCGACTAAGTCCACAAAGTTGCGCCGGAAAGCTTGCAAGTGCTCAGGCTTGAGTCGTGCCGTGAGCGCGTCCAGCACTTTGAATGCGACTCCTGCGCCACACAGGTCCCGAAAGGCAAGCTCACCCGCATCTTCGCGGTAGGGATTGACAATGGCCACAGCATCCGGGAGAGTCGGACCGGGGCGGTGGTGGTCGGTGACAATGACATCTATTCCCAGTGAGTTGGCATGGGCGACGGCCTCTAGAGCATTGACACCGCAGTCCGCCGTCAGGATCAGCCTGGCCCCAAGCTCTTTGGCTTTGTTGGCCCCGTAGACCTGGAAATCATAGCCATCGGTGCGGCGGGGGACAAAGCCAATGACATTGGCTCCCAGACCGGTGAGGGCACGCAGGCAAAGCGCCGCACTGGTCACCCCATCCGCATCGTAGTCACCGTGAATAAAGATCTTCTCGCCTGTCTCAATGGCACGTGCCAGTCGCTCGACGGCTTTGTCCACATCGGGTAGGGAGTAGGGGTCGTGCAGGTCATCGAGATGGGGCGCGAGATACTGCTCGGCCTGCGCCGTCTCCGTAATGCCCCGGTTGATTAGCAGACGTGCCACCAGCGGCGCCACCTGAAGTGCCATTGCAAGCGCTTGAACCTGCGCTTCATCAGGCGTGGCAAGCCGCCAGTGAGCTTCAAGTAGCGTAGGGGATGTCATAAAAAGCAAACTCCCGCCTTCTGGCTAAAGCCGGAAGGCGGGAGAGATTTATTTTCGGCGCTTGGGACCCTGTGTCCAGGCTCCGGGGCGTGCCGTTGTGTCGCCCTCACCGGCATCTGTTGCACCCGCGTCGGGCGTGGATGTGGGGAGCTCTTTACTGTCTGTACTATCTTTGCTGTCTTTGACTTCGGCCAAGCCCTGACCCTTTTTCCCAAACCTGCGTTGCCAGTCAAAGACCAGCGGTGCGGCATTGAAGATCGAGGAGTAGGTGCCCGAGAGGATACCCACCAGAAGCGCAGCGTTGAGGGGGCGGATTACCGAGCCACCGAAGATGAGCAGGGCCAGCAGCGTGAGAACCACTGTGCCACTGGTGAAGAGCGAGCGCGCAAAGGTCTCGTTGATCGAGTCGTCAATGAGATCGCCGAGGTTGGCTTTCTCACCGCGGTGCTGGAGGTTCTCCCGGATACGGTCAAAGATAATGATCGTGTCATGAACCGAGAAACCGACCACGGTCAGCGCTGCGGTTAAGAACAGCGAGTCAATCTTCCAGTTGAGCAGCCAGCCCAAGAAACAAAAGACCCCGATGAGCACGGCGACATCGTGGAGCATGGCGATAATGGCCGCCACCCCGAACTTGATGCCGTTCTTGAAGCCGCCAATTGCGAAGCGAAACGCGAGGTAGACAACGATAAAGAGCGAGGAGAGAACGATGGACGAGAGGGCGTTCTTGGTCAGCTCCTTAGAGATCGAGGCCCCGATCCGTTCGAAGCCGCCTTTGGTGACACCCGGAAACTTGGTCTTGAGCTTCTCTACCAGGTTCTCCGCCTCACGGACATTCATCTCTTGTTTGCCCGTTTCGGTAGGGACGCGGAGCAGAACGGTGTTGTCACCGGCGATCTGCGCAGCAGCCTCTTTAAAGCCTGCCTCTGCTGCGGCACTCTCGACTTCGGCACGGGTGACGGTTTTATCAAACTTGAGGGTGAGCTCGGAGCCGCCCGTGAACTCGATGCCTTGCTTGAAGCCGCCCATCACCGCAAAGGCGATTCCGGGGACGATAATCGCAAGGGAGAGTAAGTACCAGCGGAAGCGGTTCGCGACGATCTTAAAGTGAGGGCGCCAGAGGTTCTGAACCCCCCAGGCTTCCATGTTCACTGTCTTGTTGTCCCCGACCATCAGCAGCAGGAACGAGCGGGTGACCGTGATGGCCGTAAACATCGAGAGCGCGACACCGATCATGAGGGTCAGGGCAAAACCACGGACACTCCCGTTGCCGAGCTGGTAGAGCAGCAGGCTGGTCACCGCCGTACACATGTTGGAGTCGAAGATAGCGGAGAACGCGCGCTGGAAGCCCGTTGTGATCGCTATCTTGAGGTTCTTGCCTGCCTTAAGCTCCTCTTTGGTACGCTCGAAAATCAGGATATTGGCATCCACCGCCATACCGACCGAGAGGATAAAGCCTGCGATTCCGGGGAGGGTAAAGGTGACCGGGATCAGGACAAAGATCGCGTAGGTGAAGAGGGTGTAGAGCAAGAGCGCTCCGACTGCGACCACGCCGGGCAGTCGATAGACCCCGATCATAAACACCCCAACCAGCACGAGGGCGACCACACCTGCGATCAGGCCGCTCTTGACCGCATCTTTGCCCAGGGTGGCTTCTAGGCTCTGCTGCTGGACGATATTAAGCGTCACGGGGAGCGCACCGCCATTGAGATAGTCGGAGAGCTGCTTGGCGTCTTTCAATGTCGCAAAGGGCTGGATCATGGCTTTGCCATCGGTGATGGGATCGTTGATCTTGGGAGCCATGAGAATGCGGCCATCAAGGAAGATCATCAGGATCTCATCGGTGTGGGCCTTGGTGAATGTCGCGAACTTCTCTTTTCCCTTAGGATTGAACTCCAGCTCAACAATGGCGTTGGTTCCATTGCCAAAGTTAGCACGGGCGCGGCCTGGGACAAGATCCGAGCCATCCAGCTCCATGCGCGAAGCGGTCAGGAAGACATTGAACTGGGTGAGCTCATCGGAGAGGGCTGTCAGGGTCTTGAGATCACTGTCCTGAATTTTGACGGTCTCTAGGCCTGCGAACGAGCCGAGGGTATTGAGCGGCGCGGGGAGCGGCACCGACTTCGCACCGGCACGCTCGCCGGCATCCACGATATCCCGGAGTGCCTGGAGAATATGAAAAGGATCGCGGAAAGTCTTGTCGGTGGTCTTGTCCGTGATCTCGTAGCTCTCGCGGCTGCCATCGCCGGAGCGCTGGAAATCGTAGCGCCCGAGCTTGTTCTTCTCCGCCGTGTACCAGTCGGAGCTGTAGTAGAACTGAAGCTGGGCGGTCTTCTGGAGCTGATCCAGAATGTCTTTCTCGTTCTTGACAGCGGGAATCTCAACGACGAACTGCTTTTCGCCTTTGGGAGTGATCACGGGCTCTGCAACTCCGTTAGAGTTGACACGGTTGTCGAGAGTCCGCAGCACCGAGGAGCGGGTTTCTTCATCCCACTTCTGGCCCTTGGGCAGTGTGTCGAGGTTTGCCTCCAGCACCACACGGGCACCCCCCTGGATGTCGAGCCCCAGCCTTGGGGACACTTTCTTTCCAAAGGTGCTGTTGGGAGCCACAAGCGGCGCAAG
>NZ_JANNYP010000604.1:0-4064 GCF_031410135.1 Armatimonas sp. | reverse complement strand
TCGGGCTTGCCGTCGCCAACTCGCTGGCGGCGGCCAAGAACGGTGCACGGCAGATCGAGTGCACGGTTAATGGCATCGGGGAGCGGGCGGGTAATACGAGCCTGGAGGAAGTCGTGATGGCGCTCAAGACCCGCCGCGACTACTACAGGCTGGAAACGGGCATCCAGACCAAAGAGATATTTAAGACAAGCCGCTTAGTCAGCAACCGCACGGGGATTCTGGTACAGCCCAATAAGGCCATTGTCGGGGCCAATGCGTTTGCGCATAGCTCGGGGATCCATCAAGACGGGATTCTAAAAGAACGCACGACGTATGAGATCATGGACCCCGCCGATGTGGGCATCAGCGAGAGCAAGATCATTCTCTCGCCCCGCTCAGGCCGCGCCGCGCTCAAGCACCGGCTGGAAGTGCTGGGCCACACGTTTGATGACCCCGCTTTTGAGAAAGTCTACGAGCGGTTCTTGACGGTCGCCGACCGCAAGAAGACGATCTACGACGAGGACTTGGAGGCGCTCGCCACTGATGAAGCCCGCTTGGTGAACCAAACCTACGAGCTGGTGCAGCTTCAAGTCACTTGTGGCGATAGCGCGATCCCGACGGCTACGGTAAAGCTGCGCCACGCCAACCGCGCGGTTCTCATGGACGCCGACACCGGAAATGGCCCCGTGGACGCGATCTACAGAGCCATCAACCGTATCGTGAAAGTGCCCAACGAGCTGATCGAGATCAGCCTGCAATCGGTCACGGAAGGCACGGATGCACAGGCCGCCGTGACGATTCGCGTTCGGGCAGGAGAAGAAGTCTACTCTGGCCACGCCGCCCACACGGATATCATCGTGGCGGCTGCTAAGGCCTACCTCAATGCCCTCAATAAACAGCTCCTCCAGCAGCCAGGCCGCATCACACAAACCGAGGACGAGCGCGTCAGAGTTTGAAGGCGTGAAGGCGTAAACGCCGTCACGCCCCGTTCACGGGGCGGCTACTTGGCCGCTAGGGCTTTCTTGATGGCGTCCTCAAAGGCCGCCGCGCTCTGCCCGCCGATCAGCCGGGAGCTGATGCGGCCTTTGCGGTCAATCACGTAGGTTCGGGGAATGCCGAGGCTGTCGGGAACTTTTCCATCGAGCCACTTGAAGTAACCCAAATCGGGCTCCCCGCCTTTTTTGTTGATAAATGCGCCCGTGGTCGCGCCCTGCTGGCTCAGAAACTCTCCGGCTTTCGCCGTATCATCCCGATCATCGAGCGTCACGGTCAGCAAGTCCACGCCCTTTGCGGCGTACTTCTTCTGCGTTGCCACCATCTCGGGAAACTCCGCGCGGCACGGAGGGCACCAAGTTGCCCAGAAGTTGATAATCACAACTTTTCCCTTGCGAGCCGCCACTTCTTTCTTCAGCCCGGCAGCATCTACAGGCTTCACGGCCACTTTTCCGCCCGCTCCCTGGCTCATCGCTCCCAGCCCTAAAATTCCCATAAGCGCCAGAGACGCCGCAATTGTTGCCTTCATTTGTCTTCGATACTCCTGGCTACTAATACATCTAAAAACGATAAAAAGTTCACACGGTACAATAGCAGCATATGGAAGCAGCGCGAAAACTAACCCCGGAAGAGTATCTGGCGTGTGAGCGTCAGGCTCCGCTGAAAAGTGAGTACCGGGACGGTGAGCTTCTGGCAATGGCAGGAGCGTCTCGGGAGCACAACCGTATTAACACCAATTTAGTGCGTGAGCTGAGCACCCAACTTAAAAATAGCCCTTGCGATGTCTTTGCGCAGGACATGAAGACACGAACGTCTCCCACTAAGTACGCCTACCCAGATGTGATTGTCGTCTGTGGTGAGCCCGAGTTTCTTGATGACGAAGAGGATGTTGTCACCAACCCGACGGTCATTTTTGAGATTCTCTCCCCCAACACGGAGTCCTATGACCGAGGTGACAAGTTTGCTGACTACCAACAGCGAGCCTCGTTGCAAGAATACGTTCTCGTGGCGCAGGACAAAGTTTCCGTAGAACACTACACCCGGCAAGCAAGTGGCCTCTGGCTGTATCAAAGGCTGACACGACGCGAAGACGCACTAACTCTTTTCAGTGTGAGTGTTGCCGTGCCACTCGATGAAATCTACTACCGGGTTGGTGTGTGACATCGGTAGAAGCACTCTGGCCACAGCTGCTTCCTCTCAAGTCACTATGCTTTCTTTCCCGGAGCGAGAAGGCTGACGGCTGGAATGGTGTCGGAACCGGCGAAGTCGTTGTCGCGCAGCCTGAGGCAGGAGTTCTCACGTTCACCGAAACCGGTCTCTGGCAGCCCGATCAGGGTCGCGAGGTTCCCTTTACCAATGTCTTCCGCTGGACGATCCTTGGGCCGGAGCATGTGCGGCTGGAACACCTGCGCTTCGGCCCAGACAAGCCCGTTTTCCTTTTTGAGCTGGAGCCTACTGAGGGGAAAGAAGGCGAGAGCTGGGTTTCCACCTCTCCCCATCTCTGCCGCGACGACTGCTACTCGGCTGTCCTGAGCTTTGAAGATTCCGGCGTGCGGCTAGAGTGGACAATTAAGGGACCGCGCAAGTCCAGTCGGATCGTCTATGTCTATGCCAGTATCGGTTTGA
The DNA here is from genome assembly GCF_031410135.1 of Armatimonas sp. GTDB lineage: Bacteria > Armatimonadota > Armatimonadia > Armatimonadales > Armatimonadaceae > Armatimonas. Next base: position 1,466 of record NZ_JANNYP010000604.1, on the reverse strand, counting down.
CCAGCTCGCCGTAGACATCGGTTAATCGGAAGTCGCGGCCCTGGTAGGGGTAGGTGAGCTTTTTGTGGTCTACGCCGAGTAGGTGCAAGATCGTCGTGTGGAGGTCGTGGACGCTGACGGGGTCTTTGACGATGTTATAGCCGAACTCGTCGGTCTCGCCGATGGTGACGCCGTGCTTGACGCCTGCGCCTGCCAGAAAGAGCGAGAAGCAGCGCGGGTGATGATCACGCCCGTAGTTGTCCATCGCGAGTGCACCCTGGGAGTACACGGTGCGCCCAAACTCCCCACCCCAGACGATCAGCGTATCGTCAAGCATCCCGCGTTGCTTGAGATCTTTGATCAGCGCCGCCGTGGCTTGATCCGTGTCCTTGAGCTGCCCCTTGATCGCGTTAGGAAGGTTGCCGTGGTGATCCCAGCCCATGTGGAAGAGCTGGATAAAGCGCACGCCTTTCTCGCAGAGCCGCCGGGCAAGCAGGCAGTTGTGGGCGTAGCTGCCGGGCCGGTTGACATCCGGGCCGTAGCTCTCCAGCGTGGCCGCCGACTCTTTGGAGAGATCGGCGAGCTCGGGGACGCTTGCCTGCATGCGAAACGCCAGCTCGTACTGGGAGATGCGAGTCGCCACTTCGGGGTCGCCGCTCTGGACTAGCTTGATTTTATTGAGTGCACCTAGTTCATCGAGCATCTCGCGGCGCGTCCCCCGATCTACGCCTGCCGGGTCGGAGAGGTAGAGCACGGGGTCACCGGAGTTACGCAACTTGACGCCCTGGTGCTGGGTCGGCAGAAACCCTGCCCCCCAGAGCCTGTCGTAGAGGGGCTGATCATCAGGGCGACCACTGCCCTTGCTTGTCAGCACGATGTAGCTAGGTAGGTCTTTGTTAAGTGTCCCTAGGCCGTAGCTCAGCCACGAGCCGATACTGGGCCGTCCCGCGAGCTGTGAGCCGGTCTGGAAGAACGTAATCGCAGGGTCATGGTTGATCGCCTCCGTGTTCATCGAGCGGATCATGCACAGCTCATCGGCCACTTCTGGGAGGTGCTTCCATAAGTCCGAGAGCTCCACACCACTCTGGCCATGCTTCTTGAAGGCATACGGCGACGGTGCCGTGGGAAAGTTGCTCTGCCCGCTGGTCATTGTCGTCAGGCGCTGGCCCTTGCGAATGGACTCGGGAAGATTTTGCCCTCGGTATTTTTCGAGAGTCGGCTTGCTATCAAAGAGCTCGAACTGGCTTGGCGCCCCCGACTGGAACAGATAGATCACACGCTTCACTTTGGGGGAGCCCCCCCCGCCCCCAATAATGGGGGAGCCCGTGTGCGCTTGCGCCTCGTTCTCCAGCAGCCCCAGTGCCGCGAGGCCCAGCCCCGTCGCGCTCTTCAAAAAAGTCCGACGGTTCAGCGCATCTTGCGTGCGATACAGCTCGTTCATAGTCTACGGTTCGCGGTGGCAAGGGAATATTCCTGCACAGCATGAT
>NZ_JANNYP010000603.1:0-4168 GCF_031410135.1 Armatimonas sp. | reverse complement strand
GGCCATCGTTTGTAAAACCCGGTGCACTCGCATGGAGAGGATAGTTTGCTTGGTAGGGCTTCGCGTGCCCTCCTCGCTCTTTGACACGAGCAAGCTTAATCTTCGGATGCTGAGGATGATAGTGCGCGAAAATGCCCTGCTCTTTTTTTGGTGCCGTAAGCTGTGTGGTAGCCTGCCCTACTGCACGCCGCTCGGTCGCAGAGAGCTTTTTCCACGCTCCCCAGTGCTCCAACACTTCTTGCGGCTTGTCTTTCAGATACTTGCAAGGGTCAGGGTTAAAGAATATCTCACGAGGTGCGGGTGGCAATGAAAAAGGCAGGCCTTTTTCATTGAGGGTCAATAGATCCTGTAAGACAACTTCCAGAATCGCTTCATCACGCTTTACTTGGCTCTTCTCTTGCATTGCATCACCTCACCTGCCGCATTTCCTCAAGACATTGATGAAATGCGACTTCCCACTTCCACTCATTAAACCCCGTAATGGCGGCGATTTCTAGCGTGGCTCCAGGCTCACAGAGTTGCTCAAGCTCAGCGGCGATGGCATGGGCGTGCGCCATAAAGCGCGGGTAGGCGGCGGCGGCGAAGCTCTCATCGCCCAGAGTTGCTATAAGATCGGCGTGGCCGATGGAGAGCTGGACGTGTGCGGCTTTGATGCCCATCTCTTTCCACTGCGGGATCTGGACATAGCGCACGGCGGCAATAGTGGCCTCGGGGCGGGCAAGCGGGATCAGACGCAGGCGATCAAGGTTTTCGGGCGTATGGCACGTGTCGCCGAGGGTGATGAGATAGCGTGGCCTGTCAGCCATGTTCAGGCTCAGTCGCATAGTAGCCTCTCGCCCACCGTGATTCCCTCTAGCTTGCCCGGTACCAGCTCCCAGGCAACGACAGCCCCTGCGACGGCAGGGGCGATGCGAAACGGCGGGAGTGTCACAATGCGGAGCACTTTTCCCGCAGCATCACAGTAGGCAATCTCTAGCGGGAAGTGCATCCCAATGGAGTGGAGACGCTCGCCTTCGCTCAGGGGAATACCGAGGGCAAGATTCGGATCGGGGCTCCGGGCAAGCCAGCCACGCCCGCGCTCAACAAAACTCGCCAGCCAGCGTGCCTCGTTGGCCACAACTCGCCCCAAATCGGTGCGGAGGCTAGACACGGGTGCGCTGCTGCTTGGCAGCACGTTTGTCGAGAAATGCCATCACATCCGAAAGCTTAAAGCGGCGCTGTTGCCCCAGGGTGCGATGGTGGACTAAGTGCCCCCGGTTGGCATAGCGCCGCACCGTGGCAGGACAGACATCGAGCAGCTTCCCTGTCTCTTCCAGCGTCAAAATCGGGTCTAGGAGGCGAATGATGAGCTGCTCACGGGTCTCTTCAAACGTCCGCGATGGTGGAATAGTCTCGGGGGCCATCGAGGCGAGGATCTGCACATGGCGTGGAAGCCCTTCCCAGAGCGCTGCCCCTTCGGCATCGGTTGTCGGGTTCTGGGGCGGGAGCGGAGGGATGCGAAGCGACTCCGTGACTTGTTTAGGGTTAGGAATCTTAAACGGAGACCGCACCATAACGCGCGGCCCAACAGGCGCTAGATCCAGCTCAAGCGTCGCTTGGCCAAGCTCCACTTCCTCAGGGCCACGGACAAGCGTGATCCCTCCCTTGATCTCGTAATCCGCGCTGATCATCTCCGCCGACCCCGGTTCAGGGACAGGGAGGCGCTCGGCGGGGGTTACGTCCTGTTTGGGACGGTTAACAAACTGTTCGTACTTCTTGAGGCCCGACATATGTAAATGGCATTATACCGCGAGCATCGCATCATACCGTCAGCATGGCATCACCGAAGCTTAAAAATCGGTAGCTTTTTTTGAGAGCTTCTTCATACGCGCCTCGCATACTTTTGTAGCCCATAAACGCCGCCACAAGCAAGAGAAGAGTCGAGCGCGGCTGATGAAAATTGGTGATCAGACCATCTACGGTACGGAAGGCATATCCCGGCGTGATAAAGATTCCGGTCTCACCTTCCACTGCCACCACACGCTCGTGCGGCTTTGCCAGCTGCCCCGCCGACTCCAGCGCCCGCAGAGCCGTGGTGCCCACCGCGATCACGCGCCCGCTACAGGTATTCACCGCCGCCGCCGTCTCTTCGGAGATCGCGTAGGTCTCGGTGTGCATCACGTGCTCGGCGATATTCTCGGTCTTGATAGGGCGAAACGTCCCAATTCCGACATCGAGCCGTAGCCGCGCCATGCCCACGCCGTGCGCTTGGAGCTTTTTCAGCAGTTCAGGCGTGAAGTGGAGCCCCGCTGTGGGAGCCGCCGCAGAGCCCGGCGTTTTTGCGTAGACTGTCTGGTAGCGCTCTTTGTTTTCCAGCGGCGCAGTGATATAGGGCGGCAGTGGGACGCGTCCAATGGCGTCGAGCTTTTCCAGGACATCCTCGCCTAGAAAGCGCAGTAGCCGCCCGCCATTATCGAGTGTGGAGAGCGCTTCCGCCTCTAAATCCACCTCCGAAAACTGAACTTTTTGCCCCGGCAGCAGTTTCTTACCAGGCCGCACGAGGGCTTCAAAATACCCGTCGCCATGCTCAATCGCGGGGCGCAGAAGAAACACCTCGATCTGCCCCCCCGTGCCAGGCCGCTCACCAAAGAGCCGTAGCGCGGAGACTCGGGTCTCGTTGAGAACTAAGAGATCACCGGGACTCAGAAGCTCGGGCAGCTCACGAAAGATTCGGTGTGAGCGTGCCCCAGTTGCTCGATCCACGCAAAGGAGCCGCGAGGAATCTCGCGGCTCCAGTGGAGTCTGCGCAATGCGCTCCTCAGGTAGGTTGTAGTCAAAGTCCGAGAGCTGCACGAAGCTAGAGAAGCTCCTCGGGTTTGAACCAAAGCGCGATCTCATCGGCGGCAGTCTCAGGTGCATCGGAGCCGTGGATAAGGTTGAGCATCATGTCGCAGGTGTAGTCACCACGAATGGTGCCCGAGACGGCGTTGACGGGCTTGGTAGCGCCGATCATGTTGCGACAGATCTGAATCGCATCGGAGCCTTCCCAGACCATCGCAACCACGGGACCACTGGTGACAAAGTCTACCAGCTCACCAAAAAACGGACGCTCCGCGTGAACGGCGTAGTGCTTCTCAGCAGTGGCGCGGCTGGGGACAAGCTGCTTGAGCCCGACAAGTTTCAGCCCACGGTTCTCAAAGCGGCCAATGATCTCACCGACCAGACGGCGCTGGACACCGTCGGGCTTGACCATGATGTAGGTTCGTTCCATCGTATTTATCTATATCCTGACACAGAGTTAGGGCGCACTGCACGCAGTGCGCCCACCAAGGAGCTATTCTACCGCAACGGGTTCTGAGATTCCAGCTTGTGGAGTGCCTCTAGCTGCTTAATCCGCGCTTTATCCCCAGACTTACGCAGGCGCTGCTCCAGAATCACAGACTTGGCGATTCGTATAAACCGAAACCAGCGGGCATCTTCGATGTCTTTGGCGTAGCTACTCTTGCTGGCTCCCTCGATCTGCTGGCGCACCTGAGCAAGCTCGGCGAGCTGCGTGGGACGCTCTTCGAGATAGGCCATTGCCTGCACCACGGCCTCTTTCCACTCATCGGTGGTGGCGCGGCGGTTTCCGAGTGCGGGGAAGCGCTGGTTGAGGTCTTGCCGGGCCGTATTATAGCTCTTCTGGGCCTCAGGCGTGAGCCGAATTCCGGTAGAGCTACTGGGGCGCAGGTCCCGTGCCACGAGCTTGCGGAACTGGTCGTAGGCGACTTTGACCCGATCCTCGCCCTGCGCGGTTGTGCCAAGTTTTTCACTCAGCCCTTCGAGCGCGGCCCGCTGCGACGGTGACGCGGCGTTTTTCAGGTCGTTCCAGGAGGTTGCCGTAATCTCTTCGTCGCTCTCAATCGGCACAAAGCGGCGCAGAAAGACATCGCTGGTGGCTACGGGCACATCAATAGACTCCTCGTTGATCTGTGTCCACGCGAAGGCTTCATCCATACCCACCTTGCCGTCTTTGTTGTAGTCGGGCTGAACAGACTTGCGGCCCAGGCGGTCTTTTCCCGTCAGTGCCGCGAAGAAGTAGCTCGTGAAGTCGTGGTACTCCTCTTCCTCGACTTCCGGGGTGCAGCCCGCCGCCTCGCGCTCTTTGACCGTGGCGAAGAAACCGCAGAAGGGCCGATCTACCAGCTCG
>NZ_JANNYP010000602.1:0-11176 GCF_031410135.1 Armatimonas sp. | reverse complement strand
CGACCTTTACCGATGCGAAAGACTGGCTTTACGCCGTGCGCATCAGCCCCGATAAGAAGCGTCTCGCCGCCGGGGGCTGGGACGGGACGCTCTATCTCTGGAGCCTCGATCCCAACAAACTCGAAGGAACCCTCTTCACAGTTTCCCCTCCCTCCCCCAGCCCCTCCCTCCCGATAACAGGAAAGGGAGGGGGGAAATGAGAAGATTTACCGACGACGGGACGACGGAGGCGGCGCGAATGCGCCCCACAGCGGGACGTTTACCGTCCACGCGAATGCGCCCTAGAGCCGCACAATCTCCGTGCTGGCTGATTGGCGCATTTCTCGCGCTCACGCTCGCCGCGCCCGTCTTCAGCCAGACCCTGCGGCCTCGTGTGCGATCTGTAGTGCCCACGGGGGGCCAGCGTGGGACAAGTGTAGATATTACGATTGCCGGGCCGAATCTGGGCTACGGCATAGCGCTGGTCTTTGAGACACCCGGGATTACGGTCGCCGCGCTCAAGCCCGAGACGCCTGCGGCCACTGCCAAGAACCCCGACAGCAAGCTTATTGCGACCCTGGCGATCTCCCCGGAGCTGGCGCTGGGGCGCTACGCCTTTCGCGTCGTCACGCCGCTGGGAATCTCGGAGCCGGGGTATTTGATGGTCGGGCAGTGGGCAGAGGTGGCGGAGAAAGAGCCCAATAACACGCCTCAGACTGCCCAAGCGCTTACAGGCCCCGTGACGGTCAATGCAAAGAGCGACGGCGGCGAGGATGTGGATGTCTACAAAGTAACTCTCGCTGCGGGAGAGACCTTTGTGGCCGAGGCGAAATCGGGCGCTACGCTCAGCTCTCCAATGGAGCCCGTGCTTGTCCTGCGTGACTCCACAGGCCACGACCGCGCGTCAGCGAGTGCCCTCGCACGTCCCGATGCACGTCTGACTTTTACCTCGCGTACGGCAGGCGAGTACTTTCTGATCGTTCGTGACCTGCGCTACGCCGGAAGCGCCGACCACCACTACCGGCTCAGTATCGGCAAGCTTCCCCCTGCCAACATCACCTTTCCGACCTCTGAGTTTCCCGAAGTCGCCGAAGTGGAGCCCAACGACACGGTCAAGCTCGCACAGCCCGTCACGCTCCCCGCAACCGTCAATGGCCAGCTCACCTCGCCCTCCGCCACACTTGACGATAAAGACAGCTTCCGTTTCACCGCCACCAAGGGCCAGGTGATATTGATGGAGGTCTTCGCAGCGCGGCAGGGCTCACGGCTGGATGGTGTGCTGACGGTGCTCAACAAAGACGGTGGCGAGCTTGCCACCAACGACGATGCACGGGGCAAAGACCCGTTTCTTGTCTTCACGGCTCCCGATAATGGCGAGTTCATCGTGCGCGTCTCCGATCTCAACGGACGCACCGGCCCCGAGTTTGACTACCGCCTGCGCATCGCGCCTGCCGCTCCTGACTTCGCGCTTACTCTCGCCCCCGACTGCCTTACACTAGGGCCAGGGGATCGGATTCCCGTGATCGTCAGTGCCGCGCGGCAGTACGGCCTTGATGAGGCCATTAACCTGGACTTTGGAGCGCTACCGCCGGGCTTCCAGCTGATCGGAGCGCCACAGATTCCCAAGGGCCAGAGTGAGGTCACGCTCTATCTCACAGCGACGGCGAACGCCGCTCCCACGCCCGCGATGCCGCTTCAGGTAACGGGCACGGCGCAAGGCATCACCCGTCGGGCACAGGCACTGCAAGAGGACTATGTGAAAAACGGCGACCAGCTTCAGCGCAACACCCGCCCCGTCCCCATGCCACTTGCCTCGGTCACCGGCCCCGCTGATCTCACGGTCTCACTAGCCACGGAGCGCCTGGAGCTAAAAGTCGGACAGACCGTGGAGCTGCTCGTGAAGATCACCCGCAAGCCGGGCTTTGATGCCAAAGTGCCGCTGGTTTTGACGGGCCTACCTGCGAACGTGAGCGCCACGCCGCTCGAAATCCCCGAGAAGGTGAGTGAGCTAAAAATCGTGCTCAAGGCCGAAGCCAATGCCGCCGTTGGCGAGGTGCGTCTTCAGCTCACGGCACGCTCGCTGGTAGACGAGCTACACTTCTCGCCCCACGCCGCCCCGCCGGTTACGCTAAACGTGAGCAAGTAGCTCCCGTAGCTTGGCGACATTCTCGCGGTGGCCCTTGCCATCTTCTTCAGGTGTCTCAACAATCAGTGCGAGACTCTCGGGCAGGCGTGGGTCGGAAAGAAAGGCCACAAAGCCCGCGTCGCCAATCGTGCCCTCGCCGATATGGGCGTGCTGGTCACGCTTGCTGGCCAGGCCGAATTTACTGTCGTTGGCATGGATAATCTTCAGCCGGTCAAAGCCGACGGTGGCCGCGAAGCGATCCCAGACGCCTTTGGGATCTCCGACCAAGTCATAGCCCGCGTCGTAGATATGGCAGGTGTCGAGGCAGATAACCAAGCGCTCCGGCTCCGCAACGCGTGAGAGAATCGCCGGGAAGTGCTCGAAGACGCCGCCGAGAGTCGTGCCCTTGGCCGCCGTAGTCTCCAGCGCGACTTTGACATGAAAGCCTGCCGTCGCCTGGTGCACCGTGTCCAGCGACGCGGCGATCTGCGCACAGCCCGCTTCCTCGCCGCTGCCCATGTGCGCTCCCGGATGCGAGACCAGATAGTCCAGCCCGAGTGCCTCGCAGCGCTCCAGCTCCTCGATAAAGGCCCGCAGCGACTTCTGCCGCGCCTCCGAATCTGGGGAGGCAAGATTGATCAGATACGAGTCGTGGGCGACGAGCGGGGAGAGCTTGGTTTCGGCGACTTTGGCCTTCCACACCGCAATCGCATCGTCGGTGAGGGGCTTTGCGGCCCACTGGCGCGGGCTTGAGGTGAAGATCTGAATCGTATCGCAGCCGATCTCATGGCCCTCAATCAGGCCATTGTGCAGGCCACCCGCGACGCCCGTATGGGCTCCAAAAAGAAAACGAGGCATGCCTTAGATACTACCCGCCCTGAGCCTCTTTTGGGGTAAAGAGCCCACGGAGGGCTTTACGGATGCGGCTGAAGAGAAAGATCGAGATGCAGACACCCACCACAACAATCCCAATGGCAAGGGCGGGATAATAAGCTGCCAGCGAAACCGTGCCAATGGCGACTCCGTCTTCGGCGAGGCTGACCAGGGCACCCGCGCCGGGAGCTGCATTGACGGCAGGCCGTGCGGCGGCTTTGGCTCCGTGGCTAGAGAGCGCAAGCGTCCCACCGATCAGAAACGCGATGGTCTTGACGGTCGGATCGAAGTCGCCGAAAGCTCCCGCGGCCAGAATCGCCCCCGCAGGCACCCGCAGAAACGTATGAACCGCGTCCCAGGCATGATCTACCACGGGGATTTTGTCGGCGATGAACTCCACGACGTAGAGCACCAGCGCCACCCCGATCACCCACCAGCTAGTCAGGATATTAAGCTCACCAGGAAGCGTGAGATGGGCAAAGCGCCCCAGCAGGCCCAGCGTCGCCACGGTCGCATACAAATTAATACCCGAGACCCACGCGCTCCCCAGAGCCATTCCCAGCGTTGCAAGACTACCCATAGCTATTCGACTGTCACAGATTTAGCCAAGTTCCGAGGCATGTCAATATCGCAGCCGCGCTGCTGGGCGACTAAGTAGGCCAAGAGTTGCATGGGAACAATGGAAACAATCGGAGACAGCTCGGGGCGGACGGCGGGGATTCGTAGGAGATGATCCGCCGTGGTGTCTAAGCGATGTTCGTTTTCGTAGACCACACCGACCACCGTGCCGCCGCGCGCCGCGACCTCTTTTATATTGCTGAGCATCTTGTCAAAGACGGCGGGCTGGGTGGCAAGACAGATCACGATCACGCCGGGCTCGATCAAGGCGAGCGGGCCGTGCTTGAGCTCCCCGGCGGCATAGGCCTCCGCGTGCAGGTAGCTGATCTCTTTTAATTTCAGTGCCGCCTCCAGCGCCACGGCGTAGTCGTAGCCGCGCCCTAGATAGAAGAAAACGCTGCGATCCGCGAGCTTGGCGGCCAGATCTTCCACCAAGAGCGCATTGCCAATCACGCTCTCCACGGCATCGGGCAGGGCGACCAAGTCGCGCACAAAGCCCTGGTGGAGCTCGTCGGTGAGGCGCTCTTCTGTCGCCGCAAGGTGCAGGCCGATCAGGTAGAGCACCATGAGCTGGGTGACATAGGCTTTGGTGCTGGCGACGCAGATCTCGGGCCCGGCTTGGGTGTAGACGCACGCATGGCTTTCACGGGCAATGGACGAACCAACGACGTTCACCACCGAGACAATAGTCGCGCCGAGGCGCTTGGCCTCACGCAGCGCCGCCAGGGTGTCTGCTGTCTCCCCCGACTGCGAGACAATAAAGCACAGGGTCTGCTGGCTCACCAGCGGGTCGGCGTAGCGAAACTCCGAGGCGACACTGACCTCGACCGGGCGGCGCAGCAGGTTCTCAAAGAAGCGCTTGGCGACCATGCCCGCGTGGTACGCGGTGCCACAGGCGACGATATGAATGTGTGAAAAACCGGCGAGCTGCTCCTTGGTAAAGCCCTCCAGCTCCGGGATAAAGACACGTTCACTGTCCGTGAGACGCCCACGAAGCGTATCGGCGAGTGCGCGTGGTTGCTCATGAATTTCTTTGAGCATGAAGTGCGGAAAACCGCCCTTCTCTGCCGTCTGCTCGTCCCAAGTAACTGCGAAGGGCTCCCGGTGGATCGCGCCGCCCGTGAGGTTGGTCAGTGTAACGCCTGCCGGGGTGATCTTGGCAAAGTCGCCGTCTTCCAAAACAATCACGCTCCGGGTGTAGCGCATCACGGCAGGAATGTCCGACGCTAAGAAGTTCTCGCCCTCACCGAGTCCTAAGATCAGCGGCGAGGCGGTCTTGGCGCAGTAAAGTGTCTCCAGCTCATGCGACGAGCACACCGCGATGGAGTACGCGCCGGTAACAAGTGTCAGCGCCTCACGGATGGCAGTTTCCATGTCTCCAAGTTTCTGGAAAGCACGGTCTACCAGATGCACCATGACTTCCGTGTCGGTCTCGGAGGCAAAGACAAAGCCCTCGCTCACTAGCTCCGCGCGTAGCTCTTGGTAGTTCTCGATAATTCCATTGTGGATCAGCGCGATCTTGCCGTCTTGCGAGAAATGGGGGTGGGCATTGGGAGTCGTCGGGCCGCCGTGGGTCGCCCAGCGGGTGTGGGCAATCGCGGCCCCGTGGGTCTCCCAGTGGTCTTGTAGCTGCGACTCCAAAACGGCAAGCTTGCCCGCCGCTTTCACAATCCGCATGTCGCCATCGCCCTGAGCCGCCACTGCCACGCCCGCCGAGTCGTAGCCACGGTACTCCAGCCGCCGCAGCATCTCAATCACCGTCCGCACCCCAGGGCGCGGCCCCACATAACCTGTAATTCCACACATAGCTTTGATTGTATCGTGCGGACTCTAAGGCTTCAGGTAGGCCCAGCCCTCGGTCTGTTTGCGTACCAGCTCCCCGACAGCGGATGAGACGGTGCGGACAAAGGGCATTAAATCGCGCTTGCCGAGCTTTGCGCCGCGCATGGTGTTCTCACAGAGCACCAGTGTCACGCCACGACGGGCAAGCGCCTGCGCCTCTTCGTGTAGCTCTGCCGCACCGCCTCTTTCGGGCTTAGCAACCAGCGGCCAGGCGTGACTGTGGATCACGCCTCGAATCTCAATGCCCTCGATGCCTTCGTCCAAGAGCACTGCAAGAGACTCTAAGCTCGCTGCCCAGTGCTCAGGAGTAGCCCCCACAATGTCCACGACGACCCGGAGGCGTGACATGGTTTTGTGCTACACCCCGAGCTTGAGGTAGGCCCAGCCATCGGTCTGCTTTTTAACCAGCTCGCCCATCGCCGACGAGACCGTGGCGGCGTAGGGGAGCACGTCGGCTTTCTCCAGTTTGTTGCGCTTCATGGTGTTCTCGCAGAGCACCAGCTTCACGCCGGAGCGAATCGCGGCCTCCACCTTGGGATGGAACTCTACCGCGCCGCCTTTCTCGGGCTTGACCAAGAGCGGCCAGGCCTTGCCATGGATCACGCCCTCAACCTCGACATTGCTCGGGCCAAGATCTGTGCGCAGGTTGTCAATGTTGCGAAAGACCGCCTCCCACTTCTCCGCGCCCTCGATACCGATATCCAGAACCACACGATGTTTTCGCATTACGGCTTTACCACTTTCCAGTTTTTATAGAAGACATTGTTGACACCCTTGAGCAGCACGCACAGCACGCTCACAAAGGCGGCGGCGAGGCTGGGGAGCAGGCACGGGCGGAGAATATCCACAAAGAGACAGTAACGCGGGCTATCGGACTCATTGAACGACTGGTGCTGAAGCGTGTCGTCAAAGATAAAGAGCTTCTCGTCTTGCCAGTAGTGCAGCGTATCCCCGACCTCGATATAGGCCGTCTTGTCCTTCATGTCATTGACATTGTAGAGAACTCGTAGCGTGGCGCGCATGGGGCCAAAGTGCTTGGACGTCGACTGCTTTTTATTAAATACCGAGACCCCGATGGTCTTGATGTACTTGTAGGGCTCATAGAACGAGGGCACATCAATATCGTTCTTGACTTCCTGCCCGTACCACTTAAAGAAGAACATCGTCCGAGGGTTCTCCTTGATCTTCTCCGCGAGCTTCTCCACCAAGTTCTCTTTGTGGGAAGCCTCAATCAGCCGCTTGACCTCCGCCTGATGCGTTGCGGGCAGGTCTTCCAGCTTGTAGATGCCCTTGTTGATGTAGGGCAGCGAGAGAATATCCAGAAGCGTGTTGAGCGGCGAGAGTACCCAGGTGAAGACGCCGTTTCCGGTGAAGTAGCGCTTCACCACCGAAGCATCTACTTTTCGATTGCGGCTGAGGTCGTAGATACCAAAGCCAAGAAATGCCAGTAGGCCGATGCCTACATTTAAGAAAATCATGTCAGCTTAGTCTACCCGAAAACTTAGACACGCTCCAGAGGCTGGTGTGGCTCGGGGGGCAACACAACATGAATCGCATCACCGGGCCGCACCGTGCCACCCGTAAGCACGATGCCCATCACACCCGCTTTCCGAACCAGATTCCCGCTCTCGTCCCGGTCCAGCACGGCGGCGAGCAGGCCCTTTTGGAAGTTCTCAATCTGGGCGCAGGGATTGCGTAGCCCTGTCAGCTCGACGATTGCTGTCTCGCCAAGGTGCAGCCGCGTCCCAACTGGTAGGCTCAGCAAATCTATGCCGCGTGTCGTGATATTCTCGCCCAGCTCACCGGGAGCCACGGTAAATCCTGCGGCGGCTAGCTCCTCAAAAAGCTCGCTGTGCATCAGGTGCACTTGCCGCAGATTCGGCTGATCCGGGTTCTGCGCCACCCGCGAGCGGTGCTTCACCGTCGCGCCACAGTGCGCATCGCCCTCAACACCTAGGCCCGCCAGAAGCCGAATCTGCGCTTGGGCTTGCTTATGAAACCCGTGTGTCGGGCTAGCGCTGACCGCAAGAACTGTCATCGTGCCTCCACCTGCCTAGGAGCGAAAAAGAGCACCGCACCTAGCCCCGCCCCGAGACAGACACCGTAGACCCCGCCCCAGAGCAGCATTCCCGTGGGGCGTACATACATATCATTGAGCACACTCCCGGCAAAGTAGCCTACGGAGTTTGCGAGAAAGAGAATCGCGGCGAGGCGAAACGGAGCCTTGCGGACTTTGAAGCCGACGACAAAAGCCTGCCCCATTGCAATTGAGCCCACCAGCGAGCCCAGCCACTCCCCAAGCCGCGACCCTCGCGCCAGAAAATACGCCGCGACCCACCCGATGGCATAGAGAAAAAACGCCAACCCAAAGAGCCCGAAGAAGCGCCCTCCGCGCCAAGGAGCCGAAACGAGCGGCAACAGTGCTCCGCCACCCAGCCCGATAAAGAGCGCTGTCCAAGTGAGATACGCGCCCCAAAGCCCGAGATGCGTGTACATCCAGCGCTCCCCAAACGCCACTGTCGCAAAGACCGCCAGGCTTGCCAAGCCGAAGCCAAGGCCACCTTGAATTGCACTTCGGCTAAGGGAGTTCATGGCCTATTATACTCAGTTGCCGGAGGAACGAGTCCTCCGGCTTAAGAGGGCGACGCTCGCCTCCGTGAGCAGAAGATTCTCTGGGCTACGAAGGTAGTCGTCGCCCTCTTAAGCCCGGAGACTTGTTCTCAGGGTTTATAAGTCGCTTGGGGTGGAGAGGGTTCCTCGGATGGCGGTGGCGGCGGCCATGGTGGGGCTGACGAGGTGGGTGCGTCCGCCTTTACCTTGGCGTCCCTCGAAGTTGCGGTTGCTGGTGCTAGCGCAGCGCTCACCGGGCTGGAGGATGTCGGGGTTCATGCCTAGGCACATGGAGCAGCCGGGCTCGCGCCACTCGAAGCCGGACTCGACGAAGATTTTGTCGAGGCCCTCGGCCTCGGCTTGGCGCTTCACGAGGCCCGAGCCCGGCACGCAGAGCGCACGCTTGACCGTGACTTTGTGGCCCTTGAGCACGGCGGCTGCGGCGCGTAGATCCTCGATGCGGCCATTGGTGCACGAGCCGATCCAGACCGTGTCCACCGCGATGGAGCGCAAGGGCGTGCCGGGTGTCAGATCCATGTAGGCCAGCGCTTGCTCACACGAGCGGCGGTCGGCGTGGTCTGTGAACTGGTCGGGGCTGGGGACGACGGCAGTGAGGGGCAGGGCCTGACCCGGCGACGTTCCCCACGTCACATGTGGGGCGATCTCGGGGCCATTTAGCTCGATCAGGACATCGTAGGTCGCGCCGTCGTCGGTGGCTAGCGTGCTCCACTGCGCCACGGCGGCGTCCCAAGCATCGCCCTGTGGCGCGAACTCACGGCCCTTGAGGTAGGCGAAAGTCGTCTCGTCGGGGGCGATCATGCCCGCGCGTGCCCCCGCCTCAATACTCATATTACAGACCGTCATGCGGCCCTCGACAGAGAGCGCACGAATTGCCTCGCCGGTGTACTCGACCACGTAGCCGGTCGCGCCATCGGTGCCGATCTTGCCGATGATCGCGAGAATGATGTCTTTGGGGGTGGCATCGGGGTGGAGCGGGCCATTGATGCGAATCTCCATGGTCTTGGGGCGGCTCTGCGGCAGGCACTGCGTGGCGAGAACATGCTCGACCTCGCTGGTGCCAATGCCAAAGGCGAGCGCACCGAATGCGCCGTGCGTGCTGGTGTGGGAGTCGCCGCAGACAATGGTCTGGCCCGGCTGCGTGTAGCCCAGCTCTGGCCCCATCACATGCACCACGCCTTGTTTATCCGAGTGGAGGTCATAAAGCGTGATACCAAACTCCTCGCAGTTCTTGGCCAGCGCTTGGATCTGCTTCAGCGAGATCGCATCAGTGATGGGCAAAAGGCGGCTGGTTGTCGGGACATTGTGGTCCATTGTCGCCACGGTGCGCTCCGGGCGGCGGACTTTGCGGCCCGCGAGGCGCAAGCCCTCAAAGGCTTGTGGGCTGGTCACTTCATGCACCAAGTGCAGGTCAATGTAGAGCAGGGCAGGCTTCCCGGCTTCGTCGCGGACGACATGCGCGTCCCAGATCTTCTCAAAGAGCGTTCGTGGCTTCATGCCTTGATTATAGGCCGTGTGCCTGCCCTGTGTCCAACGGATTGTTTCAATGCGAGTGATAGGCAAAAACTATGCGATAAAATAAGAGCTGTGACAACGAAGCCTGCCTACGCTCCACCTGATATGGTGCGCCTGAAGCGGATACGCCGAGCGACTTTTCTGCTTGGGGGCCTGACCCTCGGGGTGCAGAGTTTACGGGGGCTTTTGCAGCTCCAGGAGAGCCAGCGTCGCGCCCGGCACTTTCTCTACATGCCTGAGGGCAAGCCACTCAGCGCTGTCTACTCCCCAAACGGGGAGCGTATTCTCACACACGAACGCAAGAGCGAGGCGATTCTCTATCAGGGCAAACCCACCAATATGGGGCCGGATATCCTGCGTCTGTGGGATACCCAAACAGGAGCGCTACTTCAGACACTGGAGCCTCGGGGCTCGTATGTCCAGCAAGCCGACTTTACCTCAGATGGCCGCGCGGTTATCGTCCAGCAGTATGATGATCTCTGGCACTACGATCTTCAGACGCGGCAAATGGAGTCTCTTGGCCCACAGAGTTCACAGAGTATGGCTTTTACGCGCCACGGAGACCTTTTAGCGGCTTGGCACTGGGAGATAAGGCGCTTTGAGCTGGTCTCGCTTCAGACACGCAAGGTAGTGCGAGAGCTTGAGCTTCCTGAGTCTCCCGGAGAGAAGCTAGAGATTTATGCTGCATCACCTCGGTCACCTCTGTTCTCCTCCAATGGGCGCTGGCTCTGCTGGGAGCTAAATGTCCACCCGCAAATAGGCCAGGGCTTGCGCCCGAGGCTCTGTGTTTCGGATTGCACAACGGGCAAGACCACGATCGTGCCATGCGCGCTCTCCGAGTTTGAGACACGGGGTCGTCGCTGCCAGCTTGCCTTTACCCGCGATAATCAGAGCCTGATCGTGACGGGGTTCTGTTATCCCGATACGTCCGATGGCGCTGCGCCTGGGCTTGTGATCTATGATCTGCATAGCAAGCAAGTTGTGTTTCAGAAGAGACTGGAGAGCCTAGCCTTTATCCGCTTGCCTCTCAATCGTCATGAGCTTCTCTTCAACGGCCCTATTGGGGATAAGCGGCTTGTGAGTAATTTCGGGTGGTCTAGCACCCCGCAACCTCTCTCGGACTCCCTTATCTGGACACCCTCGCCGGATGGCAACACGGTTCTGCGCGAGGGGGAAGCGGGACTGCTCAGAGTTCCGTACCAGCAAGCACGAACCGAGCTTGGGCTCGGATAAAACTACTGAAAAATAATATTATTCACCTCAGGCAAAGCTTGGACTGCTTTGAGAAGAGTGTTGCGCTCGCTTTGAAAAATTTCTTCGTGTCCCCCCAGAGGAAGAAACTTGCCAATGAGTATAAGAGTGCCACGACGCAGTGAGGGGGTGACTTTTGTGCAGTCCACTTTAAACTTGCCCATCTCACGGCGTATCTCACGCAGAGCCTTGTTATTTTTGAGCTTCTCCTCGATAGACTTTGCGGCGGGGCTGAGTTTTTTTGTTTCCATACCCCATTATTGGCGGGGCAGCGGGTTTAGCTGTAGGCAATCTTCCCACTCCTGCCAGTTTTTTCGCTCATAGTTTCGGGCATCTACTTCCATG
>NZ_JANNYP010000601.1:0-1914 GCF_031410135.1 Armatimonas sp. | reverse complement strand
CCATCTCCAATTTCTGCATCTGCTCGAATAATACGGGGATGTCATCTACCCGTTCCGTGATAAGAGTGAGCGTTTCGGTCATGAAACGAGGTTACCTCAAATTTGCTAAACCCCTCAAAAAATGAGCGAACCATGAGTTATAGAGCGTTAGTTCCGAGAATAGGAAGAAAGGTTCAAACAAAAAAGCGCCGGGGAGTGGGTACCCCGGCGCTTACGTGAAGATAAGTAGATGCTTAGAAGCGGAAGCCTAAAGCAGCATAGGTATTGTCCAGATTTTTCTTCTGGGTCGTATTGGGAGCAACAGTGGTCGGTTGTGCTAGGAACTGGTGACCAAACTCTAGGAACGTGCGGGAGCGGTTCTCAAAACCAATGAAGGCTTTTCCGCCGATATCCGTGGGACGGCCCGTGCTGATACCAGGATTCTGTAGGTAAAGAGTTTTGTAGCTTCCTACCCCGAAACCATAGTAAGGACGAGTGATACGATCGACACAGTTCATGTAGATGCGGCGCTCGATGCCAAAGCCTAGGCTCTCCGCACAGGCAATACTATGACTGTTGCGCGTGTAGTCCATGTAGAGGCTCGTTGCCGTTCGTGGGCTTCGCATGATGTCAAGGCTAGCGCCTATGAGCCCGGTTTGCTTCGCAGCGAACATCTTGTCATAGCGCGGCTGATCGAAGCCTACCGTGCCATACTTTAGGTTGAGTCTTGTGTTCCTTCCGGAAGCGGAAATCAGGGAACAAGGATCAACCGGAATGGCACGAGTGACCGGCTTGGGCTCCGGTTTCGGTTCTGGCTTTGGCTCTGGCTTCGGCACGGGACGAGGGCGTGGGACCGGTTTGGGTGTCGGTTTCGGCTCTGGTTTAGGCTCCGGTTTCGGCTCTGGCTTAGGCTCCACAACAGGGATTGGTTCTGGTTTTGGAACCGGTTTGGGCTCTGGCTTTGGTTCCGGCTTAGGCTCCACCACAGGAACTGGCTCCGCTTTTACAACAGGCTTGGGCTCCGGCTTTGGCTTCGGGGCAGGCACAACACGAGCAACCGGCGCAGGAGCGACAGGGAGCTTGAAGGTAATAGGGTTCGTACAGATCCACTTCATGACAGGCTTGCCATCGCGGGTCGCCCAGACCTTTAAACCTGGCTTGAAGGTGGTCATCTTGTAGTAGATGTAGTTGCCAGGAGTGAGGCCGTAGTTCGGTACCGTGATCGTGGACTTGGTTGTCGTTAGAACGAGGTTCTCGCGGACATAAGAGATCAGCGCCGCTTCAGACACTTTAAAGTGCTTTGCGATTGCTTTGCGGGCATGGGCGTCTTTTGCGAGTGCATCCGCGAGCTCTCCCGCCGTGTTGTACTGCACGTGCATGAAGGCATCTTTGGACGTAGGAAGGCGCATTGCCTGACCGTGTACAACCATGGGCGATAAAAGCCCTAGACCCAATGAAAGACTCATTAGGTGTATATTAAATTTATTATTATTGGACATTGTTCCTGTTTACTACCTTTAACATGACTGACTGCAATGATATTCTGCTTTACGATAAGTATACACTGATTTTTGTTCCCTGAGCACTATTGTTTTTTTTATCATGATTTCGCGAGAGTCTGGTATCATAAACCGGTTGTTTTACGAGGTAATCCTATGAGGGTATTCTTATGTCTGGGGCTTCTTTGTGCCGGTCTTGCTAGTGGAAGGCAGGCTCCTACCCGCTCACTGGAGCGGCTGGATCGTGGAGTCGTCGCCCTGCGAGACAGCGCAGGCAGTGCGTTTGTAAGCTGGCGCTCGCTCGGCACGGATACTCCCAAGCTTGGCTTCACGCTCTGGCGCGATGGGAGAAAACTCACACCGAAGCCACTGACAGGGGCCACTTGTTTTGTGGATTTAGAGGCTCCCAAAGGAGCACACTATACGGTGCAGGCGG
>NZ_JANNYP010000600.1:0-7681 GCF_031410135.1 Armatimonas sp. | reverse complement strand
CCCTATTCCGCCACTCTCCTGCGAATCGGAGGGAAGTAACGTGGTGAAGAGACGACGGTATGAGCCGGTCTACCAGCCGACAAACGTCCTTGGCCTTCGTGAGACAGAGAAGCGACAGCGTCTCCAGCAGACCTTTTTAGGGATTTTTGCCGGTCTACTATCGCTTATGGCAGGAGTGTCGTATGTTCTAGTGGAACCGACGACACTCTTGGTGCCTATCCTGCTCCTCACCGCGACTCTCTTGCCTGCGGTCTTATGGTACTTCCCAAGGCTTGCTTTATATGGGATCTTTGGCTCCGCGATTCTCTTTGAGATCTTTCAGCAGATTAAAAGTGGCGAGGGCTTGACAGATGCCGTGCCTTTTTTCTGGAATATCAACACGATGTTTGAGAACTATCTTGGCACAAATCCTAAAGTGGCTCCGATCAATTTTTTTGAGCTGGTTCTGATTATCTTTTCTGGGGTGACTCTACTTCGTTTTGCCACACGTCAGCAGGTTCATGTTCGTTGTGGTTCTCTATTTTGGCCGATTCTAGGATATTTGGGTTTTGTGGCTGTTGGCTGGTTCAATGGAATGGCAACAGGGGGTAACTTTAACGAGGCACTTCAGGAAATTCGTGCACAGTTCTATTTTGGAGTTGCTTATTTCTTGTCTGTTAATGCTATTAAAACGAGAAAAGATATTGATAAATTAATATGGATTACTTTTATATGCATAACTCTTAAGGTTTTTAACTATATATATAGGCATATGATAATATTTCATGGTGAGATACAAGATGGTGGTGTTGGATCGCATGAAGAAGCTTTTTTCTTTGTGTCATTTATTATTTTGTTATCGGTATTGTCAATTTCACGTGTTCAACAGAAATTACAAATACTAATGTGGGCATTATTGCCTTTTGTTCTGTATGCAAACATAACGACGAACCGTCGTACTGCGTATGCTGCGATGGTCATTGCGATGCCTGTTTTGTTTTTATCTGCTTACAAAGGTTTTCCCAGTGCGAGAAAAAATATTATTCGCGTGTTGATGGCAATAATTGTTCTTTTTCCTCCGTATTTTATCGCTTTTAGAGATAGCTCTGGAGCTCTGGGAGGTCCCGCTCGTGCTATCAATTCTGCAATTTCACCCAATGAGCGCGATTCTAGCTCAGATATCTATCGTCAGTCAGAAAATTATGATCTGATGTTTACGATGCGATCTTCACCTGTCTCAGCAGCTATTGGCTATGGGTATGGAAAACGATTTTTGACCCCTGCTTCGCTGGATGCTATTAAAGATATTTATATTTGGTATACCTTGCTTCCACATAACCAGATTCTTTGGGTTTGGATGCGTATTGGAACACTTGGTTTTTTAGTGTTCTGGGGGATGATATGCGCTATTATTGTTTATGCCTGTCGGATTATTCGTTTTCAAGATCAGAAAACTGGTGGGGATGGGGATACTTATCCCCGTTTTGTGGCTCTTTATACACTGATACTCGTGAGCCTGTTACTTGTTTTTGGTTTGCTTGATCTTCAGCTCTCCAACTTCCGCAATATGATCTTTGTGGCCATATGGATAGGAGCAATGGTTGGTATCGCACCCAATGCAATGACACTTAATGATCCCAAGAAGCGACGCTATCGCCCTAGAGTTGGGGGTCAGGAACCTACGCGACACCGACCTGCGGCGTCACATCTGCCATCGAGGAGCGCACGATGAGTGTTGAAAATGCCCGCGTAGCGAAAAATATGGTAGGCACTTTGGTGACTCAGCTCTTTACCTGGGCGATGACAGCCTTGGTGACCTACTATCTGCCGCGGTACGTGCACGATAGCGGTATGGGTAAGCTTGCCATTAGCTCCGCGATGGTGATGCTGATCGGTGTCATTGTTCCATTGGGCACTTCACAGGTCTTGATTAAGGAAATTGCCCGAGACCGTAGCCGTACGGGCTCGTTATTTATCTCCGCATTCACTCTGCGCTTGGCCCTAGGCATTATCGCGATTCCTCTTGCTTATCTTGCTGCCTGCCTGATGGGATACTCACTGGAGAAGCGTTTGTTGATTTTGGTCAGTGTCCCTGGCATGGTTGTTTTCGTTCTAAATGATGTTTTTGCGAGTGTCTACCAGGGACGTGAGGAGATGGGGCGCTTCAATCGGGCGACACTGCTTGATAAAGTTGCATTTGGAGTGGCAACTCTCTTATTGATTGTACTACGTGCTCCGCTTTGGATGATTGCTGCGATCTCTGCGGTTACGGGTCTTGTGACTTTTGTCTACTATGTTTCGGGGATGAGGGAGCTGCTCAAGACGATCACCTTACCCAAGATTGCAGACATGAAGGCTCTAGCCATGGCAAGCTTGCCATTTATGGGGCTCCTAGTATTTCGAACCCTCTATGGGCAGACCGATCCTATCATTCTGGGGGCCGTGGCGACTGATGCCGAGGCGGGCTGGTATGCCATGGCATTTCGGCTTGTCGGAACCGCGATGTTCTTTCCCATGGCTCTTGTCATGACACTCTTACCCACCCTGGCTCGCCTGCATGGGGCGGGGGATAGAGCCGGTTTTGCCAGCCTTGCAAGGAAAGCCCTCGATATCACGCTGCTCGTTGGTCTGCCCATTGCGGCCGCGGCAACCTTTCTGGCAAAGCCCATCGTCACTCTTCTCTATGGCTCTGCAAATTTAGGGGCCGTGCCTGTTTTATCGGTGGGTGGAGTCGGAATGCTTCTGTATTTTGTAACAGCGGTGCTGGGGCTTCTCGTCATGGCGATGGATCGTCAGGCTGTGCAGACACGTGGCTCGATCATTGCATGCCTCTTTGGGATTCCGCTCTGCATTCTCTTTTCCTGGGGCGGGCATCGGCTCTGGGGCAATGCTGCACTGGGTGCGATGATTTCGGATGTGGTTGTCGAGGTCTATCTAGGATGGGTCTACTGGCGTGCTCTTCCGCGTGGATTATTTAGTGGGGGGCTTGCATCACAGCTGATGCGCTATGTCTTAGCTGCCGTGCCGATGATTTTGGGGCTTTTTCTCTCTCTAGGAACGAACATTGGGCTCTGGGCGGTTTTTCCTTGTGCCCTGCTCTATCTTGTTGCCTGTGTTCTCTTGCGTTGTTGGAGCCTCACGGATCTGAAGGCGCTTCAGGGAATGCTAGTGCGTCGCACGGCCTAAAAGCTGGTAGTCACTTTACATAAAGACATTAACCTTGGCATAGAACTTGTAAGGTTGAGCAGACATGAAACACAAGCTTCAGACAGCATGGGTGTTACTTACCAGTCTCTTCAAGACGCGTCGTTGTTCGCAACGTGGCACTTGGATCCGGGTCTGGGGCAAGCTCCAGATCGAAGGTGATGTGAGGCTTGGGGAGCGGGTGCGCATTCGTGCCACCCACGTGCCCGTCGAACTGGCTGCGGGTCCAGGAGCTCTTATTGAGATTGGGGAGCGGTGCTACATCAACTCTGGGGTCTCCATTGGGGCGCAGCAACGCGTCACTATCGGGAAGAACTGCGCCATTGGTAACTACTCCCTGATTATGGACTCTGATTTTCATAGTACCGATGACCATACGAAGCCGGGGCTTGCTGCTCCTGTAGTGCTTGAAGATGACGTTTGGTTGGGGGCGCGTGTGACAGTGCTTAAGGGTGTTCGTATTGGCCGAGGAGCAGTGGTTGCGGCGGGGGCTGTGGTGACACGTGATGTTGCTCCTTGCACCTTAGTCGCTGGGGTACCTGCGCGCGTGATCCGGTTTCTGGATAAGGAAAGCAAGTGATGGAAAAAGCGATCTCACAGCAAGAACCAGGACATCATCGTATCCTGAATGCCTTGGGAGACGAGCTGGGCCTGAGTTGGGTACCCTGGCGACTGATGCTAGCCCATGCACTAGTACGGCCTTTACCCGAGGACATGGCAGGACGCTTACGGCGGATTGTCTATCAGAGTGCCGGGGTCAAGATCGGCCCAAAAACGATGATTCGTGGAGTACTTCATCTCCGGGGAGGGCGGCATGCGGTACGCAACCTGACAATCGGAGGTGACTGCTTGATCTATCCACCCAGCTCGATTGACTGTTGTGCGCCGGTGACAGTGGGCAATAATGTGACATTTGGGCCAGGTGTGACTATCATCACGGGCACACATGAGATCAACGATCCGTGCCATCGGGCAGGAGCGCTGCTTCCTCGCCCCGTGGTAATCGAAGATGGGGTCTGGCTCTGTCTGGGAGCGATGATCCTGCCTGGTGTGACTATTGGTCAGGGAGCTGTGGTTGCCGCAGGAGCTATTGTTACCAAAGATGTCCCTCCTCACACGCTGGTGGGAGGAAACCCCGCTCGAGTGATTCGCACGCTAGAGACGGAGGTGCGGGTATGAACCGGATGACAGATGTGAAACAAGTGCTCTTTTTACAGTCCCAGACGTTCTTTGGCGCAGACTCGGCAATCCATGCACAGCTGATGCAACACCTCAATCACGAGGAGGTGAGAGTGCATGTGGCCTGCAATCACCGGCCTGATTCGAATGCTCCTATGACGGTGATAGACCGCATCGAGAAAATCCCCGGAATCCTGGTTCGCCCCACGGAGTTTGGCCCTACTTTTTTCTCTCGTTCCCTTAAGGAGCGCCTCTGGTTGGGCCTCACACAAGGGCCGCGTCTGCCACTGAGTCTTCTGGCACTGGCACTCTATATTAAGCGTGAGAAAATCCAGATGATTCACTGTACGGAGAAGCCGCGCGATGCTTTCTACGGAGTGCTTCTGGGTAAGCTCACCGGAGCTAAGAGTATCATTCACATGCATGTTCGCCATGCAGATTGGCTCAGCCCGATGGTCCGCTGGGCGCTTCGTCATGCGGATGCTGTGATTGGGGTGTCGGAGTTTGTCTCGCGGACGGTTGTGGAGGCAGGTATCCCAGCAAGTCGGGTGCATACAGTGGTCAATGCCCTCGATAACTACGATGGCACCTGGAACCCCCGTACCGATGCGGCGGAGGTTCGTCAAGAGTTTGGAATTGCCCCAGATGCCATTTTAGTGGGAGCCTGCTCTCGCCTCTTTCGCTGGAAAGGCCAGCGGGAGCTTTTAGAGGCCGTGGCGGAGCTACTGCCTGAGATTCCCAAGCTTCACGTGATGATTGTTGGCGAGGATGATACCCGTGCCAATCCCGGAGGCAAGAGCTTCCTGGCGGAGCTTGAGCTTCTGGTGGCGGAGAAAGGAATCGCGGATCACGTGACCTTTACGGGCTTCCGCCGCGATATCCCCCGCCTGATGAACGCTTTTGATATCTATGCCATGCCAAGCTTTGAGGAGCCCCTGGGAATGGTGTACTTGGAGGCGATGGCACTAGGGAAACCCGTGGTGGCCTACAATAATGGGGGCGTTCCGGAGATCGTCGAAGATAACATTACTGGTTTATTAAGTCAGCCCTACAATATTACTACACTGGCACACTCGTTGCGTACTCTAGCACTGAACCCGGCCCTACGTCAGAAGATGGGGGCAGCCGGTAGGGAGCGTGTCCTTCGTGAGAGCACCCCCAAGCAGATGTGCACTCGGATGGAGCAAGTCTATCGAGTGATTCTGAGTGGGCAGCACGAGACGGAGAGCACTCCCGCCAAGGCGGTCGAGGTTCGGTAAGCGAAAAGGTAACGAGAGTTTATGCCCTTTCTCAGTGTGGTGATCCCCACCTATAACCGTTGTGAGAGCCTGCGTGTCACTCTGGAGGCGCTCAAGCACCAGGAGCCCGTTGAAGGCGGCTTTGAGGTAGTGGTTGTCTCTGATGGTGCAACGGATGCCACCGATTCGCTGCTGGTAGGCTGGACGGCAGCGACTCTGCCCTTTAAGATTCGCCCGATCTTTCAGGAAAACGCAGGACCAGCGCGGGCTCGCAACCGGGGAGTGGAAGAGGCAATCGGTGAGGTGATCGTCTTCTTAGATGATGATGTCGAGCCGCTGCCAGGGTGCTTAAAAGGCCATGCAGAGCGCCATCGGCGCGATCCGAAGCTGGTGCTGATTGGGCCAATGTCGCCAGATCCGCACCGTCAGTCTCTAGAGCCAGTCTGGATTGCCTGGGAGCACGCGATGCTTCAGAAACAATACGACTCCTGGAAGAATAAAGTCTGGGCCGAGGACGAGTGTGGGCCGCATAACTTCTACACCGGCAATGCATCGGTGCGGCGGGAGTATATTCAGGCGGTGGGGGGCTTTGATGAGGGCTTTACCCGTCAGGAAGATGTCGAGCTGGCAGCGCGGATGGAGCGGACTTGTGGGGTGCATTTTCGTTTCGATCCCGCTCTGGCAGCACTTCACCGGCCTCTGCGGACTTTCGCCTCATGGCTACGCGTCCCTCATGCCTACGGGACGCTGGATGTGATCCGGGCCCGGCGCGGCGATGCGGGTTGGGACGTGGTGCGCCACGGCTATGCCTCACGCCAGAGGGCCACGCGCCTGATCGCTGACCTTGCGCTGCCTCATAAACAGCGTGGGGTATGGATGCAAACCATGCTGCGCCTGATGGCGCAAGCAAGCTATGCACTGCCGATAGGGGCAGCGCGGCGCGTGGGGCTAAGTGCTCTGAGCGCTCTGTACAATCTTCATTATTTAGAGGGAGCACGAGACGAGCTGGGATCGTGGGATGCTCTCCAACAGGTGTTACGTGCAAGCACTACTTCGACCTACGGGGATTCGAAAACGGAAGTTAAAGAGAGAGCGGCATGATGACAAGTGGTATGACAACGACGAGTAATATGACGGCAAGTGTCCTGAGCAAAAAGATGTCGGATACGGCATCGGACTGGCGCGAGGGACGACGTCTGCGGGCACTGGAGCTCTACAAGCAGGGCTGGAAGCAGAAGCATATTGCCGAAGCTCTGGGAGTAACCTGCGGCGCGGTGAGCCAGTGGGTAAAGCGCATTCGGGAAGCGCCGGATGAGAGTGCGGTCGAGGTGCTCCGTCGCCGAAAGCCCACCGGGGCTCCATCGCACCTGACCAGTAGCCAGCGCCAGGGGCTCTCGCAGCTTCTGAGCCGGGGGGCACGGGAGTGGGGCTATAGCGACGATGTCTGGACGTACCGTCGGGTCGCGGAAGTGATTGAGCAAGCCTACGGCGTACGCTACCATGAGAGCTATGTCGGGCGTTTGCTCAAGGCCTGTGGCATCGAAGTGCGCCACAGCAGCCAAGTTCAAGTGGAGCTACGCGAGCTCGTGTAGCAACTCTTTCTTAAAACCAATGTCCCTAGCACACCTCTGTGCCAGGGGCATTTTGCGTTGTGGGTGCTGTTTTGCCATCTCCCCGCCCTACATCACGAATCGTTCGCCGCCCCATGAAATGAGGCGTCTGCGTAGCCTTCGGCTGTAAAGCCCGTTCCGGGCTGGAGGCATTGGTTTGTAGCCTGGCACGGGCTTTCCAGCCGAGGTACGAGGCTACCAGACGCCCCGTTCACTATAGATTTTGTGTAGAAAGTAGGTTAAGTCTTTGCGGAATTGGGGCATAACTCTAGTGTGCCTCTAACAGAAAGTGATCATTCTTTCAAAAAACTTCAGCATAACACCACGCGCGTGATGCTGGATGAAATGTCGTACTTTGTGGGCTTACTCTCGCCTTGTGGGGGAGTGCTTGACCTCAACATCGCGGCGCAAGAGCTGATGGGCATGACATATGAGGAGGCACTGGGAAAGAAGCTCTGGGAGCTACCCCTC
>NZ_JANNYP010000599.1:0-2269 GCF_031410135.1 Armatimonas sp. | reverse complement strand
GGCTGGGCCTGGGGGCTAGGGCGTGGTGATTTACGCCTGCGCGTGCTCTCCTCAGACACAAACGGGGTCGTGATCGAGCTCGCCGAGGGCACCCGGGTGCGTGGCCACCTCACCGTCAACCCGGCAGGGGGAGAAAAGCTGCGCTACACGGCACTCTAAACCCATGTATAAGGATGCAATACCTTCGCCAAAACGGTGTGACTTTCTCAATGCCTGATGCCATCACTGCCAGAAGAAAAATCTCAGGTGCAAAGCTCCATTGTAGCCGTCGGAGCCCCTCCTGAAGCCACCTTCCCACCTGGATGGATCAACCCAAGACGACAAACCTGGTCCACAACCGATTCCAGCCGCGAGAGCACACCAGAACAAACAATCCCATCCGCAAATTCCGGAAGACATTTCAAGGCAGAAGGAAGACACTTCAGCGTTTCAAGAGCGTAGCGACGGCCACGGTAGTAACTTTTCAGATCAACAACACCCGCCTCGGGAAACGACTCGCCAAAACGCTCCAAAAGGTGACAACTCAGATTGCCCAGGAAAAACGAGAGGCCGACCGCGTTGTGCACGGAGGTCTCACCAACACACACAAAGTCAGACAGGCCAAAATGCTGCTTGGCATCGCGAAACTCAAACTCGATCTGGAAGCGAAGACCGTAGTAGTCAATCAACGTGAGGGCTTCCAAGGCCAAGTCGCTACTAAACAAGAGCACATGCCCACGACGCCCGCTCACTAGGTGTGTCTTGACAATCACCACGATATTGAGCACCTCAGCAAAGTCTTTGTGCCGACACTGTATCTGGTAGACTTCACGCTCGTAGCCCTCTTCTTTCTGACAAGACACCCGAGAGGCGGCAGGCAGATTATCGTAATCCAGACGCTGGCCATACTGCAGACGTGGACAGGCTTGTTTCTGAGCTTCTGTTGGCAACAGATACAGTTGGGCATCGTGACGCATTTTGGAGATCAGGTGCAATCCCAACTGGCGCGTCATCTGGTAAGAGGGATGATTGCCAAAATGTCCATCCAGAACAAAGTAATGTAGCGCTATCTTCTTGCCAATGAGTGTCAGAAGCTTCTGGGTCCACAGAAGGATGCGCCCCAGCTCTGGGCTGAGGGTAATTTGTTCTTTGTTCTTGTTTTTACTGCCCTTGGGGCGTCCTGCTTTCTTGACGGTTCCCCCTGTTTTGCGATTCTTGGTTTTTCTGTCTTCTCGCTTTTGCCTAGCCCTGTCCTTCTCGTCTTGAGTGCGAACGACTTGCTGAACCGAGAGGGTGTAGGCTTGCCTCTTTTGGACACTGACCAGGGCCAGAGCGAAGAAGGCTACCCCCGCCACCGGTCTATCGGCAAGCGAGGAGAAGAAGCGGTCCAACCCAAAGGTGTGTTTGCCTGCCTTTTTTACAACGGTTTCATCTCCCACCAGCAGATAGGTATCCGTGGCGACATAGAGCCGCATCAAGAACTGGAGCCAGTTGACTTGCATCCAATCGATGTTGGTGTGGAAGAATCGGTGAACGGTGCGATAGCTTCCTCCTTTGTCTGCCCATCTGGCGATGCCTCTCTGGGTGATGTGGGCGGGCATGACGAGCATCGCCATGACGATTTGGTAGAGCTGTCGGCAGGTTGTCTTTGTCAGGACGGGTTGTAAGTTCAGCAGAAGCGATAGAATGTCGGGCATGGGTTTTTGGGTCGTTCAGTCTGGGTTTGATCACTTTGACTGTACTCCAAAAGCCCTATTTTCTTCTCGGCATGCCTGTCGGCCGAACTACGATTTTTGGCGAAGGTATTGTTGATTGGCATCCACCACATCGCGTCCGATGGTTGGTCCAGAGCGGTTCTCTACGACGAGATCCTCCAGCTTTACCCTGCCTTCCAAACCGGGGAACCGTCTCCCCTTAATCCCTTACCACTCCAGTACGCTGATTTCGCCCTCTGGCAGCGCCAGTGGCTCCAAGGCAGCGTACGCGAAGAGCAGCTCCAGTACTGGGTTCAGCAGCTTGCGGAGCTAACGCCCCTCACGCTTCAAACCGACCGGCCGCGCCCTCCGATCCAGACCGACCACGGCGCGACTTCCTGTCACACACTCGCTCCAGGGCTCACCCAGCAGCTGAAGGAGCTTGGCCGACAAGAGAACACCACCCTCTTCATGACGGTGTTGGCCGCGTTTAATGTTTTACTCTCCCGCTACAGTGGTCAGGAAGACATCGCCCTTGGCGCTCCTATTGCGAATCGCAACCGAGCAGAGATCGAGGGACTTATCGGTTTCTTCGC
>NZ_JANNYP010000598.1:0-16528 GCF_031410135.1 Armatimonas sp. | reverse complement strand
AGCCATCTCCAATTTCTGCATCTGCTCGAATAATACGGGGATGTCATCTACCCGTTCCGTGATAAGAGTGAGCGTTTCGGTCATGAAACGAGGTTACCTCAAATTTGCTAAACCCCTCAAAAAATGAGCGAACCATGAGTAGACAGGCCACGTGAGAGCCAAATACCATGTGTGCCAGAGACGGTATTGTAGCCCAACATTGCAAGGGCAAAACTGGGATAGATGCCCAGAATCGCGACAATGATAGTGCCGAAGCAGCCAAGATGTTGCTTCTTTGTGATGCGTTTGAAGAGTGCCTCAACACATGCCAAGGTAATGGCGAAAACAACAAAGGCAACGAGGTACTCCATAGGGACGCTCTATCAGCCTTGGTCAGGAATCTCGGGAAGGGCGAGCGGGCGACCCTTGGGGCCGTTGTAGAAGTAGAACTCGTCCTTGCTGTCCACAAGTCCTTGTAGCATAGGCTCATCGGTGTCGAGACGAATGCCCTTACGCGTCGCCTCCTGATCCAGAAAGAGCCGCAGTCGCTCCAGCTTGATGTCCTCGGTCAAGTTCCCCTTGATGGCAAACGCCACCGCCTTGATAGATACCGTGAGTTTAGTTCCTCGCATGATTATTCTCCCCAGAGAGTATATCCCGCCCGTCCTCGCGCCGACGAGCGACGCAAAGGCTATTGCAGACGCCGATTTCAATCGGTGGATCATGGGGCGGCGATCAGCGCCTCCGAAGCACGTTTGTGAGCGGCGACGGCCTCGGCGAGAAGCTGGTGCTCGGGACGGGAGAGCTTCGGGTCGCGGCTGAGCAGGTCGAAGGCGTCGGTGCGGGCTTCGAGGAGAATGTCCTGGTCGCGGAGCACATCGGCGACTTTTAGGCTCGGGATGCCGGACTGGCGCGTGCCAAAGAACTCGCCAGGGCCGCGGAGCTTGAGGTCCTCCTCGGCGATCACGAAGCCGTCGCTGGTGGCGCACATCACCTCCATACGGGCCGTGCCATCGGGCGTACTGGGGTCGGCGAGGAGCACGCAGAACGACGCGTGCTCGCCGCGCCCGACGCGGCCTCTGAGCTGGTGGAGCTGGGCGAGGCCAAAGTTGTCGGCGTCCTCAATCACGATCACCGCAGCATTGGGCACGTCCACGCCCACTTCAATCACCGTGGTCGCCACTAATACCTGGTGCTCGTTCTTGCGAAATGCCTCCATCACCGCGTCTTTCTCGTCGCTTTTCAATTGCCCGTGGAGCAGGCCGATGGAGAGCTCAGGGAAGACATGGGTCTTGAGATGCTCCGCGAGGTGCGTCGCCGCCTTGGCCTCGCGCTTCTCGGACTCCTCGACCAGCGGGCAGACGATATAGGCTTGACGGCCCTGGGTCACCATCTGCTTGATGCCTGCGTAGACCTTGTCCTGCTCGGCGCGCTTTTTCCAGTGCGTGCGGATCGGCTTGCGGCCTGGTGGCAGCTCATCCAGAATTGAGACATCGAGGTCGCCGTAGACCGTGAGCGTCAGCGTGCGCGGGATCGGAGTGGCGGTCATGACCAGCACATCCGGGCGAACGCCTTTGTCCGAGAGGGCGGCCCGCTGGAGCACGCCAAAGCGGTGCTGCTCGTCAATCACCACGAGGCCGAGCTTATGGAAGCCGACGCTCTCCTGGATCAGTGCATGGGTCCCGACGACGATATTTGTCTCGCCACTGAGCAGGCGCTCTTTGACTGCCGCTTTCTCTTTGGCGGGCCGCGAGCCGGTGAGCAATTCCACGCGCAGGCCCAGCTCCTCAAGGCGTGCACGGATACTCTTGAGGTGCTGCTCGGCCAGGATCTCCGTGGGGGCCATGAGCGCCGCCTGGTAGCCACCCCGCGCCGCAATCGTCATCGCGGCCATCGCGACAGCGGTCTTGCCGGAGCCGACATCGCCCTGGATCAGCCGGTTCATCGGGGTAGGGGAGGCCATGTCGTTGCCTAGCTCCGCGATCACGCGGTCTTGAGCGCTGGTAAACGTGAAGGGGAGCACGGTGCGTAGCTCCATCACGGGGCCAATCGCATCGGGAAACGTGATGCCCGGCTGACGCGCCACTTCCCGCTTCTTCTCCGCGACTAAGAGCTGGAGCGCGAGTAGCTCCTCGTACGCAAGACGATGTCGGGCGGCTTGCAGCGCTTCATCGCTCTCGGGGTAGTGGATATTGCGGAGCGCGGCCTCGATGCCAGGGAGACTACGGCGTTTGCGGAGTGCTTCGGGCAGGGCATCGGCAAACTCGCTGGCGCAGAGGTTGACGGCCTCGTAGGCAAAGCGGCGCAAGCGGGTCTGGGAGAGCCCTTCCGTGAGCGGGTAGACGGGGACAATACGGCCAATGGCGAGTGAGTCCACCGCCCCGTCTTCGTCGATGGCCTCCCACTCTGGCGAGTTCAGCTCGGGGGCGTAGCGGCGCTTGACTTGACCATACGCCACGACTTGTTTGCCGATGAGCTTCTCGAAAGTGGCTTTCATGCGCCACTGGTTGAACCACGTCAGCGACGCCACTACTTTGGAGCCGTCATCCAGCGTGACTTTGGTGATGACTAATTTATTCCGGAGGGGCTTGTTCTCAACCGCCGTCACCTTCCCTAGAATCGTCGCAAACTCACCGTCGCGCACGTCCCCGATCTTCACAAAGCGTGTGCGGTCTTCGTAGCGGCGTGGGAAGTGCCCGACGAGATCCCGGAGCGTGCGTATCTGTAGCTTCCAGAGCGTCTCGGCCAGTTTCTCCCCGATTCCTTTGAGCTTCGTGACAGGTAAGTCGGGGTTCATCGCGTGCCCATTGTACCCGACCAAACTCCGCCATTTCGCCGAGTTATTGTGGAGATTCTTATCCTCGTACTCAGATCCTGAAACGCACATTCCAGAGTGTCTTGCCAGCGGCCTCGCTCTCAAATATCCCGCTGGTGAGGATGGTCGCTCAGGGAGCCACACAGCCTTTAGGGCTCTCCTATCCGTTTCATGGAAACCCACTGGGAACTGGCACCAATATTATTGAACAAATCTACTTTGGAGGTGGTGGGAAGCTGATGTCAGAGCGAAATGAGCATGCCTTCTCAGGAAAATATACTGTTTTTATGTGCTTGTAATCTTGTCTATGTGGATGGTCATGCGAAATTTAGTAATGTTTGTGCGGTTGTTGGGGAGGCCGATCCCTATTGATCGTAAATCGGAACAATGAAAAGGCTGAGACAAGTGTCTCCGGTTTTTTTGTTTTTACTCTTACGGACGGAGTTTAGGGCCTTATGCACGATTGAATAAGATTAAAAAAACATGAAAGGGAACTTCCCCTATGGTTTCATGTTTTTTTCACGATGATAATTATAATATGAGTAAGGGACGCGAACTTTTTGAGACGTGGGACGTCGCCGATTTTGAAATTATGACTGCTTCTGAACCAATCACGCTACCTAACCTGGAGGACGCTTTTGAGAGCGTAAACCTGGAGACAACACGCCCTCAAGACGAGGCCGTGTCACTGGTTCCGGGGGACTTTGCCCTCAAGCACCAGATCCTTCCGCTGATGCTCGATCACGGAACCCTAGTCGCGGCGATCGGAAGTCCGCTTTCCCTCAATGCTGTGGACGAGCTTGGGGTCTTGCTGCAGCGGCCTACGCGCGCGGTTTTAGCGCCTGCCGCTGTCATCAAAGAGAAGATCGAGGAGATTTTTTTAGAGAAAATTCTCGCCGGGATTCCAGGACAAGGCGACGATGCCAACCTGATAGATGCCGACGAAAACACGGACCTGGCGGATCTGCAGAAGATGGCGGGCGAGACTGCAGTGGTGCAGATGGCAAACCTGATCTTTGCGCAAGCAGTGCGGGATGGGGCATCGGATATCCAT
Organism: Armatimonas sp.; assembly: GCF_031410135.1. Classification (GTDB taxonomy): domain Bacteria; phylum Armatimonadota; class Armatimonadia; order Armatimonadales; family Armatimonadaceae; genus Armatimonas. The sequence goes on along the minus strand of NZ_JANNYP010000598.1, from coordinate 12,680 downwards.
ATCGAGCCCTACGAAAAAGAGATGAAGGTGCGTTTCCGCATTGACGGCATGTTGCGGGACATGATGGCTCCGCCCAAGCGCATGCATGCCGCAATCATCTCTCGTCTGAAAATCTTAGGCGAGATGAATATTGCAGAGCGCCGCTTGCCCCAGGATGGGCGCATCAAAGTGACGATTGCTGGCCGCGCGATTGATGTCCGCGTCTCGATTGTCCCGACGGTCTTTGGGGAGCGCGCGGTGATGCGTATCCTGGATAAGGGCACCGCGATGCTGGGCCTCGCCGAGCTAGGAATCCAGCCGGACATGCTAGAGCGCTATCGCCAGATTATCAAGGTGCCGTATGGTGTGATCCTAGCAACCGGCCCAACCGGAGCAGGTAAGTCCACCACGCTCTACGCCTCGCTCCAAGAGATCTGGTCCCCGACGACCAATATTCTGACGATTGAAGATCCGGTCGAGTACCAGGTGCCCGGTATCAGCCAGATTCCGGTACGCGCCGCGATTGGCCTGACTTTTGCTAATGGACTGCGTAGTATTGTTCGCCAAGACCCTGATGTGATTATGGTAGGAGAGATTCGAGACCACGAGACGGCAGAAATTGCCATCCACGCCGCCCTCACGGGGCACCTCGTGTTCTCTACCCTGCACACCAATGACTCGCCCGGCTCCGTGACCCGCCTTCTGGACATGGGAGTGGAGCCCTATCTCGTGGCCTCGTCACTGATTGGGGCTGTGGCTCAGCGCCTGGTGCGACGTGTCTGCCCGAGCTGTGCCGCACCCTATACTCCTGAGAGTGAGATGCTTGAAGGCGTCGGAATCGCCCCGAGTGACTGGGCGGGGACGACTCCCTTTCGTAAGGGCACCGGCTGCGAGAAGTGCCAGGGAAGCGGCTACAAAGGCCGTGTTGGTCTCTATGAGCTCTTTGTGATTGATGAGCCGGTTCGGCGCATGACCGTTGATCGGGCTAGCTCCAATGAGATGAAAGACTACGCCATTAAAACCTATGGAATGCGGACACTTTTAGGCGATGGTAAGATTGCCGTTCTGGCGGGAAAAACCACGCCAGAAGAAGTTCTGCGCGTCTGTCAGAGGGAGACACTCTAAGCCATGTCCGCGCTGAGTTTTTCGTATGTTGCGATGGATGCCAGCGGCGCACGCCGCACGGGTGTTATCGAGGCGGAGACCAAAGAAGCGGCACTGGCACGGCTTGATGCGGAAGGGCGCTTTGTTCTTGAGATTGCGGAGTCGAAGTCCTCAGCGGTCGCGAGCGCGGGTGCAGCGACTTTTGGCAGCCGCCGGGCACCGTCGCGGCAGGAACTGGCTCTCTTTACGCGCCGCCTCGCCGATCTCTCCCAAGCGGGCCTGCCCTTGGATCGCGTCCTACAAGTGGTGGCCGAGCAGTCCGAGAGTATCGTGCTCAAAGAAGTCTCAGACCAGACTCTAGAAGATGTTCGCTCGGGAATGCCCGTGAGCCAGGCGCTTGCCAAGCACCCGAAGTTCTTCAACGATGTCTTTACCCAGACACTGCGTGCCGGTGAGGCCAGTGGGCAGTTTCCGGAAGTGGCAGGGCGGCTTGCCGACTTTCAGGAAAAAGAAGTGGCGCGACGGAGCCAGATCAGCGGTGCACTTGTTTATCCGGCCATTCTCGCCTTCACGGCAGTCTTTGTGATCTTGTTTCTGCTCTTCTTTGTTGTCCCTAAGCTCTCGGGAGTCTTTAAAGATCTAGGCAATAACCTTCCTGTGACCACCAAGATCCTTCTGGCGAGTACGGACTTTCTTTCTCAGAACTGGATTTTGGTTTTGAGCGTCGTTATCGGTGGCTATGTTCTGATACGAGGCTGGTTGGCGACGGCCAACGGTGCGTATCTCCGGGATAAGTTTTTGTTGAAAGCGCCGCTGATTGGGCCGGTGGTGATGAAGGCGACAATCTCGCGATTTGCGCGCGTTCTCGGTACACTGGTCTATGGAGGCGTCCCGATCTTAGAGGCACTCGACATTGCTGGACTCTCTGCCGGGAATCGAGTCTTTCAGCTGAGTGCCAAAAAAGTGAGTGAGGAAGTTCGCGATGGGCGGCCCATCGCCGAGTCCATGCGTGATACGGGGACATTTCCCCCTGTACTGACACACATGGTTGCCATTGGTGAAGAGACAGGGGACTTACCCCGGATGCTGGGTCGGGTCTCCGATAGCCTCGACTTCGAGGTTGATACCGGGATGCGTCGTCTGGTTTCTTTGGTGGAACCCGTGATTGTTCTATCCATGGGAATCTTTGTTGGGTTCGTGGTTCTTTCGGTGCTCTTGCCGATATTTCAAGCGCAGGAAACAGTGAAATAGATGAGAAGACAAAAACGTGCTTTTACGCTGATTGAGATGCTGGTCGTGGTGTTGATCCTGGCCATTCTTGCAGCGCTGATCGTCCCCCGTGTGGTTAACCGCACCAGTGATGCAAAGCGTGCCAAGGCGGCGAGTGATATCGCCACACTCTCCAGCTTGTTGCAGCAGTACCGTGTAGACACGGATCAGTTCCCCACCACGGAGCAGGGCCTCAATGCGCTGCGTGTCCAGCCGGGTGATGTGAATGGCTGGCGTGGGCCCTATACCCAGAAGGAAATTTCGGGTGATCCCTGGCAGAATGAGTATGTCTATGAATCTCCGGGGCCGGATGGTCAGGACTTCATAATCGCTTCCTACGGCGCCGACGGCGCTCCGGGCGGCGAGGCCGACAACTCGGATATCACGAGCGAATAATGGCTGCCTACCCCCCGGCCCCCGCCCGGCGGGGGAGCTTTTTCACGCTGATTGAGGCGACGGTGGTAATCACGATCCTGGCTCTTATGGCTGCGCTTGTGATTCCCAATGTTGTTGCTCTCAAGCGCTCCCAAGACGTGCAGACGCTCAAAGCGAGTGTCTTACGCTTGCCTGTGGAGGCCCAGAATGAAGCGCGTCTGAGTAAGAAAGCCATAACACTTCGGGCAGAAGGCGGCGACACCCTCATCATGGAGCGTGCCGCGGAAGAGGGCGAGTCGCCTACGGAAGTAAAGCGAATCGCACTGAGCGGGGGGCTGATGCTGGATTCGGCGCAGTCTGAGGGGCAGAGTGTGGATCTGTCGTCGTGGGAGTGGACTGTTTACCCCGATGGCTCTGCCGTACCCGGAAGGCTGGAGCTAGCGGAGGGAAATCGCATCTTGAGCCTGCGCCTACCCGGTGAAGGAGAGCTTCCACGCTGGATCAGCGCCAGCTCCTCGAACGCAAACGAAGCCGGTGAGGAGCGCTGGAGCGCAGGGGAGCTCGAACAGCGTGGCTAAGAGGTTTGGGGGAGCAAAAGCCTTCACTCTGATTGAGGTGCTGGTGACAGCGACTCTAGTAGGGGTGGCTGTGGCGGGAACGCTGACGGCGATTGGGTCGCTCTCGCGGGCCGATGTGTCCGCTCGGAATGCAGAACTGCTTCAGCGGCTGGCAAGTCAGAAGCTGGCTGCCCTGAGAGTCGAAGGGGATCTCCGTACGGCGGAGACCAGCGGGGACTTTTCGGCAGAGGGCTATGCGGATGCGGACTGGAGCCTTGAGCTTCAGACGACTGATGATGAAAACGTGGAAGAGGCGACGATCACGGCGACGCGGGGAGACTCCCAGCAGACACTAAGTGAGCAGGTTTTCTTCCCACCTGAGACAACAACGACAACCGGAACGGGGACAAGTGGGCAATAAACGACGAAAGGTACGGGCAGGGATCTCTCTGCTGGAGCTGATGGTGGTGCTCGTGATGATGGGCTTTCTCACCTATGCGCTCACCTACGCCTTTACCGGAAGTATTGATGTCCAGCGCCGCCAGGCACAGCGCCAGAGCGAGCAGAACCCCACCGCACGAATCGAGCGGCGCATTACCCGACTCCTTACCGAGGTGATCCTGTCGGAAGATACCGCCGATACGATGACGTATTTTGTCGCGGCAACCGAAGGAGATGGGGCGCTCGGAGCGGATCGCCTGACATTTACCTCCACGGCTCTGGGATTGCCACTCACGACGCAGCAGAGCACGGATGACTTTGAGACCCAGCATGAGGCGCGTGGGCCTCAGGGCGGCGTTGCGGAGATCTCTCTTAGTACCTCAGCCGTGGGCGATGCGGGGAGCAAAGTCGGGCTCTTTGAGCGTCTCCAGGTGCCCGCGGATGGCGATGTGACCCAGGGAGGCACGGAGTCTCTTCTGGAGTCGTCGGTCACGAGCATTGGTTTTGAGTTCTATGATGGGACACAGTGGGTGACGGTTTGGGACACGACGGAAGAAGGGGGCACACGGCGGCTCCCGGCAGCGGTGCGGGTTAGCTACACCCTGGCAACGGATACAGCAAACCAGACCCATAGTTTTGTGGTGCCCCTTCCCACCAGTGATGTGGACGCCGACAACCCCGCCAACGCGACTTCGACAGGAGGCACCGCATGACACGTCGCCGAAGTGAGCGTGGAGGCGTGATGGTGCTGGCGCTGGTGGTGCTGGCGGGGTTGCTGGCCATGCTGGCGGTCTTTGCTGCCAACCAGCGTGCCTACCTCACCGCAACACAGTACACGCTTCGAGACCGTCGTGCTGAGGCGGCGGCGCGTAGCGCTCTGGCCATGTCCCTCTCCGCACTTCAGGCCGTCGATACGAACCTCGTTAAACTCGACGATGACTGGGCGATTCTGGGAACTAATGGAACAGATGTCACAGAGCTAACCGGAGGCGCTACCTACCGAGTCCAACTTCTCGATGCCGGGAGCCGTCTGAATATCAATACCCTCACCGAGGCGCAGCTCCAGAACCTTCCCATCACCTCTGAGCAGACTGCGAGCCTTCTCGACTGGCGCGAGGCGGAGGTGACACCACGAACCGAGGGCGCAAAAGACAGCTACTACGGAGCGTTGACGACGCCCTACAATGCTCGCTTAGCGACGCTGAAAAGCCTGACGGAGCTGGCTCTGATCAAGGGCTGGACTGCTCGGACGCTCTACACTCCCAATGCGGAAGACATCACGACAAGTATTCCTCTGGAGGATGTTAATGGGGAACCGCTGGCGCTGGCGGGAGTGCTGACGGTCTCTAGCGGCGCACCCAATACCCTCGCTGCGGGGGGAGCACGCACCAACGTGAACCAGCAAAACCTCAATCCGCTGACTCTGATTCAGCTTGGGTTGCCCGCCCAGCTTGCCACACAGGGGCCGTTTACATCGTTTGCGAACTTACTCGGGCGAGCGGGTGTCGCTCCGCAGGCGGCGCAGCAAGTGCTCGACTCGGCGACCTTTACGACAGAGACTCGCCTGACCGGGAAAGTCAATATCAACACGGCATCCGAGTCGGTTCTTGCACAGCTACCGGGTGTTACCTCCGATATCGCCAGCTCCATTATCACCCGGCAGAGCACGGGGTTCGCGACTCTGGGGGAGCTCTCCAGTATCCCCGGACTAACCGGCGCAACTCTGGGGCAGGTGGCCGATGCAGTGTGCGTGGGCAGCGATACATTTCTGGTGCGGATCTGGGGAGAGAGTGGTGGTGTTGGCGTGGCCTATGAAGCAGTTGTCGGAATTCGCAGTAGTCGTGCACTAGTGCTACAGCTAGAGCGCATCAATACGACCAGTATCCCTGCGTGGTGGAGCTGGGAAGAGGCAACGACAACGTCGGTGTCTTCAGGAGGGAATCAGTGAAAAGGAGAGCGTTGCCAACCCTCCATCTGGAGTGGGCTCCGGGCTCAGTGCTGGCGTTGGACCGTGCCGATGATCGTCGCGCACGGGGCACAAGCATTGATGAGCTGGGGCGGTTTGTCCGTGGCCATAAAGAGGCCCTCGTCGGCGTGAGTCGGAGCTGTGTCTTTCTGAAGGCGATTCGCCTGCCCAAGGCCACTCCCGAGGAGCTTCGCCGCTTGGTGAACCTTCGGCTGGGTCAGCTTTTTCCTCTGCCTGCCAGTGAGCTCGCCTTTGATGCCTACCAGACCGAGGATCACAACCTAGAAGGCTGGCTCACGGTCGTGGGGGCGATGCGTGCAAGTGACCTAGTTAAGCTTCGTCTGGAGCTTGCGGATGCGGGGCTCAAAGCGACGGCTATTTTTCCCGTCGCGCTGGCTTCTGCTGCTGTTGCCGCGCGTCCCGATGCTTTGGTGGTGGATAAGCTACCGACAGGCATGACATTGGATGTCGTGCAAGATGGCGTGGTGCGCTTTAGCCGTGTGGCCGCGGAAAATGCGAGCGTGGGGCAAGAGGCGCAGCGCACCCTGATGTCGGCGGGGGCAGGCAAGCTCGAAGTCGTGCGGGGCCGGGCACTGGAGCTACTTCACCTGGCACCTGAGTTCTCGTTTGCTCTCAATGAAGACCGAGCCAAAGAAGAGAAAAAACAGCTTGGTGCCAAGACACGCCTCTCGATTCTCTTGCTGATTTCGTCTTTGATGCTGGCAGGTTTTATCTGGGTTGAGCATTTTGAGGCGCAGTCGAAAGTGGATGTTGCCAAGGCTAAGTGGGAATCCAAGCTCAAGACCCTGCGGGCGACTCGGGACGCCGAGCAGACCAAAGCCAACCGTGCTACGAGCATGAAGACGACTCTAGATCGTGCGTTTCTTCCTGCCCAACCGCTGAGCGATATGGTTCTGGCAGCCAGTAGCGCACTGCCTGAGGGGGCCTGGCTGATTGGGATAAACACGGAGCGTGGAAAGCCTGTCCAGCTTCGTGGCACCGCCAAGCGCGGCGAGCTCGTCGCTAAAGCAGTGGACTCACTCAGCGCCAGCCCGCGCTTCCGTGATGTTAAGTTGGTCTTCGCCAATGGAGCTAAGGTTGCCGAGCAGCCGGTAGTACAGTTCAATATTACCGCGACCGCTGTGGGGAATCTTCCCATGCCCGTGCCCGATAAGGCAGGGAAGAAGGGGGCACGAAGTAGCTCGTCACGCGCCAAGGTTGCCTCTGCAACGGCAAGTGGCTCAAGTAGTACAAGTGCTTCAGGAGGGACACCGTGAAAAAATCTTTCCTCAACTTCAAGAACCCGCAAGAGGCGGGCCCAAGCGCAGTGATGCTAGCCGCACTGGTCATCCTGACGGGCTCTCTAGGCTACATGCTCCTGGTGAAAAGGCCCACGACCGAGGGAATTGCCATGGGAAAAGAGCGTAGCCGAAAAGAGCTTCTGGAACAAATTCAGATGACCCAGATTAGTGGTCAGCAGACACGCGCTCAGCTCTCCGCCCGGCTCTGGCAGGGGGACCCTGACACGATTGCTGCCTCCGTCCTGGCACAGCTCACCCAAGAAGCGACCGCGCGAAAGCTTAAGCTCTCCGCCTTCCGGCCTCAGCGCGTTCTGACTCTGCCGGAGCTATCCGAGCTTCCCTTTAGTGTCCAGGTCTCGGGGCCGTACCCAGCGGTGCATGCCTTTGCGGCCACACTGGATCGTCCTAGCAGTAAGCTCGCACTGCGCTCGTTCCAGCTTGCTTCCAGCGATGCGGGCTCGAATGCGGTGACGGCTACCCTAGGGCTTTGTGCTTATGCGCCGAGTCAGCCGCCAACCGTGAAAAATGCGCCTACCAAACAGGAGGGATCTACTCGTGGCTAAGATCAGCAAACCCACGGCCTGGTTCGCGTTTCTGGCGCTTGTGGGAGGCGTGGCGTTCTATTTCCTCTCCGAGCCTGATGCAGCGACTAAACGCAAAAAAGGCCCTGTCATCGGGACACACATCAAGGCTCTTGATGGCTTCACCGAGCTGGACATGACCGCCAAGTTCCCTCGGTTCTCCGCGCCATTTCGAGATGTCTTTGCACCCAAGATTCTTGTCAAGAAGACGCAACCTCTCGGGGCAACGTTAGACAAGACTCTCCTTGAGCCCAAAAAACCTACCTGGGCTCTGACCGGGATATTTGTCCAGAACGGCGTCCGACTAGCACTCTTAGAGAATGCAGTCACAGGAGAAAGTCAGACGGTGAAGGTGGGGGAGAAGTGGATGGGGCAGCCAATCCTCGCCATCAAGTCTGATAGTGTGATGTTTAGCAATGGCACGCAGATGGTTTTTGCGGAGCCGCCTGAGGAGAGTGCCCCTGCCGCCGTCTCACCTGTCTTGTTGCCGGGAGCACCCACTGTACCGAGTGGGGTAACTGTTCCCGCAGCTGTTGGCACGCAGCCTGGCGTAACCCTTCCTCCTCTCCCTCAAATAAACCCTGGTTCGCAAGGTGGTGGTGGCCGCGGGAGCCGCCGCCAGCGTGCAAACCGTGCAGGTAACTCTGAAAGCACGCCCATTAGTCTTAACTTGCCGCCTGATGTGGCACCGACGCAACCTACAGGAAATTCCTAATGAAAACAAATCTGTTCGCTCGACATTTTCCCCTGCTATTACTGGCTGTAGCCTTAATGCCCTCTGCGGCCCATGCCCAGTTTGACCAGTTCGGTGGTGGTGGCTTCGGGGGTGGGATGGACTTTCCTAAGCCTGTTTGGGAGCAGTTCAAGCTTAATCCTAAGACACGCCTGAAGCTAGACTTCCGCAATGCCAGCATAGATGCGGTGCTGAGTGTCTTTAGCAAGGCCAGCGGAATTGCTATCGTTAAGGACCCTGCGCTTACCGGCGGAATCACGCTCCAGAGCCCGACCGATCAGCCTCTCAAAGATGCCTTTGCCCAGCTCAATGCGATTCTTGGTCTCAAAAACTTTGATCTGACCAAGAGCGGCAATTTTTTGGTCATCAAAGCGCGTCCTCAGTCGGGGCGGGGTGGCACTAGTGGACGTTCGGGCAGTGGATTTCCCACAGGTTTTGACCCCAGTATGTTTTCTGGTCGGGGCAGCTCCAGCTCCTCTAGCCTGGCTCCCAAGGTCTACCAGCTCAAGTACGCCAGTGCCAGTCAGGTGGCGCGGGTGATCAATGATGTCTTTCAGGGCTCTGGCCAACAGTCCAATCCCTTGGCAGGCCTTGGAGCACTCATGGGCAACGGTGGTGTGCCGGGAGCAACCGGCGGAGCGCCAACCCCGCCCACAGGGGGCACTCCTCCGCCCAATGGCCCTAACCCTGGCCCCGACCCCGACCCGCAGCGTGGTGGCTTTGGCGGCTTTGGTGGCAGTAGTAGTGGGCGCAGTGGCTTCCCCAGCTTTGGTAGCCAAGGTGGCTTTGGGGGGCTGAGTAGTCTCTTTGGGGGACGTGGCGGAAGCACCACGGTGGTGCGTGCCTCTGCCGATGACTACTCGAACTCAGTGATCGTCAATGCGCCGACGCGTGAGCAGGATCAAGTGGCGGATCTGATCGCGGAGATTGACAAGCAGACCGAACAGCCGCAGAAGTCGCAGGTCTTTAAGCTTGATTTTGCTACCGCGTCGGATCTGGTGACCGTTGTGCAGAACGTGCTGATCGCCAATGTCCCTCGGGGCCGGGGCGGCACCACGGGCTCCCAACAGCCGATTGACCAGCGCTTTGGCGGTGGTGGCGGCTTTGGTGGCTTCGGCGGCTTTGGGCGCGGCTCATCGGCGGGAGGGCAAGGCAACGTGGTGGCGGAGGCGCGCACCAACTCGCTGATCATTACCGGAACGCAGGAGAATCTCGATCTGATAGGCAAGGTGGTGAAAGAGCTGGATAAGCCCATCACCTTTGAGAACAGCACGTTTGTGATCACGCTGGAGAATGCCCGCGCGGATCAGCTTGCCGATGTTTTGAACCAGAGCTTTGGGAGCCGCACAGGGGCGCGAACGACGGCGCGACCGACGGGACTGACGGGGGCAACGAACCGTACCAATACCAACAACCGCAACACGGGCGGCGGCAATGCGCCCGGGTCGCTGGGGCGGAGCCAGGATCAACCGGATGGCCCACTCTCGGTGGGACTTGCCGATCCAATGGCGGCTGCGGGTGAGCTCGCGACCAATGTAACCGTTCAGCAAGGCTTCGGCGGTTTTGGTGGCTTTGGTGGTGGCGGCTTCAGTGGCTTTGGCGGAACGGGCTCCTCGCGCTCGTCGCAGCAGGCACAGGGAACCCGTGGCCTGGACTCCAATGGCCGTGTGGTCAACCTACGCGATCTCACGGGACAGGTGACGATCATCCCGGATATCAACACCAACAGCGTGATTATTGTCACCTCACCTCAGAACCGGGAGCTGCTCCAGCAGATCGTGGACCAGCTCGATAAGATCCCTGAGCAGGTGATGATCGAGACGGTGATTGTGGAGGCGAGCCTAGATGCGAACAATAAGCTAGGGGTGGAGTGGAACTTCACGCAAGGCAAGATTCTTGGTGAGACCGGAGCACGAGGCGCGGGCTCTTCATCTTTTGGGGGCCAGGCAAGCACGACGCAGCCTCAGGGCTTGCGCTACACGCTCACAGGTGGGCAGTATGGTGCGTTCCTTCAGTCACTCCAGACCGACTCCCGTTTTGAAGTGCTCTCCACGCCGCGTATCTTCACGAGTAATAATGCCACCGCGGAGATCAATATTAGCCAGAGCCTGCCGTATGTAACCAGCACACAGACCAACGGACAAGGGGTTCAGATCTTCAACTATGCGTTTCTTGATGTGGGTATTATTCTCACTGTCACGCCGCGTATCACGTCCAATGGCTTTGTCACGATGGATGTCACCCAGACCGCCAACGACTTTGTGCGCTATACGGACTTCAATGCGCCTGTGGTGAACCAGCGTGAGGCACAGACTACCGTGAGTGTGAAAGACGGTGAGACGATCGTGCTCGGAGGCATTATCAAGAGCTCTGTCTCTGCAACTACCAATAAGCTCCCGATCTTGGGCGACGTTCCGATTCTGGGCAAGCTCTTCCAGTCCAACACAACCACCAAGAGCAAGACGGAGCTACTCGTCTTTCTGACACCCCGCATCGTCCGCGACCCGGAGGAAGCTCGCAAGCTCCGCGATAACACGGCAAGGCAGATGCAGTCCAAGCTGAAAGATAAACTACCCGAGTTCAATACCACGCCCGATAAAGACAAGCTCAAGCCCGTCGAGAAGCCTAAAACCGACGATAAAATTCCGCCCGTCGAGAAGAAGAAAACGGACGAGTAGCTCTGAGCGGTGAGGGCGATATAATGAGTCCGGCATGGGAGTCTCTCGTGCCGGATTTTCTTTTGGGTGTCCGCGCCAAATACTACGCGGGCTTTGCACATGCATATCGGTGTTTTGACCCTCTCCGTCTCTATCGGCTATGCCGACTCTCTGAAAGATAAACGCCAGGCGATAAAGTCTCTGGTGGCTCGCGTTCGCAACAAATTCAATGTCTCTATCGCGGAAGTGGATGAGCTGGATGCCTGGAGACGGGCCACTCTGGGAGTCACCGTGGTCAGCAATAGCGCGGTCTTTGCGACCCAGGTGCTCCAAAAGGTGATAGATTACATAGACAACGATGCCAATGTCGTCCTAGATGACTATGGTATCGAAATGATTTAGGAAGAGGGCTCTTATGCCAACACTGCGACAGGCACGGGTTGCCGAGATGATCAAGCGCGACCTGTCCGAGATTTTAAGTAAAGACGTGGGCGATCCCCGCGTCGCACTGGTGAGTGTGACCGATGTGGAAGTGGCGCAGGATTTTTCCATTGCTAAAGTTTTTATCTCCGTGATGGGCGATGAAGAGGAGAAAAAAGGCGCGATGAAGGCTCTGCGCAACGGCGCGGGGTTCATCCGGGGACGGCTGGGGAGCATGCTGGAGCTCCGCACCGTACCGATGCTAGTCTTCCGCTTTGATGAGGGCATCGAGCGCGGTGTGCGGATGTTTGAGGTTCTACGCGAGGAGAAAGCCTTTGCGGCGAGCCTGCAGCCCGCTACGGAAGAAGAACTCGCGGCGGTTCGCGATGCGATGGCGGCGGAGGACGGCGACAAGTAAGATGGCGATTCCCAACAATCCCCATGCCCCGCTGGATCGGGAAGGACTTGACGAAGCTGTGCAGGCAGTCTGGAGCGCGACCAAGATCGTGCTGGCCTGCCATGTGAATCCCGACGGTGATGCGATCGGCTCGATGCTGGGCTTCGGGCTGGGGCTGGAGGCACTGGGTAAGAAAGTTGTCTTTCTTTCTGCCGACGGCATTCCGGAGAACCTGATGTTTCTTCCGGGCGTGGAAAAGCTCCAGACCCACACGGATCGCCTAGACTTTGAGCTGGGCGTGGGGCTCGATGCGGGGGATCTGAAGCGTCTGGGTAGCAATGCGGATACCATTCTCTCCGCGCCGCTCGTGATGGACATTGACCACCACGTGACGGGCGGGCAGTTTGGTCAGGTACGCCTACTCGATGCCACGACAGCGTCTACAGCGGAGCTGGTCTACGATTTACTACTCGCGCTAGGCGTCGAGATCACGCCCGAGATCGCCCAGTGCCTGCTCTGCGGCGTGCTGACCGACACGGGAAGCTTTCGCTTCTCCAACACCAAGCCCCGCACGATGGCCGTCGGAGGGGCGCTGATCGCCGCGGGAGCCTCACCCACCGTGATCTACGAGGCCGTCTACGAGAACGCCAGCTTTGGCGCACAAAAGCTCTTGGGCCGTGCAATGGATCGCATGGCCCGCAGCGACAATGGCAAGGTCGTCTGGGCCTGGGTGACACAGTCCGACTTCACCGAGCTAGGTGCCAACGACAAAGACACCGACGGAATCGCCACCGCGCTCCGTGCTGTACGAGGCGCAGAAGTCGCGATCTTTTTGCGCCAGATGCCCTCCGGCAAGATGCGAGTCAGCCTGCGTGCCCAAGACCCCTGGGATGTCGCCTC
>NZ_JANNYP010000597.1:0-1936 GCF_031410135.1 Armatimonas sp. | reverse complement strand
CTTGCCCTGGCGGACGAGGTCTTGTAGCAACTCGGAGAGCGGCGGGGGGGCGATTCCCAGGTGCGCTTGAATCTGGTCGAGCTTGCGCTCAATCCGAAGCTGGTTTTGTATCCAGTAGCTCGGGAGGTGCCATGTCTCATTGCCCAGAAAAATCCATCGTGCCCAGTATTCGGTGGTCTCATGGAAAAGTAGCTCACCAGCGGCAAAGGTGGTGTGCTGCCAGTGCTTGTTGATTCGGTCAATGGCATCGTCGAGAGAGAGGCCAAAGTAAAACGCCATTGTCTTGGCGATCTCCAGGCAGAAGGCTTCGCTCTCTGTATCAACAGGAAAGGTGAACTTACTCATGGCTATAGGATACCCGTAAGCACTTCAGCGACACGAGTGCGGAGGGCAGGGACGATGTCTTCATCGAACCAGGGATTGCGGCGGAGCCAGAGATTATTGCGCGGGCTGGGATGAGGCAAGGGGACGACACTCGGCCAGTGCTCGCGCCAGTCTTGAACGGTCTCGGTGACGTTTTTTTTGGCATCAGGCAAATGATACGCCATGGCGTACTGCCCGATCACGAGGGTGAGCTGGAGATTTGGCAGATGCGAGAGTAGCTTCTCGCGCCAAGCCGGGGCGCACTCGGGGCGCGGGGGCAGGTCGCCGGACTTGCCTGTGCCGGGGTAGCAAAAGCCCATCGGAAGCAGCGCGATCTGGTGTGGGTCGTAGAAAACGGTGGGTGTGATCCCCAGCCAGTCGCGGAGCCGCTCCCCGCTCGGGTCATCGAAGGGAATTCCCGAGGCATGGACGCGCCGCCCCGGCGCCTGCCCGACGATTAGGATGCGTGCGTCGGAGTGGCACTGGAGCACCGGGCGTGGCCCGTGGGGCAGGTGCTCCGCGCAGAGCGTGCAGGCACGGACGTCGGTAAGGAGCACTTCCAGAGGCGTCATCTAGGTGAGAATACCCTACTTGGCGTGGAGCATTCCATGGCTAGTAGTATGTCCCGTGAAAAGCTTAGGGGCCATCGGGAATTTCCGGCTCGACCAAGTGCGCAAGCAGAGCAAGGGACTCCTGCCAGCCCAGGTAGCAGAACTCCACGGGAATCGTAGCGGGGAGTCCTTCCTGAAGAATCGTCAGCTCCGTGCCACAGGCCACGCTCCGTAACGAGATGGTAACGTTGATGGTGCCCGGCAGATTTGGGTCATCAAACTGGTCGGTGTAGCGAATCGTCTCGTGGGGTGTCAGCTCGACATAGGTTCCACCAAACGAGTGGCTCTTCTGGGTGCCAAAGTTGGTAAAGGACATCTTGTAGGTGCCGCCGACGCGGGCATCCATGTGGTGGATGTGGCAGGTGAACCCATGTGGTGCTATCCACTTGGCTATAGCTGCCGGGTCTAGAAAGGCGCGGTAGACACGCTCCGGTGCGGCGCGAAGAATACGGTGAAGGCGAACCGTGTTGGTAAGGTTACTCATAGAAGAGAACTCCCACGAGCACTCATAAACCGGAAAGCCTCTTCAGAGATATTTTTTCGCCGTCGGAGGAGAGGGGAAGCGGAGAGGGTGGGATTCGAACCCACGGAGCTTGCACTCATCCGCTTTCGAGGCGGACGCACTAGACCAACTATGCGACCTCTCCAGGTCGTTTTTGGCAACTGTCAGAAAATCCCGTCGGAGGGATTCGAACCCCCGGCCTTTCCCTTAGGACGGGACCGCTCTATCCGGGCTGAGCTACAACGGGAAACCCTCTGACAAACCAACAGGCGTCAAATTCTATCGTAGATTGCGCACCGAGTCAAGGCATAGGGGCTCATGGGGTGCAGGACAAAAAAGTGGTGAGGCAAGCCGATTTGCCTTCTGCTCCTAAAGTCGTCATCATAGGGGGATGACAGAAGAAACGAAACAGCGACTTCGCCAACGCTTTGAACAGATCCTTGCCGCCCAAGATGCACCG
>NZ_JANNYP010000596.1:0-13769 GCF_031410135.1 Armatimonas sp. | reverse complement strand
TACCCTCTGGGTGGCCCTTTGTAGCTTTAGCTCTCCAGTCCCCTCGTTCTAATCGGCGGGACTACCCGCGCCGTCGCCTTTAGCTGCGCCGTCGCCGCTTGAGAATCACCAGGGTGCCGCCAATTGCAAGCAGCGCCAGGGTTCCCGGCTCGGGTGCTGCGGTGAAGACCAGCACGATCCGACCGTTGCCACCCGCCGTGCTGCTTGCGCCTCCGACTCCGATACCCGCTGCGTAGTTCGCACCAGTAAAGCCAGGCGAAACGCCTGCTGAGCTGCCGTTGTTTCCTGCCGCACTTGCCGAGGTGCCCGTCAGCGCCGTGAGCAGCGACGAGCCACCGCCCCCAGCACCGAAGTCGGCGTTATTTCCTCCACCGCCGCCCCCGAAGAAGCCACCGCCACCGCCGCCGCCACCGGGGATAGCACCAATTTGTCCGTTACCACCCTGAAAAGCACTACCCGCCGTGGCAGAGGTCGTGCCTCCGGGTGCTGCTCCCCCTGCTACCTGGGTGCCGCCACCGCCCGTGGCTGGCCCCACCACTCCGGCATTGCCTGCTGCCAGCCCACCCGCACCGCCTAAGGAATTTTGGTTCCCCCCACCGCCCGCGCCTGCGGTGACGATCTCTGTACTGCTGGAGTTGCGAACGATACCCGAACGCCCGCCGCCGCCGCCGCCTGGAATGGCTCCACCATCTCCAACCCCCAAGCCCCCTCCTCCAAAGGCATTGGCAGTCGAACCAGAACCAGGGGAGACTGCACCACCTCCGCCAACGATGAGGGTGAGAGTCTCACCGGGAGAGACCGTGAGCAGGCCATTGACAAACGCGCCCGATGCGCCACGTTGGCCCCCTCCGGCTCCCCACATAAACACGTCCAGGCTGGTGACACCTGCGGGAACGACGAAGAACTGGTTCGCTCCGGTGAAGCTAAAGGCTTGCGTGGTCTGAGCGCGTGCCATGTTCGGAAGCGCCGTGAGCACCACGGCAGCAAGGCCCAGCAGGGCGAGAGTTTTACGAGAGAGAGTTTGCATAGGTTTCATTAGGTTTTTCTTTCTGGGTGACTAAGGATTTTCTTTAACGGTAGGGAAGAGAGTCGTTCCTCCGACAACCACGCGCATGACGGCGGGGGAGGAGAAGGATCTCTTGAAGATTTCTCTGCCAGCCACGGCATAACAGCTGAGGGTGATACCTCTTGCGCCGATGGAGATCGGAACGACAATCGTCTTTGTGATGGGCTGTTTCTCGGAGAAGGTGATCTTCTTACCCGTCGCACTGGTGTAGGTGACATCCACGCCCATGACAAAAGCGCCGTCTTTATTCCAAACCGAGAGCAGACCGCCTTTCCTGATGTCGGTGAACGCGTAGCCCTCTTGGCGGTTCAACCTCTGAGCAACATCGAAGGGCTCATCCTTGACAATTCCCAGCGAGGACTTGGTGACGCCAGCCTCCAGGAAGTTGTACCAAGTGTTGGCGACGATCCGAGCGGCTCCGCGCCGAGCTTCGTTCATCTTCGAGCTGTCCACGACACGTTTCATGTCGTGGAGGAGGAGACTCTCGCACAGAAGACGACCATCCTTCCAGCCAATCTCCGTCCACGGAGCCTCGTAGTTCGCGTCATGTGCTAAGCAGGCATCGTTGAATATCTCGGCGTGCGCCTTGGTGCCAGGGTCCTTGAGATAGTTGACAATGCTACAGCCATCGGAGTCGCGGGGAGCCTTGTTAATGGTGTAGACCAGGAGCGGCTGGTCATCCAGTGGGCTGTAGATCGCCCGCCGAACCGGCCCAGGTGTGGGTCTGCCATCGGGCATTGGGTTCCAGACGTAGGGAGAGTTTTGATTCCTGGCCCTTGCATGCTTGACATACCGCATGTCTTTGGTGGTGCCCGCCGCGAGAGCAGGCACGGCGCGGAAGTCCCAGCCCGAAGTGACCGACGCGGGATAGTTGGGATCGACCCGCTCTAAGCGCACATCATAGCGTGCGTACTGAGTGCCGCTGAAGAAAAAAACCTTCGCATCGCTCTCTCCCCAGAGCAAAGGAGCCTGCACTCTTGAGGGAAAGAGCCCTTTCCAGTTGTCCTTGATCTTCAGACGCTCGTAGCCGGGGTCTACCTTATCGGCAGTGACATTGTAGCGGCAGTACTCATCGCCACTGAAAAAGTAAACCGACTTTCGATCCACCCAGACAAGGGCACCGTCAAGTTTAGGGAACGGGATACCTTTCCAGTGATCCTTGATCTTGAGGCGCTCAAATCCAGGGTCTACTCTATCGGCAGCGATATTGTAGCGGCAGTACTCATCGCCACTGAAAAAATACGCATAGCGCCCCCCCGGCCACAGCACGGCGGCATCAATGCGAGTGAAGCCAACCCCGCGCCAGGCACTCCCGATAGAGGCAGGGTAACCGGGCAGAACCATCTCCGTCGCCTTGTCATAGGCAAGATACTGGTTGTCCTTGAAGAAGTAGATCTTCCCATTGCCCCAGTCAAGAGCGGCATCTATCGAGGTCCAGCCAGTGGCTGCTTGAAGGTGTGTGTTACGACGGTTCATGAACGTATTCCTCTTTTGAGAATTGTCTGTACTTCACCATGTCACTCTGATAATAGTCTTACAATAGTCTTAAAAATGTGTATAATCTGAAAAGACTATGGCTTGGCGCATTGAACTTTTCGGAGGCCCGCGACTCGTCGGTAAGAGCCGCGAGAGCTTCAGCCATTTTCCCACCCAAAAAGCGGCAGCGATCCTGGCCTATCTAGCCGTCACCCTCCCGCGCTCCCACTCTCGCGAGGTCATCGCCGAGCTGTTCTGGCCTGATAAAGACCCCGCACTTGCACGCAACAGCCTCTCGGTGACTCTCTCTAGCCTACGCAAGCTCCTCGGGGAGTCGCTGGTCAGTGGCAGGCTTCAAGTGGGGCTCAACCCGGACTTTGTCACCACGGATGTCGCCGAGTTTGAGGCAAGGCTAAAGGCGGGCGATGTGGCGGGAGCCGCAAATCTAGCACGCGCGGAGTTTCTGCCCGGCCTCTACGACGACTGGGTCATCACAGAGCGCGAGCACCTCGTCGCCCGCCTGGAGACGGCGCAGCAGGCAGCTTCTGTACCGCAGCCGAGCACTCTTCCCATGCCGCGTGAGGTATTCCACAACCTGCCCGAGCCCCTTACCAGCTTTATTGGGCGGGATACAGAGCGCCGTGAGCTGTGCGAGCTGGCGAAAAAAGCCCGACTGGTCACGCTCACCGGCTCGGGGGGAAGTGGCAAGACGCGCCTGAGCCAGTTCGTCGCACGAGACATCCTGGAGCGCTTTGAGGGCGGCGCATTTATTGTCGAGCTCGCTCCGCTGGCCGATCCGGCGCTTGTGGTTCGCGCCGTGGCAAGTACCCTGGGCATCAACGAAGCCCCCGGTAAGCCGATCCTCACGACGCTGATCGAGTCTTTGAAGGCAAAGCAAACGCTGTTGCTTCTGGACAACTGTGAGCATGTCTTAGAGGCGAGCGCCACTCTCGCCGAGACGCTCCTTCGGAGCTGCCCCAAGCTCCGAGTTCTGGCCACCAGCCGCGAGGCGCTGGGCATTGGTGGGGAGCATACCTATCGCATTCCCTCACTCGCTCCCGACGATGCCATACAGCTCTTTGTCGCGCGGGCGTCCCAGCAGCGCCCCGAGTTTGCGAAAACGGAGCAGAACACCCCAACGCTCGCCGCAATCTGCACACGGCTCGACGGCATCCCGCTCGCCATTGAGCTGGCCGCCGCCCGCCTGCGCACGCTCTCGCTCGACGAGCTTCACCAGCGACTCAGCCAGAGCTTCTCGCTTCTCACGGGTGGCCCTCGCACGGTTCTGCCTCGTCACCAGACGCTCCGTGGCCTCATTGACTGGAGCTACGAGTTGCTCAGTGAGAGCGAGAAAACCCTACTCTGTCGCCTCTCGGTCTTTGCGGGGGGCTGGAGCTTGGAGGCGGCAGAGCGTGTCTGCTCAGGGGACGGAGTCGCAGCCTGTGAGGTTCTGGAGCTGCTGACCTCACTTGTGGACAAGAGCCTCGTGGTTGTCGAGCGGGAGCAATCTGGCGCAACACGCTACCGCCTGCTGGAGACCGTCCGTCAGTACGCTCAGGAGCAGCTTAACGGGCCGTGGATCGAGTCTGTACAAGTCGCCCACTTGGAGTACTTTCGCGCGTTTTGTCAGGAATCCTACCCAAAACAGCACCAGTCCGAGGCGGTTACTGAGCTGAATCGGGTGGAGCTGGAACATGACAATATACGCAGTGCGCTCCAGTTCGGCACAAGCGCCTCAGACGAGCACCTTCAGCGTGAGGCAATGAAGATCGCGGGACACCAACGCCGGTTTTGGTACACACGAAGCCATCTTCAAGAGGCGTGGCAGTGGTACAACACGATTCTGGCACTCCCAGTGGCACACAAACCAAGCGAGGAGCAAGGTCAGTGCCTCATTGGTGTAGCCATGTTTACCCGAGTTTTGGGAGGTCAGGCGGAGGCCGAGGCTCTTTATGTAAAGTGTATTGCCGAACAGAAGGCGCTCGGGAATGACTTGAACGTGGCTACTGCTCTGGGTCTTCTCGCAGGGATTATTAGTGAGTCCTACAAGGATATCCAGAAAGCACTTGAGTATCAACGAGAGAGTTTGCGCTTCGCACAAAAGGCAAACAACCTTAATTTCCTGGCTCAGGCAACCATCAATACGGGAACTATGCTTGTTGATGCGGGAGACATACTTGAGGCGCAGGAGATGCTTGAAGAGGGGCTTACTCTTGCACGAAGACAAGGCAATAAATCCCTTATCGCGGCGGCTCTGGGAAATCTTGGAATGTTAGCCTGTAAGCGTGGTGAGTTTTCCAAAGCGTATGAGTTTGGCAAAGAAAACATCAATATTTGTCAAGAGATCGGTCGCAACTTTGCCCTCGCAGTCGCCTTTAGCTACATGGGGGTCATGACGCAAACAGCAGGAGACTTCACAGCGTCGCGTCACTACCGGCAGGAAAGTCTCCTCCTTTCGCATCAGCTCAACTTCCCGGTAATGTGTACTTTTCTGTTAGGAGACCTCGCCGAGCTGGACAGACTTGAGGGGCACTACCGACGAGGCGCTAGGCTCGTCGGGGCGGCGGCTGTTCTCTATGCGAAGTCCGAAGTGAACTTTGAAGATCGTGCCGAACGCCCTGTGCAGTTCCGCGCTGCGGTCGAGGACGTGGCGGCTTTCGACCAAGCGTTTGCGGAGGGAGCGATGCTCACTTTAGAAGAAGCCATTGCCCTCGCTACCAGCTAAAACCCCTCTTAATCTCCCCCTCCTGCCTCCCCCTTCCTTGGGACAGGGAAGGGGGCCGGGGGGATGGGTTCAAAGTACTGAGGGGATGGGTTCTAGTTGGGTTTGTTTACCCCTGGCTGAGAATCTCCAGCACCTCGGGGTAGAGCGTGGCGCTGGTGGCGAAGAAGTCGGGGCCGTAGATATCGTTCTCGCCCTTCCAGGTTGAGCAGCGGCCACCTGCTTCGGCGAAGATGATGGGCATCGGGCCGACATCCCAGGGGCTCTTGACTGGGTCGAGCATGATATCGAGCTGGCCCATCGCCACGCGGGCATAGCCAAACGCATCGCCCCAGGTGCGCTGGAGATAGGTCTTGTCGGCGAGCTGGTTGTAGGCCCCCGAGCGCTTCTGGGCACGGATAATGGATGACGTGACGATCACCGCTTTGTCCAGTGGCTTCTCACTGACGCGGCAGGCGCGGCCATTGACTGTGCAGCCTAGGCCCTTTCCGGCGGCGACCATCTCATCGAGAGCGGGCAGGTAGATCACGCCCGCCACGATCTCACCCTCGCGCTCCACCCCGATCAGCGTGCCGTAGAGCGGCACACCCGCCACAAACGACTTGGTGCCATCAATCGGATCGCAGACCCAGCGGAAATCGCCGCTCCCCGATGCGCCCTCTTCTTCGCCCAGAATGGCATGATCCGGAAAGTGGGAGAGAATGCACTCTCGCAAGACGCGCTCGCCCTCTTTATCGGCAATCGTGACGGGCGTGTTGTCGCCCTTCATCTCAGCCGCTACACCTGTGTTGAAGTAGGCCAGGGTGCGCTTGCCACAGAGGTAGGCCGCCTCTTTGGCGACCCGTAGTAAGTTATCCGTTGTCGGTTCCAGTGTTTTGCTCCTCGGAGATTTGTTCGGTTTCTGTCTTTTTTTGCCGCCACTTGGCCAGCACATTCCACCAGGGTACGGCGTCGGTAGTGGGCATCCCGAGTGCCTTGCGGGCTAAGTTCCCCCCCGGCATGAGCTGGGCTCCGGTATTGACCGCCTCTTTGCCCGCCCGGAAGAGGAAATCTCGTCGGGAAAGGGGCTCTTTGTCTTCACTCATTGTGTTTCCTTTATCCGCTCGGGCGCTACGCTTTAGCCCATCGTTCCTAGGGGGCGTCCCCCCAGCACATGAGCATGGAGGTGAAAGACCGTCTGGCCTGCGTCGCTCTCGGCGTTGAGAACAATTCGCATACCGCTCTCTTCAATGCCCAATTTTCGAGCGACCGCACTACATGCCAGAAGTACAGCCCCGGCCAGCTCACGGTCTTCTGGTTGAAGCGCTAAGACGTTACGAAGGGGTTTCTTGGGGATCACCAGGATATGGACGGGCGCTTGTGGTGCAAGGTCATGAATCGCGACGACAAACTCGTCTTCGTAGACTTTCTCCACCGCAATCTCGCCCCGAGATATCTTCCCAAAAATCGTATCTTCCATGAGGAATTATTGTATCAGGCTGCCGCAGGTAGGTAGATTTTTTAGAGAACATAGACAAACTCGTTCAGGTTGAAGAGCGTATGGCAGAACTCAGCGAGCGTGCGCGTTCTGAGAAAGCGCAGGCTCAGCTGGCGCTCCTTAACACTTGGGCCACGACCAAAGCAGAGCCGATACGCTCGGTCTATCTGTGCCCAGGTGTCGCTGGGCCGGTCGCGTTGGAGCCGTTCCGCAAAGAGTCCTGCCTGACGCAGAATCAGCGGATCGTTGAGGAGCATTAGGGCTTGGAGGGGAGTGGTCGTGATATTGCGCTGGGCGACGGTGTAGGTGATCTCAGGGCAGTCAAAGACCTCTAGCTGCGGTAGCAAGAGTGAGCGCTTGACCTTCACATAGACACTACGCCGCCAGGTTTTCGGGCTGTCTTCGGCTTCGTTGGGCCAGTTGAGCCCCTGGAAGGTGTCGGCGCGGAGTGTCGGGTCTATGGGCGGGTAGACCGCCGGCCCACCGAACTCCAGGTTCAGCGTCCCCGCGACCGTAAGCAGGCTATCGCGCACCGCCTCGCCCTCAAGCCGACGCACGGGCATCCGCCAGAGCAGCTTGTTTTGTGGGTCGGCTTGCTGGGCCGTGGGCCGAATCTCCGATGCCTGCTGATAGGTCTGAGAAAGCAGTATCAGGCGGTGCAGACTTTTTACGCTCCAGCCGCTCTCGATAAATTTGGCCGCGAGCCAGTCGAGTAGCTCGGGGTGGGTGGGCAGATCGCCATTCAGACCAAAGTTGCTGGTGGAGGCGACAATCCCGCGCCCAAAGTGCTGCCGCCAGACACGGTTGACCATTACTCGCGCCGTGAGTGGGTTCTCTTTGCTCGTCAGCCACTGCGCCAGCGCCGCCCGCCGCCCAGTCGTTTTAGCGTCTTTTGCCGCTGCCCCGACTTCCGCCTCGCCCCCAGGAAGCGCACCGATAAAGCCGGGTTTTATCTCTTTATCGGGCTGGTAGGCATCGCCGCGCCGTAGCAAAAACGACGGCCCAAACTCACGACCTTTGTCCGTCACCGCTTGAGCCTTGCCGCCGGGAATGTCTACCTCGCGGCGCTCCGTTGGGGCAAAGATTGCGGCGAGGCGGTAGTAGTCGGTCATCTTCACCGGGTCGTACTTGTGGTCGTGGCAGCGCGCACAGCCCACGGTGAGTCCGAGCACCACGGAGCTTGTCGTGGCAACCAGATCGTCGATCTCGTTGGCACGCGTCCGGGCGTTGTTCTCCACAATGTCCTGCGGGCCACAGGCGAGATACCCCGTCGCGATCAATGCACTCGGATCGCCGGGCCTCAGCTCATCGCCCGCAATTTGAAGGCGCACGAACTCGTCGTAGGGCAGGTCTTTGTTAAACGCGGCGATCACCCAGTCGCGGTAGCGGAACATCAGGGGGCGGTCTTTATCGCCCTCAAAGCCCCCCGAGTCAGCATAACGCGCCAAGTCTAGCCAGTGCCGTCCCCAGCGCTCGCCGTAGCGCGGGGAGGCCAGCAGCTTCTCAATGAGTTTCTCGTAGGCCTTCGGGTCGGTGTCGCGCACAAACCCCTCGACCTCTTCCGGCGCAGGCGGGAGTCCCCACAGATCGGCATAGACCCGGCGGATCAGCACGCGCTTCGGAGCGGGCGGCGAGAGCGAGAGCTTGTTCTCTTTCAGCTTGGCGGCAATGAAAGCGTCCACCTCTCCCCCCTTACCTAAACGCAAGGGGGGAGAGGTGGGAGGGAGTGGCTTGAACGACCACCAAGTTTGCTTCTGTCCTGAGGCTAGGCTTGCCTGACTTCCCCAAGGCGCTCCGCCATCTACCCAAACTTTCAGAGTTGCGATTTCGCTGGCGGGGAGCTTTCCCGACGGTGGCATAAGCGGGGCGCGGCTTCCGGTCAGCAAGACATGCATCAGGCTCTTGGCGGCGCTTCCGGGGACAAGCCCTGCGCCACGAGTCCCGCCCTTCAGCGCATTCTCACGGCTACGCAGGTCAAGGTGCGAGAGCTGCGTCTCCGCCCCGTGGCAACCGACACAGCGCTTCTCCAAGATCGGTTGGACTTTCTGCGTAAAGAAAGTCGCATCCACTTTGACGGTTGGCTTTGTGGGCTTTTGTGCTAGGCAGGGAAGGGCGACGACAAAAACGAGGAGTGCGGCAAGTTTCACGATGCCTACTCTGTCTTTTGTTCTATCAATGTGCCAAAGCGCTTGCCGATGGCGAGGGCGGGGTCGAGTGGAACATCCACGGCGATGCAATCGACGGGTATGGAGATGGTGGGGGTTGCGCGGAGGGTCTTGCCCTCGAACTGGGGCAGGTACGGGCGCAACTCTTCGAGCATCTCGCCGGTCATTTCCCGAATCTCTTTGAGCGTGCAGACAGCTCCCGTGAGCGGGTCGAGGGCGAGCGCATGAACCAGATGCTCCGGGTCTCCACCGAGTGCGGCCTCGGCGCAGAGGGTCTGGACATTGATATTGGTCTGGCAGAGCGCGGCGCACTGGGGCGGCAGGTCGCCAATCACGGTGGGGTGCAGGCCCGTGTCATCGGCGAAAGTGGGCACCTCGACGCAGCAGCCGTTGGGCAGGTTGGTGATGTAGCCATCGTTGCGGACATTGCCCATCAGGCGAAACGGCTTGCCCGTGACCACCGCCTCTAGGATATACGAGCAGTACTCGACACTTCTGGCCTCAATCGCCGTGGACTCAAACTGCAGCGGATCAACGCGCTCGTACTTCTCGGCCATCGCCTTGCCCCACTTGTAGTACGCGCCACTCTCTCCGCCAAAGCCCGGCTCGTCGCAGTAGAGATCGAGGGCTTTCTGGTTGTTGCGAAACCACGGGACGTACTCGCTGAGGTGCCCCGTGGACTCGGTCATGAAGTAGCCAAACTGCCGGAAGACCTCACCGCGCACTTTCTCATTCTTGTAGTACTCCGGCTTTTCAAAGAGCTCACGTAGCTGGGGATAGAGATCGTGGCCGTTGTGCGAGAGCTTCAAGAACCAGTCCATGTGGTTGATGCCACCACAGACAAAGCTAATCTCGTCTTTAGGGACGCCACAGTAGCCGCCAATCAGATCCAGCGTGGTCTGCACCCCGTGGCAGAGGCCGATAAAGGGGACATTGCTCACGCGGCCCAGGGCAAGGCAGTTGGCGGCCATCGGGTTGGCGTACTGCAACATGATCGCGCCGGGCTTGGCGAGCGCCTCCATGTCCTTGGCGATCTCGGCGAGCACGGGGATATGGCGCTGGCCCCGGAACAGACCGCCCGGCCCGAGCGTGTCGCCGATGCACTGATCCACGCCGTACTTCAGGGGAATCTCGTAGTCCACGCCGTAGGCATGAAAGCCCCCGACCTGGATCATCACGACCACAAAGTCGGCGTCTTTAATTGCCTCGCGCCGATCCGTCGTCGCCCAGACACTACCAGGCAGGCCGTTATCCGCGAGCATGCGCTGGCCAAAGGCTTCCATGCGCCGCAGCTTGCTCTCCGTGGGGCTCATCAGGGCGAACTCGCAGCCGTGCAGGGCAGGCGTCGCCATAATGTCCGACATCAGGGTCTTACAGAAAACGACGCTCCCCGCGCCGATCATCGCAATCTTCTTCGACATGCCCCGATTTTACCCAATTTTGGAGAATCGCAGACGAGTCTTTGACGAAGCGTTTTTGTAGGTGGCGTGCCAGAGGGTAGCCGAGGCGGATGAACCAGCGGCGGGGGCGGGAGAAGGCGGTCAGCCTGTACCAGACGGTGTTGTCGGGGAGCCACTCGATAAGAAAGCGCTCCTCGCCGCACTCGACATGGGCATCGAGTGTGCCGTAGGCGAAGCCAAAGCGTCGCGGCTTCTCGATGGTGTAGACGATCTGAGCGGCGCTGATCCAGTAAAGACCAAACGCCCGCGCCTGCATCGCGACTTTCTGGCCCTCGTGAATCGCGGGAGTGCCAGGGCCGATCTTGACCCAGTGTTTCGGAAAGTGCTCCCAGCGCCTGATGGCAGCACAGGCACGTTGGAAAACTTCCGCGCCTTCGCCGAGGCAGACTTTATTGAAGTCGTTGTCGTAGCCGGAGACTTGCGCTGCGTCGTGGGTTGCACCGACCTCGGGGTAGGAGAGCGGGCCGGTGGCGGATTCTAGAAATGCCGTAAGCGTGGCATCCGTCGGTTGAGTTAGGGTGAGCTTCATTGACAGAGGTCTTTCACGGCGGCTTGCCAGGTAGGGAACGTGAATGTAAAGCCTGCCTGGGTGAGCCTGCCAGGGACGACACGGCGGCTCTTGAGGAGAAGCTCTGTCTCGGTCTTGCGCATGAAGGCTCCAACTTCGAGCATCCAGCGTGCCGACGGCAGGCCGAAGGGTATTTTTGCAGCGCGACGGAGGCCGGCAAAAAAGTCGCGGTTGGTCAGTGGCTCGGGAGCAGCGAGGTTGATTGCACCAGACAGACTCTCCTGCTCGATGCAAAAGGCTACCGCGTGGCAGAAGTCCGTGGCGTGAATCCAGCTCACAAACTGCCCGCCGCCTGCCATCGGCCCGCCCAGTCCCGCTTTTGTCAGCCCCAGAAACGCCGCAAATACCCCGTCGTTACCCTTTCCCTCCCCCTTTCCCATCACCATCGCGGCCCGAAGCGCCACTTTGCGGGTGCGTGGCGTGTTGGCGTCAAAGAGGGCCTGCTCCCAGCGCTTGGCCACGTCCACCGAGAAGCCTTTTCCCAGCTCACCCTTTGCCTCGTCCATCTCGCGGTCACGGGCGTCGCGGTAGATCGTCGCCGTGGACGCGTTCAGCCAGACCTTGGGAGGATTTGTGCACGCCGCAATCGCCGCGCCCACCGCCCGCGTGGTGTCCAGCCGCGAGGCATAGATCTCGGCGCAGTTGTCCGGCGTGTAGCGGCAGTTCACCGAGCGTCCCGCCAGATTGATCACCGCATCGGCTCTCTCAAAAAGCTCCGGCAGCCGCTCCCAGCCCCCGTTTTGCCGCGAGACAATGGTGACGGTATCGCCGCGCTCCGTAAAGAACGTCTTGAGAAGCCTTCCGCAAAAGCCCGAGCCGCCGGTGATAAGGAGTTTCATGAGTTTTTTTCCTTAATTACTGTCAGTCCTGCTGCCGGTAACTACTGACGTTTTTTGTGGCGGCGTAGCAGGCTGTCCCGCCTGTGATCGCTCCGGTAAGGGCATAGTGTAAGAAGGACTGGCCATGCATCCATGGCCCCATTAGTGCAACGAAGCCCGCGACGAGCAAGGTACCTGCTATTACTCCCAGTGGAGCTGCGAAGCGTACCTGCCAGAGAACACTCTCACGCGGCAGAAAGAGATAGAGCGGCATGAGCACAACCAGCCAGAGAGGAAGAATCACAAAGCCCATGTACAAGAAGGCAATGGGAGTCCACACCAGCCAGCAAGCAGCGCCCACACTCCAGCCGATGAGCGTAGCGAGAAAGCTTCCTCCCACAGCGCGTAGGGTTGGCTTCCAATTTAGGCTAGTTTTATTATTGAACATGTTCATTTTTAATATATCGGTGGCAAAGGAATCTGTCAAGAGATAAAATGAACAAAGTTCAAAAATAAAACTTAAATTTCTTGAGGCCCATTCATGGGTCTTGCCGCAACAGCGGGCCCATTTATGTGCCCGAAAACACGACACCCGTCGGATATGCGCCCGAAAACAAAAATGAGTGAGATAGCCACCACAACCAACGATAAGGTTTCCAAGGGCGAGCGAACCCGTGAGCGGATTCTCGCCGCCGCGCTGGAGTTATTTGCCGAGCAGGGCTTTGAGGGCGCGACGATGCGCGGGATCGCGGAGCGGGCGGAGTGCTCGCTGGGGCTTGCCTACCGCTACTTCCGTACTAAAGAAGAGATGGTTCTGGCGCTCTATGAGCGGCTGGTCGAGGAGCTGGCGGCGGAGGCGAAGCTCTTGCCGACAGGGTCGCTGGCCTCGCGCTGGGCGGCGATTGAGCGGGCAGACATTGCGCGGCTCTTGCCGCACCGTGCGACACTCACAGCGCTGTTTGGAGCGGGGCTCACCCCCGGAAGCCCGACGCAAGTTTTAGGTGAGGGGGCCGCGCACTGGCGGCGGCGGATTCATGCGGTCTTCCATGAAGTTGTTGCAGGAGCCAGCGATATACCCAAAGGCCCCATCCGTCAGTACCTCCCGACCCTGCTCTACACGGGGCACTTGCTCCTGGTGCTCTTCTGGGCGCAGGACCCGACCCCGAACCAGAAAGCCACCACGGACTTGCTGGCCTTTGGAGAGGAGATGCTGGGGAGGCTCTGGCTGGCGCTGCGCCTGCCGTGGGCCGCACAGTCCGCGGCGCGCCTCGGGGCGATTCTGGAGCCGCTCTTTGGGAGCCCACCGCTGCCTCCCTCAGGAAGCCAGGATCAGCCGGGCGACCTCACCAAAGGGAAAGTCCTCGACACCTAGTCCGCCTGAACTCACCACCCAGAGCGTCGGCCCCTCGGACGGTGTCTCAGGAAACGTGCCGTACCCATCGGTGAGATAGACACAGACGGCGGCGCTGTCCCAAGACTTTTCGGCCTCCACTACAGCCGCAAAAAACGGGCGAAAGTCCGTGCCCCCGCCGCCTTGGGGAGTGGGAAGCGCGTCAAGGGGCATATCTCCGGTCAGGGTGAACGGGCCGTAGAGCGCGGCGTCGGCGTAGTAGAGATCGCACTGAAGATGCGGGTACGAGCGGAGGATGCCCACGACTTCTCCGAGAAACTGCGCCAGCTCGCTCTTGCCGATCGAGCCCGACGTGTCGATGCAGACACAGACCCGCACGGACTCGCCCTCCAGTGTCTCTAAGTACAGCCCCTGGTGGATCAGCCGCCGGTCAAAGCCCGAGAAGTCGGTGGGCGTGCGCACGAGGTGCCGCCAGAGATAGCTGCGCCAGTCGAGCTGCGTGGGCTCCAGTGCACCCAGCTCTCGCTCCCAGCCTGCGGGCATATTTCCCTGGCCGGTGCTCTGCATCAGCGCCTTTGCCTGAGCCTGCGCCGCTCGCCAGTGTGCGGCAAGCTCTTCGGCACTTCCCGTACCCGGTGGAAGCAAGTCTTGCCAGCTCTCAGAGAG
>NZ_JANNYP010000595.1:0-4801 GCF_031410135.1 Armatimonas sp. | reverse complement strand
AGCCGCCGCCACCGCCTTGGCCACCACGAGCGCCTTGACCACCACCCTGGCCGCCACGACTGCCTTGACCACCACGGCCACCACGGCCACCACGGTCGCCGCCTTGACCACCACGGCCACCACGGCCACCACGGCGCTCATCATCACGATCCCGCCCACCACGATCACGCGGTGCAGTGGGGTTCTCCACCGGACGGCGTGCGCCGGGGAGGATATCGCCCTTGTAGATCCAGACCTTCACTCCGATAGTGGAGTAAGCTGTCACTGCCTCGGCAAAGCCGTAGTCAATGTCGGCGCGCAGGGTGTGAAGAGGCACCTTGCCCTGGCGGTCTTTCTCACGGCGTGCCATCTCAGCGCCACCCAAACGGCCCGAAACCTGTGTGCGGATTCCCAGCACTCCCAGCTTCATGGCGCGGGTTACGGCCTGACGCATCGCACGCTTGTAGCCAATACGCTTCTCGATCTGCTGCGCGATAGACTCGGCAACCAGCTGCGAGTTGGTCTCCAGATGGCGAATCTCGGCCACATTAACGTGAACCGTCTTCGACGTGATCTTCTCCAGATCAACCCGGAGCAAGTCAATGCCCGAGCCACCACGACCGATGATAATTCCGGGCTTGGCAGTGTGAAGTGTCACGCGAACCTGGTTAGCCTGGCGCTCGATCTCAATCTTGGAGATAGCGGCATTCTCGAAGCCTTTTCGCTTCTTGATGGTCTTGCGGATAACATAGTCCTCTTTGAGGAACTGTGCGTACTGCTTATCGGCATACCACTTGGAGTCCGCATCACGAATAACGCCAATGCGAAACCCGATTGGGTTAACTTTTTGTCCCATGATTTATTCCCCTGCCTCGGCGGTCTCAGTCGTCTCGGTGGTCTCAGCAGGCGCAGTCGCCTCTTCAACCTTGGGTTCTTCCTCAGTCTTTGCAGCCTCAGCGGGAACCGGGAGAGCAGCACGCAGAGGTGGCTTCTTCTCCGTCTTGCGACCGGTCTTGCGCGGCGGAGCCTCGCCCTCAGCCACGATCACGGTGATATGACTGGTGCGCTTCAAGATGCGATACGCACGACCCTGAGCACGAGGCTTTACGCGCTTCATGGTCGGGCCCACGTCAACATAGCAACGGATAATCTTCAGATAATCCGGGCTCATCTCAAAGTTATTGATCGCGTTGGCGCAGGCTGAGTTCACCACTTTGGCGATCTCTGCAGCGGCGTGATTGGGCGTGAATTTTAGCTGATCCAGCGCCTCTTGAGCGTACTTGCCGCGGACTGTGTCCAGCACAAAACGCACCTTACGAGGTGACATCCGCACGAAACAGGCGGTAGCTTTTGCTTCCATTGTGCTCCCCCTTACTTTCTCATGCGGCTGGACTGACCCGTCCCGCCGGCGTGGCCCTTAAAAGGCCGGGTATGTGCGAACTCGCCGAGCTTGTGCCCGACCATGTTCTCAGTGATGAAGACAGGCACGTGCTTGCGCCCATCATGTACCGCAAAAGTATGCCCGATGAAAGAAGGAAAGATTGTCGAACGACGAGACCAAGTCTTGATGATGGTCTTCTTTCCGCCTTCATTGAGGGTGTCTACCTTTGCGAGAAGTTTAGGGTCCGCAAAGGGCCCCTTCTTCAAAGATCGTCCCATAAAATAAAACTCCTGCCCCAGGCGCAGAGACTCTCTGCCGGGTGCGTAGCCAGTGCAGAGAAACTCTACACTGGCCAACACGGACACACAAACTACTTCGTGCGTCGCTTGACGATAAACTTATTCGTCGACTTGTTACGACGGGTCTTGAAACCAATCGCAGGAACACCCGTCGCAGAGACAGGGCCCTTCTTACGGCCAACAGGGCTCTTGCCCTCACCACCACCGTGCGGGTGCTCTCGGGGGTTCATGGTCACACCACGAACGTGGGGCGTACGCCCCTTCCAGCGGGACTTGCCCGCCTTACCCAGAGACTCGTTCTCATGCTCCAGATTTCCTACCTGGCCAATAGTGGCGCGACAGGTCAGGAGCACACGGCGCATTTCGCTCGATGGCAGGCGGAGAGTGGCATACTTGCCCTCTTTTGCCATGAGCTGAGCATAGGCTCCGGCAGAGCGCGCCATTTGGCCGCCCTTTCCAGGACTTAGCTCGATATTATGAATCAGCGTACCAACGGGGATATTAGCGATCGGAAGCGCATTGCCCGGCTTGATGTCAGCCGTCGGCCCACTTGCGATATCATCCCCGACTTTGATTCCGACCGGAGCCAGAATGTAGGTCTTGGTACCATCTTCGTACTGCAGAAGTGCGATACGCGGAGTGCGGTTTGGATCGTACTCGATCGCTGCCACTGTTGCCGCTACTGCATCTTTGTTTCGTTTGAAATCAATGATGCGGTACATTCGCTTGTTACCACCACCACGGTTGCGGATGGTCATACGACCGGTGTTGTTACGACCGGCCTTCTTCTTGATTGGCTCTACCAGGCTCTTCTCCGGCTTGCTTTTGGTGATGTCACTAAAGTCGGAGATCGCCATGAAGCGTCGCCCAGGGGTGATCGGCCTAAAACGTCGAATTCCCATTGCTTACACTCCCTCGAACAGCGTGATGCTCTGGCCTTCAGCCAGCGTCACAACCGCTTTCTTATAGCCGGGGGTCTTGCTTACGCTGTGGCGTCCAAACACACGGTAGCGCTTGGTCTTCCCCTTGACATTCATGGTATTGACCGCAGTGACGGTCAGCTTACCTTCGCCATCGCCATTGGTAAAGAGCTTCTCCACCGCCTCGCGAATCTGATACTTATTCGCATCCGGGTGGACTGCGAAGGCGTACTTGCGCTCGCCGTTCATCGTGAGAGACTTCTCGGTGATGATCGGGCGCTCGATAATCTCATAGATCCCTGGCATCTTACGCCTCCTTCTCTTCCTTCTCGTCCGCCCAGCCGCTCAGGACTTCGGCAGCAGCCTTGGTAATCACCACGACTCCACCATCCACGACATCACGGGTCGAGAGACGCTTGCCAACACGAATGTTGACGCCCTCAATATTGCGTAGGCTCTTTACCGTCAGCTCATCGGCCTCATCAATGATGACGAGCGACTTGCGAGCTCCACCGGTCACTTCTTTCAGGAAAGTAGCAGCCGTCTTAGTACTCACTTTATCTGCGAGCCCGAAGTTTTCGACGACTACCATCTCACTATCGGCCAGCTTTGCGGAGAGCGCGGACCAGACGGCAGCGCGGCGCATCTTCTTATTGATCTTGTTACCAAGGTCACGAGGGTGTGGGCCATGAGCGGCACCACCACCGGTCCAGTGTGGGGCAACAATAGAACCCTGGCGCGCACGCCCCGTTCCCTTTTGCTTGAAAGGCTTGCGCCCACCACCCAGCATCTCACCCCGTCCAGGGGCGTTTCGGGTATCCTGACGCCAGTTCTCCAGCTCTGCAATCACCGCCTGGTGCATCAGCGAGATATTTCGCTCAGCCCCAAAGACGCGATCAGAGAGGGAGATCTCTCCTGCCGTTTTTCCATTATTCGTTTTTATCGCCAACGTAGGCATAGTTAAACTCCGTTACTTCTTCTTGCTGGAGCGCTGCGTCTCCTGGCGAACACGAACCTTCTCCGCACGGCGAGCCTTCTCAATGGAAAGCAGTCCGCCATTGGCACCAGGCACAGCGCCCTTCACCAAAAGGAGGTTCTTCTCAGCATCAATGCGCACCACACGCAGTCCCTGCTGGCTTACTTGCTCGTTACCCATACGGCCCGGCTTCTTGTTGCCCTTGAACGTACGAGCGGCATCGGTAGCACCACCTGACATAGGCTTGCGATGGATCATCGAGCCGTGAGTCATATCGCCACCATGGAAGTGGTAGCGCTTCACAACACCGGCAAATCCCTTACCCTTGCTCACACCAACCACGACGACTCGCTCGTCCACGGCAAAGATATCGCTTGCACTGACCGTATCGCCGACAGCAACCGTGGCTCCATCCTGAAGATCGAACTCTTTCAGGTAGCGGCGCGGCTGAACTCCGGCGCTGGCAAGATGTCCTTGCTCAGGCCGGTTTAAGCGGTTGACATTGCACTCTTCAAACGCAAGCTGTGCTGCGCTGTAGCCATCATTGTCAACGGTCTTAAGCTGAGCAATGACGCAAGGCTCAACTGCAATTACCGTCACCGGAACGACCCGGCCTTCGTCATCAAAAATCTGTGTCATCCCGATCTTACGACCGAAAATGCCCTTTACTGGCATAACAAACCTCCACGGCGCACCTGGCGGGTTTTAACCCGTTGCGTGACGCGGCTTAATTTTTCTTAGAGTTTGATCTCGATATCCACACCAGAAGGCAGGTCGAGGCGCATCAGCGCATCAATGGTCTTCGGGCCTGGATTGAGAATATCAATCAGACGCTTGTGCGTGCGCATCTCGAAGTGCTCCATAGACTCTTTGTCAATGGTCGCGTTGCGCTGCACCGTAAATATCCGCTTCTCGGTGGGCAGAAGAACCGGCCCGGCGATCCTGGCACCTGTACGGCGTGCAGTGTCTACGATTTTCTCCGCAGACTGATCCAGAACACGGTGATCGAAGGCCCGTAGGCGGATTCGTACTTTATCGTTTCGCATAAATTTCTTTTCTGAGGCGCAGAAAAAGCGGGAGAGAGCCATGCTCCCTCCCGCTCTGCCTCACTA
Source organism: Armatimonas sp. (assembly GCF_031410135.1). Classification (GTDB taxonomy): domain Bacteria; phylum Armatimonadota; class Armatimonadia; order Armatimonadales; family Armatimonadaceae; genus Armatimonas. The sequence continues at coordinate 134 of NZ_JANNYP010000595.1, read as the reverse complement.
GGCTATGATTTTCGAGACGACGCCAGCGCCTACGGTTCGGCCACCCTCACGGATCGCAAACCGAAGACCCTCTTCCATCGCGATAGGAGCGATCAGCTCGCCCTTAATCGTGACGTTATCACCCGGCATCACCA
>NZ_JANNYP010000594.1:0-2450 GCF_031410135.1 Armatimonas sp. | reverse complement strand
AGCAGGGCTTGAATCGCCTGGAGTGCTTATGCTCTATTTTTCGAGGCGAGCCGATTTTACCCGCCTTTCAAATGGATGGCTGAGTCGTTACATGAAGGGAGCTTTGCTAATGGAGCAACCGACATAGCTGTCACGACGACGGTTGGATTCCGGGTTAGTGCGGGCTATGAGCTTCCCCAAGGCTATCTTGCTGAACTTGCGTACTTTGCGCAGAACAATGATAACAACTGGCAGTACCGACTGGGCTATCGTTTCTAGCTAGTCTTTGTGCAGAAAGTCAATATAGCCCGACTCGGGGTCGGCTTTGATGAGCTTTACCACGATGCGATCTCCAACATCTAGGCCGTGCTCGTTGCGGGTGACGCGGCCCTCAATCGGGGGCTCTATCAGGCGGGCGTAGACTTTTCCGTTTTTTGCGCCCGTCACCACGGCATCAAAGGTCTCTCCCACACGGTCTTGCAGGAAGATCGCGGCAGCAGACTTGCGCAGGCGGCGCTCGACTTTATCGGCCATACTTGCCCGCTCGGTGCAGTGCGCGGCAAGTGCTGCCAGCGCTTCGGGGGTGTACGGGGTGGGGGCATCGGCCAGCGACGACTTGATGAGCCGCTGGACGACAATATCCACGTAGCGTCGGTTCGGTGCTGAGGAGTGTGTGTAACCACCAACGGCGAGGCCAAAGTGCCCTTCGCTCTCTAGGTTCGCCTTCACGAGAACATACTCACCTGGCCCCAGTAGCTTCACCACCGTGAGCGAGAACTCTGCAAAACCACCTGGATCGGCAGTGCGACGGCGCTCCATAAAGGCGGCAAGGGCGCGTGGGTCGGGTGTCTCGGGCAGTGTGTCGTTGAGGCTCTTGGCAATCTCGACAATTTTTTCCCAGCGTCGCGGGGCACGCACGATGCGCTGGATAGAGGCCCGTCCGCTCTCATGAAGAATCTCAGCCACGGCGGTATTGACGGCGACCATGAAGCTCTCTATCAGGAGTCGAGCTCGATTTTTGTGAACCTGGCGCATCCCGACAATCTTCCCGTTTTCGGTAATCGGCACGGTCTCAACACTCTCAAAGTTCAGCGCCCCCTGCTTCAGGCGCAGGGCTAAGAAGCGCTCTAGTGTCTCGTCCTGGAGCTTGAGCTGCGCCTCCAGCCCGTCTATGGCCGCGACTTCCTCAGGCACGGGCGCGCTGCCTTCCAGCCACGGACCAATACGATCGTAGGACAGCTTGGCGTAGTTGCGCACCAGAGCAGGGGTGACGCTGCGTTCCTGGAGAGTACCATCCGGGTTGACGCGTAGGGAGATCACCATTGCCACTCGATCCGTGTCTTGGAGGAGCGAGGTTGCCTTTGTGGAGAGCGCCTCGGGGAGCATGGGGAAGACATGACCAGGGGTGTACAAGCTACTCGTGTTCTTGGCGGCATGTGCATCAATGACGCCGTCTTGACCCACGCGCCAGTCCACTTCGGCGATCCCGACCCGCAGCAAAATATCGCCATCGGGCAGGCGCTCGGCCACCTCGATCTGGTCTAAATCCCGCGACTCGGCGTTATCCACCGACGACCAGAGCAGGTGTCGCAAGTCAGGGAGATTTGTGGGGAGTGCAATCTCACGCTCTGCCTCTGCCTCAACCTCTATGGGAAACTCGGGCACAAAGCCCGCGCCACGAAGCGCGTTGGCTGCGAGCGCGACCAAGTCGGGGTGGAGAGGGGGGCGGCTCAATCTAGTTTTCTTCCTGCGGCGAGGCGCACACGGGCGATGGCCTCCTGAGTGACCGCTTCTTCAAACGAGCGGAAGCCCGCCAGCTTGAAGCCGTGCTTGTCCGCCAGTCGCCACATCTCCTCAGCCTGCGCCACGCTCACGGTCTTGCCCAGCGTGAAGCTCTCGTAGCGCCCGTCGAGGGCAAGCATCATGGTCTCCGACATACAGGCATAGGCCGTGCCAGGGGGGAAGCCAAACGAAAACAGCTCACCCGGCCGATCTACGCCTTGCTTGGTTGTCTTGGTGGCCGTGAACTCGCCTGGAATAGCGACGCAGCCGCCCTCGATCACTAAAACATCATTGCGCTCTTTTGCCACGCGCGTGCTCACATCTCGGGGGCGTGCGACATCACAGACCACGGCCCCTCGCTTGAGATGCTGTGGCTCGATAATGGCATCGGCAGCGCTGGTGACCGTCACGATCACATCCGCATCGCGCAGACCGTCCTCCACGGAGCTGGTCACGGTGACGCATTTTCCGCCCCGCTCGGTCACTTCCCGCGCCACGGGCTCCAAGCGTGTCGTGTCCCGTCCTATCAGGGTCATCTTGGCCGCGTGGGGAGCCAGGAGCAGTGCACTGGTGTGGCCGATACTGCCGCTCGCCCCGACAATGGCGACATGGGCTGTCGAGATCGGGGTGCCCATCAGCTCCGCCCCGCGCATCGCACCCTCCACCGCCGTGGCGACCGTGTAGGAGTT
>NZ_JANNYP010000593.1:0-3584 GCF_031410135.1 Armatimonas sp. | reverse complement strand
GGCTTTATCCCAGTACGCGACCGCCATTGCCGGGTTGGCGGCCTCGCTATAATGGTGGGCCAGGGTCTCAGGCTGATTGGCCATTGCCTCGGTGAACTGCTCGGCAAGCACCTGGGCGATATGGGCATGAAACTGCTGGCGGCGGGTCTTGAGCAGCGACTGGTAGGCGGCGTCTTGGATCAGTGCGTGCTTGAACTTGTAGCGCGCCACCGGAGGCATCCCCATCTGGAACAGCAGATCGGCATCCGAGAGGTGTGTTAGGCAGGTGCGCAGCTCGGGCTCGGAGAGAAACGTGATGGCCGCAATCTGCTCATAGCTAAACTCGCGCCCTAGCACCGCGCCCAGCTGCGCCAGCTCCCTCACCGCTTGGGGGAGACGATCCAGGCGAGCGATCAGGGAGTCATGAAGCGTCGTCGGAATCGCCAGCATCCCGAGCGTGCCATCAATCTCGTAGTGCGTCCCTTTGTCGGTCAGGCCCCCTTGCTCCAGAACGGTTCGCGTCAGCTCCTCCACGAAGAGGGGCACCCCATCGGTCTTCTGAACAATCTGGGCCACGACTTCTGCGGGAAGCGGCTTGTTGCCCGTGAGCCTCTCGACGATCTCGCGGGTCTGGTTCTCCGACAGGCGCTCCAGCGTGATCGTCTCCAGCGGCACCTCCTCATCCCAGGGGGAATGAAACTCGGGGCGACTGGTGAGCAAGATCAGGAGCCGCGCGTCTCCGGCCTGGCGTAGCAAGCGCTCGATCAAGTCCAGTGTGGAGGCATCCACCCAGTGCAAGTCTTCCACGATCAGCAAGACCGGCTGCTGCTCCGCGCGTCTCTGCACGGCGGCCACAAAGACCTCCATCAGGCGCTGCATCTGCTTATCGGGGGCCAAGGCCACCGGGGGATAGGCTCCCTCCAGCGGCACAGAGAGAAGTGAGGCCAGCAGTGCCGCGTTCTCGGGCGTCTCTAGATCATAGGTCGCCAGAAAGCCCTCGATCTTGGCACGTCGTTGTGCGGGTGTGTCGTGTCGCTCCAGCTTGAGCTCAACACGCTCCAGCAGGTCAATGATGGGAAAGAGAGCCGTGCTGCTACTAAACGGCGAGCAGAAACACTCCGTCAGCCAGACATCCCCTTCTTGCCGGACATGGTTCTTGAGTTCCCAGAGTAGCCGCGACTTACCCACACCGGCCTCACCGCGCAAGAGAATCGCCTGGGAGCTCTCGGTCTTGGCGGAGTGCCAGCAGGAGAGAAGCGTCTGAATCTCGGGATCGCGCCCCCGCAGAGGCGTCAGACTGGATTTCTCGGCGGCCTCAAAGCGGCTCTGCGTGCCACTCTCCGACTTCACATGAAAGACCTCAATGGGCTCGGCGATTCCCTTAAGTGCGTGCCTTCCGAGCGACTCGCAGTCAAAGAAAGCCGCGATGAGCCGATGGGTTGCGGCGCTAATCACCAGCATCCCCGGCTCGGCAACTCCTTGAAGGCGCGCGGCAATATTGGGCGTGTCTCCCACCACCGCCAGCTTCTCCAGCGTCTCCCCGGCTCCCATCTCCCCTGCAATCACGAGACCCGTGTGGATTCCGATGCGCACGCTTACCGTGACGCCATACTTTTGCTGGATCTGCGGGTTGATCGCCTCAATCGCCTGAAGAATCTGCAAGCTGCTCCGCAGTGCCCGCCGTGCATCGTCTTCGTGGGCGACCGGGTAGCCAAAATACACTAAGAGCCCATCGCCCATGTACTTGGCAATAAAGCCTTGTACACTCGCGATTGCCTCGGCACTGACTCTCTGGTACGTCAACAACAGCTCCCGCAGATCCTCCGGGTCAAGCTTCTCCGAGAGTTCCGTCGAGCCGACTAAGTCGCAAAACATCACTGTGAGCTGGCGACGCTCGGCTTCGGGAACGGCAACGGCGGGTGCAGTGGGAGCAGCAGGCGCAATTGCTCCGGCCCAGACAAGCATCTTCCCGTCTTGGTCCGTCGCAACCTGGAGCACCTCAATGAGTTCGAACTTGAGATCCTCGATAAAGTCGTCATCAAGCTCAAACTGGCGCTTCAGGGCTCGGTAAGAAACGCGCCCTTGTGCAGCCAGAAGTGCCTGGGTCTGGGCGAGCGTTTCCTGGAAAGTCATCAGTGGCATTAATACCACAAATTCCTTGTCCTCAAACGGATTATGTTCTCTCTCCCCCGCGCAAATCGAAGCAGAGCACGCGGCGCGGCGTGCCATCCACCCCGGTCTCGTTTTGACAAACCGTCAGTAGCCCCCGGCTCAGTGCAGGCGTCCCCCACGACTCCCGCGCAACAAAAAGCGAGCTTCGCGAGAGCTCTTTATAGCCCTTAGGACTCAGCTCCAGCCAGGCAAGCTGCCCGTACTCCCCCATCATCAAGCAGCGGTCTTTCTCTTTGAAGGCAATCAGCGAGGCCAGCGCGGGGGCGAGACGCAGCGTCTTCCCTTGGCTTTGCACCTCCCACTCAGGCTCCTCGCGCCAGAGCTCTTTGCCGGTCTTCAGCTCGACACACACCAGCGGCGCGTTCTGTGGCCCGTGGCCATCAATGCCGTACAAGTAACCGTTTTTATGGATCGCCGTCATGAAGTGCATCCCAAAGCGCTTGTTGGTCCAGAGCTGCGTAAACGTGCCATCGGGCTTGAGATCTAGCAGCGTCCCGCCCATGCCGTAGCACTCCGAGAGAAAGACCTGGTTGCCGATCACCACCGGAGTCGAGGCGTTCACGGACTCGTAGCGCCGCGCACGCCAGGGAAACGTGAAGTGGACTTTCCCCGTTGCCGCCTCCAGGCAGAGTAGCCCGCCTTGGGTTGGCTGACTATCACCGCCCAGAAAGGCAAAGATCCGGCGCTGGCCATGCACGGTGGCCGCAATCGGCGAGGCGTAGCCCGCCGTCCAGCCCTTGCCTCCGGCCCAGACTTGCTTTCCGGTGGCTTTGTCAAAGGCGACCACGCTCGGCCCGGCATCTTTGCCCACCACGACGATGAGTAGATTGCCCTCTAAGAGCGGCGTGGCTCCAACTCCGAAGTAGTTCTGCGGCACTTTGTACTCGGCGGCGATATCGCGCTTCCAGACCACCTGCCCCGTGGCGAGTGCGAGACACGTCAGCTTTCCCGTGACGCCGTAGGTGTAGACAAACTTCCCATCGCTGATCGGCTGGCAGCGCGGCCCAGCGCTAAAGCCATAGCGATCCGAGTAGGGCGCGGCGTACGCAGACTTCCAGACCCGCTTGCCCGTCTCCGCCGCCACACACTCCACCACTTCTTGTTCAGCAAGCCGGTGGAAGACGATCACTTTCCCGGCCACGGCACACGGCGACGCGTACCCCTCGCCTTTCACCCGCTCCCAGACCAGCTTCGGCGTCTCCCGAAGCGGCGACTCCGTGGAGAGTGCATTGTGACTCGGCCCCAGGAAATCCCGCCAGTCGTGGGTGACCGCGCTTGCCACCAAAGGCTTCGGCGGCGCATGAAAAGTTAGTCCATCTTCGTGCAGAATAGGCATGGAGCAATTATACTTTGATATACTCAGTGTGAGGTAAAACCATGAACACAGACGACACAGCCTTACGTGGAAAAGCCCTTTATCAGGCGCATATACG
>NZ_JANNYP010000592.1:0-5609 GCF_031410135.1 Armatimonas sp. | reverse complement strand
AGCCATCTCCAATTTCTGCATCTGCTCGAATAATACGGGGATGTCATCTACCCGTTCCGTGATAAGAGTGAGCGTTTCGGTCATGAAACGAGGTTACCTCAAATTTGCTAAACCCCTCAAAAAATGAGCGAACCATGAGTGAAGAAAGGAAGGAAAAGATTGAATGCGAACGCCTGCGATGAATTAAGATGATGGAAATAACGGTGTCTAGACTTACGAAAACTACCTTCTAAGGAGCGAGCGATCGGCAGTAAATTTAAATCAGTATCTACCTTGGGGAGAATATGATCATACAATATGACCTTGCCCTGGTGAATGAATTCCCCTTGAACAGAGACTCCCAGCACTGATTTTTTGTAGGAACTCAGATGAAGTTTTAAATCGTCTTGATAGGACATAGATGCAACTGTACCATAGCCAACTCTGGCTCACGATAAAATAACCGCATGGACTTCTTTGAACTCGCCCAGCAGGTGGAGGAGTTTTTCGGGGTCAAGCTAGAAATGGCAGGAGGAATGACTATCTGGGAGGCGTTTCCTTAGTACAAGCACCTGAACCGTATCTATAAAATCCAGCAGTCTATCCGTCGTCGCGCCGATGCAATCTACGACTACACCTGTACCCATGTCTCCGATGCCTACGTCAAGTTCCCCGATGGCTCGATCAAGCGGCCCGATATCGCGATTTTCTGCCGCGAACCCAACGAAGGCGAGCAAGACGGTGCAGTGACGCTCCTACCTGAGGCGATTATTGAGATTATCAGCAAGCACTACGAAGACAAAGACCTCAAAGTGGGAGTGCCGTTTTACCTGAGTCAGGGAATCGCTGATGTGGTGACGCTGGACATGGCGACAAGTACTGTCACGCACTTCCGTCACGGCCAGCCCGAGCAAGTCCACACGTCCCCGGTGACACTGGCCTTCGCGTGTGGCTGTGAGGCGACGGTTTAGGAATCCGTGGGTTTTTAGAGCTCTCTCATACTTCCTTGAATCGCGTCCAGCGTGCTCTGGATAATCTCCGGGGTGTGTGCGGCGCTGACAAAGCCCGCCTCAAAGGCGCTGGGAGCCAGATAGACCCCGCGCTCTAGGAGCTTGTGGAAAAACACGGCGTAGCGCTCGGCGTGGACGAATTGCTTTGCCGTGGCGTAGTCCGTGATCTTTGCGCCTTCTTCTTTCAGCAAGTAGAACCCAAACATCGTCCCGATACAGCCCGCCTGAATCGGCAGGTTGGCCGACTCAGCGGCAGCGCGGATGCCCTCGGTGAGCTGTGTCGTGCGTGCAACAATTCCCTCGAAAACGCCAGGCTTTTGTAGCTCCGTGAGCGTCGCCAGGCCCGCCGCCATCGCCAGCGGATTGCCCGAGAGCGTCCCCGCCTGGTACATCGTCCCGGCAGGCGCGACGTGCTGCATGATCGCCTTCTTGCCCGCATACGCCCCGACTGGAAGCCCTCCGCCGATGACTTTTCCTAGGCACGTGATGTCGGGATCAATCCCCCAGTACGCCTGTGCCCCGCCGGGCGAGACACGGAAGCCCGTCATCACTTCATCTAAAATAAATAGCGTACCGTACTCACGACACAGCGCCTGGAGCCCCAGCAAATAGCCCTCTGCGGGCGTCACAAAACCCATATTCGCCGCAATCGGCTCCACGATCACCGCCGCAATCTCGCTACCCAGCTCCGCAAAGAGCGCCTTTGCGCCCTCCAAGTCGTTGTAGGAAAGCGTCAGCGTACTCGCCGCCGTGGCCTTGGGAACGCCTGGCGAGTCCGGCAGACCGAGCGTCGCCACACCACTTCCTGCTTGCACGAGAAGCATATCGGCGTGGCCGTGGTAACAACCGGAGAACTTGACGATCTTCTCACGCCCCGTGACCGCACGGGCGAGGCGTAGTGCGCTCATGCACGCCTCGGTGCCGCTATTGACGAAGCGAATCTGCTCGATGCTGGGCACCATCGCGATGACTTGCTCAGCGAGCTGGTTCTCCAGAGCTGTCGGTGCCCCATAGCTTGTGCCCTTGGCCGCCGTCTCCGCGATTGCCTGCAAGACAACTTCCGGCGCATGGCCCAGCACCAGCGGCCCCCAGGAGAGCACATAGTCCGTGTAGCGGTTGCCGTCAGCGTCCCAGATATACGGCCCTGCGCCACGTTCGATAAACCGGGGCGTTCCCCCGACGCCACGAAAGGCACGGACGGGGCTATTGACGCCGCCGGGGATAAGCTCCTGCGCGCGGGCAAAGAGTCGCTCTGATTCTTGTGTGTTCATCGGTATTAGGATACCCGCTTTGTCCCGCATGATCCGCCCCCGTTGGAGGAGGGCGTCAACGAGCCTGCGGCTGGGAAGGCCTCCGGCCATAGGGCTTTCTGATGGCCGAAGGCCTTTGCGGCGGAGCTTGCGACGCCCGTTGACGCCCCGCTCTCACCGGGGCGATTACAGCCGCCCCACCACTTCCTCTGCTTGGTGAATGCAGTCGGGGATGCCGACACCACGGTAGGCGCAGCCGGTGAGGTGCAGACCAGGGGGCAGAGATTTCTCCAGGACGTCTATCCGATCCAGGTGACCCGCATCGTACTGGGGGTTGGCGTTGTGCCAGCGGAAGATGCGGTGAAAGAGCGGCTCGGCGGTGATACCCAGAATGTCGAGGAGCTGTACTTTGGCCATCGCCAGAATTTCGTCGTCGGTTTTCTCCAGCGTCTCGGGCGTGCGGGAGCCGCCGAAGAAGACCCGGACAAGCGCGTGGCCGTCGGGGGCGCGCGAGGGAAACTTCACGGACGAGATCGTCAAGGCGTTGATCGGGCGCTTCTCACGTAGCGGGATCACCATCCCAAAGCCGTTTAGGGGGCGCTTGATGTCCTCGGTGCGGAAGCCCAGCGAGAGCGTCCCCGTGCTCACCGCCCGGATCAGGTCGAGTTGCTCGGCGACACGAGGGGCGAGGGGCTGGAGGAGCGTCGCGGCAACCGACGCGGGCGTCGTCACGATCACTTGCTCGGCAGCGAGTGTGGTTCCATCCGAGAGGCTAAGGCTATAGCCTAGGCGACTTGGCCCGAGCGCTGTCACGGAGGTGCCGAGCCGGAGCGTGCCCGTGAGCTGTTCGACGAGCGCGTCTACGAGCTCCTGCGTGCCGCCGGGAAACGACTGGAACATCACGGGTCGCTTGCCGCTTTTGTTGGCTTGTGCCTGTTTGTTTTTCTGCGCGAGCGTTCCTCGGATCAGGCTCCCGAACTCCGTCTCTAGCTCGCGGTAGCGCGGAAAGGTCGCCAGCAGGCTCTGGCGCTCGGACTCCCCGCTATAGATGCCCGAGAGCAGGGGCTCTCCTAGTTTTTCGAGGGCTTCTTGGCCGAAGCGACGACGCACAAAGCTGCCGATAGTCTCGTCGGCAGAATCCGTTCGTGGGGGAATCAGCCAGTCGAGGCCCATGCGGAGCTTGCCGGAAAGCGAGAGCAGGGGAGTTTTGAGAAAGGGCCAGAACTTGGTGGGGACAATGAGCTGCATGCCCTCGGGGAGCGCGACGGGCTGGCCATTGTGGAGAATATAGATCGTGCGGAGCGTGTCGTTGGTGCCAAGCAGGCGCTCGCCCAGCCCCAGCTCACGGGCGAGCGCTGCCGCCCAGGGCTTGGTCGCCAGAAACGAGTCCGCCCCGCCCTCTACCACAAAATCGCCGATCTTCTCGGTCTGGAGCTTTCCGCCCCAGCGCCCCGATGCCTCTAAAACGACATACTCCAGGCCACGCTTCTGGGCAAACCACGCCGTGCTGAGCCCTGAGATACCGCCTCCGATTATGGCGATCATGGGGTGGTCTTGGTGTAGTCGTGGACAAGGTCAATGAGACGGCGCACGGTATCGACCGGGGTCTCGGGCAGGATCCCGTGCCCTAGGTTGAAGATATGGCCGGGTTTGCCCTTGACACGATCCAGAATCTTTTCCACCTGCGGCTGGAGCGCATCCCAGCCCGCAAAGAGCGCCACGGGGTCTAAATTACCCTGCACCGCCACACTGTCACCCAGCTCGTCCCACGCCGCCGCCAGATCCGTACGCCAGTCCACCCCGATCACATCGCCGCCCGCTTTCTGGATCAGGGGCAACATTCCGCTGGTGCCAGTGCCAAAGTGAATCAGCGGAACCCCCGCTTTGCTGGCAATCTCCAGCGCTTTACGGCTGTAGGGGAGGACGAATTTTTCGTAGTCGGCGGGGCTTAGCTCACCCACCCAGCTATCGAAGAGCTGGAGGGCTTGCGCCCCCGCCTCGGCCTGCGCGAGAAGATACTCCCCGGCAAGAGTCGCGAGCTTGTTCATGAGCGAGTGCCATGCCACCGGCTCGTTCCACATCAGCTTCTTCACTTCAATGCGGTTCTTACTCGCACCGCCCTCGACTGCGTAGCTGGCCAGGGTGAACGGAGCGCCGCTGAAGCCGATCAAGGGAATCCCGCGCGGCTCCAGCTCTTTTCGCACCAGCTTGATGGCCTCTAGCGTGAAGCTCAGGGTCTCGCGGGGCTCTGGCAAGACAAGCTGCCCGACGGCTTTGGCCGTGCGCACGGGGTTGTGGATCACCGGCCCCTCGCCCTTGAGAAACTCCAGCTCTAGGCCCATGCCCTCCAGCGGCGGGAGAATATCGGCAAAGATAATCGCGGCATCCAAATCAAACGCGTTGATCGGCTGCATCGTCACCTCGCACGCCAGCACGGGGTCTTTGATCAGCTCTAAAATACTGTACTTGGTGCGTAGCTCGCGGTACTCAGGCATGTAGCGCCCGGCTTGGCGCATCAGCCAAACGGGAGTGGCGTCGACAGGCTCACGTCGGCAAGCGCGTAAAAATCGGCTATTTTGCATGGTAGAAATCGTTGACGTCTTTTAGGTTTTCTAGGCGAGGAGGAGGCCAGGGGTCTCCAGAAGCTCCTTGACCCGTGCCAGAAACGCAGCGGCAGGGGCACCATCTAGCGCACGGTGGTCGAAGCTGAGGGAGAGACCCATCATGGGGCGTACGGCGGGCTGGCCATTTACTGCCACAATCGTATCGGTGATGGCGCAGATACCCAGAATCGCCACTTGCGGTGGCGGAATGATCGGGTTGAACGACTGCACGCCGTAGTTGCCGAGATTGGTGATCGTAAACGTCCCACCCGTCACTTCGTCGCTGGCAAGCTTCATGGTGCGTGCCCGTGCCGCAAGATCCACACGGTCTTTGGCAAGCTGGGTCAGGCCCTTGCTCTGGACATCTTTAATCACCGGGACGATCAGCCCGTCGTTGCCCAGCGAGACAGCCATTCCGATGTGCGCGCTCTCAAAGAGCGTGATCGTGTCGCCGCTGATATGCGCATTGACCATCGGGTGCTCTCTTAGCGCATGGCCACAGGCTTTGAGGATCAGGTCGGTGGGCGAGATGCGTACGTTGTCGGACTTCTCGATAGCGGGCAGGAGCTGCTTGCGAAGCTTGTTGGCCTCGGTCATGTCCACGGACAGATTGAGTGTTACATGCGGCTTCTCGCGCACGGACTTGCTCAGGTTGTCCGCCACCCGCTTTCGAAGTCCCGCAAGGGGGAGAACCCTCCTCCCCCCGGCCCCCTCCTCCCAACCCTGGGAGGAGGGGGAGAGAGGGGGAGTCCCAAGCGACCTCTGGC
>NZ_JANNYP010000591.1:0-5655 GCF_031410135.1 Armatimonas sp. | reverse complement strand
CAGTTATGAAAATGTTGAAGCAGATACGCCAGAGTTTTACACTCATTGAGTTGTTAGTTGTTATCGCGATTATCGCGATTCTCGCCGCCATCCTCTTCCCGGTCTTTGCTCAGGCCCGTGAGCGTGCACGTATGATTGCCTGTCTCTCCAACATGCGCCAGATCGGCACGTCGCTTCGTATGTATGCTCAGGATTACGACGAGATTTACACCCCACTACGCATGGGCTACAATCCTCGAACCAATCTTCCGTTTGCGGACGGCTTGACCGAAGGCTTCATGTGGCGCAATGCGCTTCAGCCATACCTGAAGAACAAGGGCATCATGGCATGTCCTTCCAATAGCGAGTCTATCAAAAGTCGCGGTAAGGCTGGACGATTGCCTGCAAGCAACGGTGGCAACTGGAACGATCAGGCTCAAGGATACGGAGTCGAGCCCGATCTACAGATGCCGCAGGGCTATGGAATGAACGGTTTTGCCTCGACCTGGATTCCCACCATGGACACGGGGGCTGCGGCCTGGGGTGCTAATCTGGCTCCTCCCTCCGATGCACAGTTGGAGCGGCCTGCGGACACGATCGCTGTGACGGAGACCCGCTGGCGCGACTCAGATGTCCACCCTGAGTGGATCCTCAATAACACAGGGTTTTGTAACGATCGCGCGGTCATGCGCCACTTTCAGAACAAAGCTAACTTTGTCTACTGGGATGGTCATGCTGCTTCGCGCTCTTGGGGCCAGACCCTCTTCCCACTTAGTCGAAATCAGTGGCAGCGTGATAACTCTAATACTCGCGATACAGATACTAACCTGAATAGCAGCTGGGGTTGGGGTGTTAATGTTAGTGCTGGCCTCTGTAGCAACCTCAGATAGGTTTGTTTTGGGAGGTAATGAAAGGAGTTCCTCAGGCAATGCCTGAGGGGCTTCTTTATAAATTAGGTGTGACCCATTCTGGCTGAAGTCATTGCGAGGCGCTAAGGAAACTCTGGCGACAACCATCGTGAAGGCGATTGAGCCTCAACTAGCAAAACTGAACCCTCAACCCGAATGGTTTATATTTTTATGAATTGGGAAAATCGTTATGAAACAAGAAATTTCCAAGCCCTTAATGTTTGGTATCATTGCAGCGCTCGTGGTTGCTGCGACTATAGGTGGCTACTTTTTTGTGAATCGAACAACAAGTGATACGAACTCCACCGTAGATGGACAACGGAAGCGGGCGGAAGCAGCAAAAAATGATCCAATGGCCGGCTATGGCGGCTCTAAAGGCAGACCCGGTGGACAGGGTGGTGGTGGCTACGGCGGTGGTTACGGTGGCCGCCCCATGGGCATGGGCGGTGGGAGTGGCAGCATGGGTGGCAGTGGTAGCCAAGGCCGCTAGTGCAGGTAGCACGGTTGTGCTAGAATAGCCTTCCATGCCCGTCGCCAAAGTATCCACAGAGAGGACACCCTCCACGCCCCCCCCGGCGCGTGGAAGGCGTCTTCTCTTTGTCGTCCTGGGTCTCCTGGGACTCGGTTTTGTCATCAGCCTTCCGTGGCAACAGCGCCAATGGAAGCAAGTGGAGAAGCTCCGCTCCGAAACACAGAGCCAACAAGTGCGCTTAGAGTCGCTTCAGACTCTCAAAAACAAAGCGACGGCCAGTGAGCAGAGCCTGGGGCAAAACCCGGAGAGCTTGGAGGCGCTTTTCCAGGCAAGTGAGGCCGCCTTCACCCAAAACAATCGCCCCCGTGTCGCTCAGCTCTTAGCGACAATTGAGGAAAAACTCCAAACAAATCCCACCCCGGATATCGCCGCCTGCATGGCACTCTCGCAGCTCTATCAGCGCCTTGGCTGGCTAGATCGTGGGCTTTTCTATGCCGAGAAAGCCGTCGCGCTGGATCCAAAATCGCCCCCGGCCTTGGTGACTCTCGCTTTTATCGAAGCCCACCTGGGCTGGCTAGAGCGGGCCTGGCCTCATCTCAAGCAGGCGCAAAGCCTTGCCCCCGACACCCCCGGAATTCATTCCGCGCAGGCACTTTTACACGACCAGATGGGTGCCTACGATGAGGTGGAAAAATCCCTCCAGGCCGCTCTCAAACAGACGCCTAATGACTGGCCCACGTCGGTTCTGCTCGCCCGAAACCAGATGGCTCAAAAACGATTTACCGAGGCGCTCGCAACACTTGCCGCCGCCGAAAAATCAGCTCCCAGTCAGCCTGGTATTCTCTCCGCCCAGGTCGAGGCGCAGTTCAGCCTGGCCCAACAGAAAGTAAAGGGAGCCCCCACAGAGCTAACCACTGCTCTGGAGCTCGCACAGCGCTACCTCCAGCTCTCCCCGGATAGTGCCCCAGATGGCCACTACTGGATCGGAAAGATCCTGCTCACGCAAAAAAAAGAAAAAGAAGCGCTGGCAGAGTGGGAGAAGATCTACACGCCTCAGACAGATAGCCAGCCCCTTCTGATCGGCATGGGGCAGCTTCTAGTTCGCCAAGGTCAGCGTGCCCGAGGAGAGGTGCTCCTCGCCCGAAGCCGGGAGCTACGCCGCTCGGGGGAAGAGTACACGCGCTGGATTTCAAATACCCGTGATGACTTCAAGAACCCCGAGCAGCACCGCCAGTTTGCCCGCTGGTGCCAGAAGGAAGGGCGTCTGCCACGTGCGATTATCGAGTGGGAGCAGGTTCTGGTGCACCTACCCCAAGATGCAGAGGCCCGCTCCAGCCGTGATCGCTGCATCGCACAGCGCAATAAGCGATAGAATAGCGGTGTGACGTTTCCTGAGCTTGTATCCCTCTGGCTTACCCCGCCCCGCTTTCCTTCCCCTAGCTTCCCGATTGAGCCGAGGCGTTTTTCTCTCACCCTCCCCACGGTACCTCTTGAAGGCTTCCCGGCGGAGCGCTACCCCGAGGTGCTGGGAGCGCAGAAGACCGTCACCTGCTACGAGTGGCCGGGCACCGGGCCGACCGTTGTTCTTGCTCATGGCTGGGGCGGCTGCGCGGCGCAGTTTGCGGGCTGGATAAAGCCACTCACACAAGCGGGCTACCACGTGCTTGCCTACGATGCCCCGGCCCACGGCGACTCCGAGGGGACGCTGGCAAGTGCCCCCGCCAACGCGGGAACCCTCAAGGCACTGGCAGAGTGGCACGGTGGGCCAATTCACGGGATTATCGGGCACTCGCTCGGAGCCATTGCGACGACGCTCGCCCTGGCAGCCGGCGTTCAGGCCGGACGCGTTGTTTTTCTTGCCCCAATCTGCTTTGTCTACGACGGCCTCAAAAACCATGGCCTACGCGAGGGACTCACCGAAGCCGAGGCAGACGAGCTCGTACGCTACTTTGAGACGGAGTTCAGTGCGAATCTCTCGGTACTCAGCGCTCTCGAACGGGTTGCGAGTCCGCCGCCCTTGACGATCTTCCATGACCGCGCCGACACCAGCGTCCCCTACGAAGAGGCGGAGATTATCGCGGCGAGATGGCCGGGCTCCACGCTGGTCGAGGTGCCGCGCGTGGGACACACGCGGATACTACTCTCACGCGGCGTTATCCAGCAAGCGCTTTCCGTGCTAGACGGCTCAGCGACGCCTCAGGAAACACCGCCAGCTCCGTAAGTGCGATCCAGCGGCCCGTGGCTGGCTCGACGCCTGCACGGAGCCGAAAGAGAAAGCGCATGTCGTGGTGAAAGTGCGTCGGCTCGTCGCCGCGTGCGGGGATGGCATGCACGTCCACATCGAAGAGTGCGCCGTCGCTCTCCACATCGGCCTCGGACAAGCCCGTTTCTTCACAAAGCTCGCGTAAGGCTCCGTGCCACGGCGAGACGTCCTCGGACTCCAAGTGTCCCCCCGGCTGCAGCCAGCGCTGGAGTTTCTCGTGCCAGATCAACCAGCCTGCCGTGCCATCCGCACTCACCAAAAACGCCGAGCCCGTCAGGTGCCCCTCCAAAGTCGAGCGCGACGCAGGCTCTGCCACACGGTCCACAAACTCCCGCACCTGCGCCACATGCGCCGCCTCGGTTGGGTCAAACGGAGAGAAATCGTCGGGGATCACGGATATCACACCGGCAGTTTACGGCGACTTGAGCAGTGGTACCAGTGCGACATTGAGCTTTTCATAGCCCGCCGGACTCAGGTGCAAGTGATCTAGAGCCAGCTCAGCGAGGACTTTGCCATCAGATCCCGCCAGAATCGGCTCTGTCTCCAAGATCTGGACACCCTCTCCGGCGAGCTTCCGAAGCTCCGTATTGGTTTCCTGAGCCAGACCGACGACCTCGTCCGACCAGAACGGCTCCTGCCAGGGCTTGGGCGTTCGCACTGGAAAGATCGTGCAGAGCACCACACGGATCTTGTTTTTTCGTAGCGTCTCCACCATCGCCGCAAGATTTGTCACACAATCGTCTTTGAGCACAGTCCGGCGCTCGGGCAAGAGTGGCAAGCTGCGCAGGTCGTTGATGCCACACTCCAAAACAACACACGCAGGCTTGAGCCGCAACACATCCCGCTCCAGCCGCCCCCTCACCTGTGCCGTCGTCTGCCGTCCCACGCCCCGCGTGATACATATCTGACCTGACACACTCGGGAGCGTCCACATCTGCGCCCGCGAGTCGCCAAAGAACACCACCGCACCCTCTTTCGGAGCAAGCTCAGTCGCATAGATCTTCTGCCCCAGCGGATCAAGCCGAACCGTAAAGTTCTCCAGCCGCTGTCGCCGAAGCTGGCTGAACAAAATGATGTTGGTCGCAAGAGCCGCTAACAAGCCAGCACTAAGAACCCAAATTCCCAAACGAGTAGAGCGCTTCATGTTAAAAGTCTGCCGTCAGATGCCAGCGAATTCCGTTTTCATGAAGTCCTTCGAGAACGCGCTCACAGTCCTGTAAATCCTGAATTACTCCCTCGGGGTCGGGAATGCCACTGGGATCTTTTTGAAGATGCGTCAACAATGCTCTTACCGTAGTCAGCCCATCGGTTGGCTCAAACCAGGTCTCTTCCGGCATGGTGAAACCAAGCCATTCCTCCACTGCCGCGTGATCGTAGCGCCCTGTCTCTTGGTCAAAATATTCGTCGGGCACTTCCATCAACTGAAAGGCTTCATTAGGATCTCCAGAGAGAAACGAGCTAAGTGGATTTACTTCCAGGCTTTTAGCGAGACGTTCGAGTTCATCCCCTGCTTTCAAAAGACACTTACCATTAACCTCTAAGCAGACGAATTCCGAGTGTTGCTCGCTCGTGATGAAATACGATGCGCCCACTTATGGTGTCGCTCTTTCGAGTTCAAAAATACTTTCAACACCATAGAAGTACACATTAAACTCGCGGAAAAAGTTCATCTGCCCTAGTATCACGGGGCCGGTATCTTGTGCCATCCAAGTGAACACTAAATCAATGGGCGCGAAGTTTCCGACCACGGCAGGGAGAACAATAAGACGAGTTTCGATGTTCGCAAACTTCCCCGTGAGGGTAGGGCCAATACGAGAATCATTCCAATTTAGCCCAAGTGCAAGCCCTAGAGAGTAAGGAATCACATTGATGTCCGCTCCAGAATCTACGAGGGCAGGGAAAGAGATTCGTCGCTCCCCTGTGTGCCACAATGATTTGAGACACTTTCCGTTCCCTCTATATCTCCCCAGGGCAAAAAGGAAAGAACCAGAATGAGCATCACTATGGCCCACCCAAACGGCAACTCCGTCTAT
>NZ_JANNYP010000590.1:0-1969 GCF_031410135.1 Armatimonas sp. | reverse complement strand
GAGGAGAACATCGGGTTTTTGGGCGCGGCAGACCGAAAGCGCCCGCTCGCCATCGGAGGCGGTGCCTACGACCTGGATGTCGTCTTCCAGAGCCAGCATCTGTGCCAGGCTCTCGCGCATCATTGCCTGGTCTTCCGCAATCACGAGTCGTATTTTTTCCATGGTTTTCTTTCACAGTGCCTCTGTTCGGTACGAGTGGGCGACTAGTGCAACATACTCTGAAAGTCCCGCATCGGCAAGGTCGTAGTGCACGGCGGTGCGTAGCGCTACTAAAGCATCCCCAACAGACTTGGCCATGCGATCCGCGACGTACTGCGGGTAGGGCTCGCGGATCTCGGGGCTGATAACCTGCGCTTTGAGCACTGCGAAGACTTGTGCCAGCCGCTCGGGGGTCTGGGCGACCTCTTTTTTGATCTCCAGCCGGTAGGCAGGGCTCCAGGGCTGCGGCTTGTAGTACGTGGCAAAGAGCCCGTCGGTGCGGACTTGGGAGACGGCCTCGTTCACTGCCTCACGCACTTCCTCCCGAATAGCATCCGAAGGCGTGAGCTTCTGAATCTCCTTGGCGATCCAGTTGCGCTTGCTCTTTTGCGTCAGCCCCAGCGGCACGGGCTCGGTGTACTCGTCGGCCTGCAAGAGAAGCGTCATGGTGGTGCGGTCGTCGAGCTTGAGCTGGCCACCTAGCCACGTCTCCCCGAGATCGCGCGTGCCATCGTACTTTACCAAGGCGACGATCTCGGGACGAAACATCGCGGCATGGAGCGACTCGGCCGTCTTGTAGTGTGCAAAGCTCTCGGCCAGCTCATTCCGAAGCCCGTCGTCGCGAATGCTCAGTGCGGCGTTGAGCGAGATGACGGGGGTCAGGTGCGAGCCATCTAAAAGCACGACAGGGTGGGGGGCATTGGCCAGCAGGGAGAGCTCGAGGGTCGTCATCACGGCGCGGCAGGTGCTTCCCGTGGCATCGCCCTCATGCTGGAGCGTCTTTTGCCACGCGGCAAACGGTGTCTCTTTCCAGAGCCCAGTGCCACCCAGCCCCTCCACGCCCACCGCCACCGCAAGCGCGGTGTCCATCCCGAGGCCCTTCTCCACCGCCGCGCCGCCATCAATGGCGCAGCACGGCGGCGCGACCACTTGGGGGAGCCGCTCGGTGTGGAGAATTCGGCTTTCGAGAATCAGCTGGTGGCGCATTAGTTCTCGGCGGGAGTCCACGCTCTCGAAAAGCTCCCGCACCTCGCCTGCCACCTCGGCTGCCTTGCCTAAAATCTGGCGGATGATCTGGTCGGGAAGGTCGGAACCACTATCAAATGACATCACGCCGATTGTACCCGGTGCGGGTGCCATCTCCCTGCCGCTGAGACGGCTTACCCTCTTCCCCTGCCACTCGTTCCTCGTTGGGAAGAGGGATTTAGGGAGGTGGTTCCGTTACCTTTAGCCCCTCTTCCCGTGAGCTTGCGAACATGAGGGGAAGAGCAACTGTCTTGTTTGTCAAGGGAATTTGGCAAAATTATCATGGAAATTTAGGCAACGGCTCCTGTCTCGCTCGACGTGCGCCAGGAGCTACCAGCCTTGACCATCGCATTGAGGATAACGAGAAGCTTACGCATGCAGGCAACCAGAGCCACTTTCTTGCTCTTACCACGAGAGAGTAGCGATTCATAGAAGCCGCGAAGAACAGAGTTGTGGCGAACCCCAACCAGAGCTGCCATGTACAAAACACTACGAACAGCAGCTCGACCACCCGAGACAGTCCGACGACCACGAAGTGTTCCGCTATCACGGGCGAAAGGAGCAACGCCAACCAGAGCCGCTATCTGCTTACCTGAGAGCTGACCACTCATGGTTCGCTCATTTTTTGAGGGGTTTAGCAAATTTGAGGTAACCTCGTTTCATGACCGAAACGCTCACTCTTATCACGGAACGGGTAGATGACATCCCCGTATTATTCGAGCAGATGCAGAAATTGGAGATGGCT
>NZ_JANNYP010000589.1:0-13303 GCF_031410135.1 Armatimonas sp. | reverse complement strand
AATTTGGATCGGTTCGGTGGCTTGCTCATCCTCAATCACCTCGACGATCTCGTGCCAGAAAGGGTGATAGTTTTGGCGTTCCGAAACAGTTAAACCAACTTGCTCACTCCACCGAGCATAGATTGTTTTGAAGGTATCAGGAATCTTGGGTCTGTATAGCTCGCAAACAACCTGATCATGAATTCGGCTCAGTGCGTACAAGTTCTCCAAACCATCGTCTGTTACATAATCTGTGCCTTCGTATTGATAGGCTTCCAGAGGTTTCAAAAGCTCCGCTGTGGGCTTTGCTACCTTTTCTAACATGCTCAGAACAGTTCGATCTTCAACCTCGCGTTCCTGATAGACTACTTTTTTATAAATATCACGGAAACAAACAAATGCATCCATCATTTACTTCTCCCCTCTTTCCAATCCTGTCTCCCAGGATTGGAAAGAGGGAAAAGCGGAGCGCAGAGAGGAGGGCAAACCTACCCCTTCACCGCGCCGCTGGTGAGGCCGGAGATGAACTCTTTCTGGAGCACTAAGAACAAGACGATCACGGGGAGCACCATGACGAATGTTCCGGCCATCATCATCCCGTACTTCTGGCTGTAGAGGCCCACCAGGCTGGAGAGGGCGATGGGGAGCGTGTGGTGCTGGGGGTTCTGGAGCATCATAGACGGCCACAAAAGGCTGTTCCAGCTTCCCATAAACGTCAGCAGGCAGAACGCGCCGGTCATGGGGCGCACGATCGGCATGATGATATTCCAGTAGATCCCAAACTCCGAGCAGCCATCAATGCGCGCGGCGTTCATCAGCTCGTCGGGCACCGCGAGGATAGCCTGGCGGAACAAAAAGATGCCAAAAACATTGCCCGCCGAGCCGATCAGCATTCCTAAGTAGGTATCCACCAGGCCGAGCTGGTACATGAGCTGGTAGCCGGGGCCGAGCGTGACAGCACCCGGAATGAAGACCGTCAGGAGCTGGATTCCCATCAGAACCTTCTTGCCCTTGAACTCGTACTTGGCTAGCGCGAAGCCCGCCAGCGAGCAGAAAAAGAGCTGCAGAATCACGCCCGAGCAGGCCAGAAAGAGTGAGTTGAAGAGCGAGCGGATGTAGTTAGGACTTTTAAGCTCCCAGAGGTCTTTGTAGTTCTCCAGGGTCGGGTGCGAGGCCCAGAGATACTGTGAGAACATCTCACCCGAGGGGCGTAGCGTCGACGAAAACAGCTCCCACATGGGGATGAGCGCTGAGAAAGCTGCGATGGTCAGAAGGACGTAGGTAAGGATCCTGCCGAGGAGTTTCATGGGTTATGCGTCCTTCTTTGCGGTGCCCGAGAGCCAGATCTGAAGGGCAGCAATGGCGGCCAGCATCACCGCCAATGTCCAACCGACCGCTGAGGCGTAGCCCAGGTCACCGGAGAGCAGGCCGTTGTTGAATAAGTACATGATGATCGTCAGGCCACGGTTGTCCGGGCCACCGCCGCCCAGTAGGGTGCGAGGAAGCTCGTAGAGCTGGAAGCTCCCGACCGTCATGGTGACTAGCACAAAGGCCATCACGGGCGCAATGGCAGGCAGAGTCACGGCGCGGAAGCGCTGCACGCCATTGGCACCGTCCACCATCGCGGCCTCAATCAGCTCCTGATCCACGTTCTGGAGCGCGGCCAGAAAGTAGATCATGTTGTAGCCGATACTCATCCAGGCCGTCACGACGACCAGTGCAGGAAGGACATTATTTGGCTCCGAGAGCCACTTCTGGTCCAGCCACTGCGGCCCCAGAATCGCGGCCAGCCCGATATTGACCAGACCAAACTTCGCCTGCAAAAGCACGCCAAAGAGCACGCCCACCGCCACCTGGCCCATCAGGTTGGGAGCGAAGACGGCCAAGCGCCAGAGCTTGACTCCCTTGATCCACTTTTGCGAGAGCAGCAGCGCAAGCCCCAGCGACATCGGGAGCTGAATCGCCACAGAAAGCACCGCAAAGAGCGCTGTATTTCCAACGGCTTTGCGAAAATCCAGGTCGCCCCAGAGAAACTGGTAGTTACCCAGCCCCACGAACTTGGCATCTTTTGGCCCACTGGTTGCGTAGAGCGAGTAGGTCAGGCTCTTGAGATACGGGTAGGCCGAGAAGATACAGAATGTCACCACAAAGGGCAGGACAAACAGATACGGTGCAAGCTTCTGTTGCTTCTTAAAAAAGGTAGAGCTCTCTCTCAAAAGGGGTTCCTCGCCATTTGCTTTCGGACTTCGTCGGCGCGGGATTTTACGGTGTTGCGGACGAACGCATCCCAGCCTGCATCCTCGCCATTTTTGTTGTAGTACTCTACGCACTGGATCAGTGCCTGGCCCAGCTTGCCTTTTCCCAGCTCCACAAAGGCGCTGGCGTACTGCGGGGGAACCTGCGGCGCAAGCGCGGCGTAGTCCCGTCCGATCTTCTGACCGGCGTAGTAGGGGTACTCTTTGTCAAAGGCGGGCTGGCTCCAGGCCGAGGGCACGGGGGGCAGGATATTGGTGTCGGCGTAGCGCTCGGCGAGGTCTTTCTCATTGAGGTAGAGGAACTTGGCAAAGTCCCAGGCGAGGTCTTTATTCTTACACGCCTTGGTGATTCCAAGCATGGTTCCGCCCCAGGTGCTCGTGCGACGGCCTCCAGGCTTGATGGCGGGCATGGGCATCAGGCCCATCTTCCCCGACATTTTCGCCACATCTTTCTCGTGGTTCTTGCTGCGCCAGTCCGGGGTGACAACGCTCAGAAAGTACCCACTCTCTAGCGCCTGGGTCATCACTTGTCCAAACGAGCTGGAGAGGGCATTGCCAATCTGGCGCTTGCTGTTTTTCGCGACCAGTGGCACATACCACTTCATGGTCTCGATTCCCGTCTCGTTGTCGAAGATCACTTTCCCATCGGGGTCGAAATAGCCGCCATCGCGCTGGAAGAGGCAGAGCTCCAGCTGCGAGATGCCGGTGTCAGACATCTCTAAAATATACTGCGTGCCGGGCTGCTTGGCTCGAATGCCCGCCTCGATAAACTTCTCCCAGGTGTCGAGCTGCGCGGGGTCAAGGCCCAGCGCCTTGAACTTCTCACGGTTGTAGGCCAGCATCACCGGGTGCACATCGTGGGGTAGCCCAAAGATACTGCCCCGGTTGGTGTAGGGCGCAAACCGGCTGGCGACAATCTTCTTATCGAGCCCCTCAGATTTGAGGCGATCCGTGATGTCTAAAAAGCCGATGTGCTCTTTTGGCCCCCGGAAGAACGACCCTGCTGCGCTGATCTCGATCTCCACCATGTCTGGGACATCCAGATCTGCTTGAAAGGCCGCCCGGAGCCGCTGGTTGAGCCCTTGACCATCTACCAGCTGCAGGTCAACGCTCACGCCTGGGTGCTCTTCCAGAAACTTCGGGAGTGCCTTCTGGTAGGCTTCATAGTGCGGACGTGCAAACGTCCAGTAGGTCAGGGTCGCCCGCTTTGGCTTTTTCGCCTGATCTTTAGCGAGAAAAAGCCCCGAAACAACCGCCAGGCAAAGAATCGCCAGCGGGGCGGGGCCGTAAGGAAATGCACGCATTGTCCGGTATTATACCAACCAATGGTCTATCTTGATGGCAACTCGCTGGGGCTTCTCACGGATGAGGCAGAGCAGGCGGTTTTACGGACGCTTTCCGAGTGGCGGGAGCTTGCCATTCATGGCTGGACGGAGGGGACGCACCCGTGGCTGTTTTTGGCGGAGCGGACGGGAGCGCAGCTGGCGCGGCTGATCGGTGCGGAGGCGAAAAGTGTGGTGGCGATGGGCTCGATCACGGTCAATCTCCATCAGCTTCTGGCAACGCTCTATGATGGCAAAGGGAAAGTGCTGATCGAGCACGGCGCGTTCCCGACGGATCGCTATGCCCTCCAGAGCCATCTCAAGCTACGCGGAGTCTCGGAGGGGCTTGTTGCCGTCGCGCCAGACGAAGCCGAGATTGAGGTTGCCTTTGCCACGGGAGAGTTTTCCTGTGCGGTTCTGCCATCGGTGGTCTACACAACAGGCCAGCTCTTAGACATGCCGCGCCTGACCGAGTCCGCCAGGCGGCACGGAGTTGTCTTGCTCTGGGATCTGGCGCACTCGATTGGTATTGTCCCGCACCAGCTTGATGCCTGGGGTTGCGACGCAGCGTTTTGGTGTGGCTACAAGTGGCTCTCCGCCGGGCCTGGCAGTGTCGGTGGGCTCTATCTCAACGCTCGCCACCACGAGAAAACGCCCGGACTCCAGGGCTGGTTTGGGAGCCGCAAAGACGCACTTTTCGCAGGCGACGACACGCTCCAGTCCGCCGAGGGAGCCGCACGACTCCAGCTGGGCACCTCGCACATTCTCTCCCTTGCCCCGCTAGAAGCCACGGTAAAGGCGCTCGCGGACTACGGCATTGAGCGCTTGCGGCAAGAGTCGTTGGCTCTCACCGCACTTCTGCGCACCGAGGCCGAAAACGCAGGCTTTACCGTCGTGACGCCGCGTGACGCCGCCCGACGTGGCGGCCATATCGCGATCCAGCACCCCCACGCCGCCGCACTCTGCCGGGCGCTCCGTCAGCACCAGATCATCCCCGACCACCGCCCGCCTGATCTCATCCGCTTTGCCCCACACCCGCTCTATACCACCGAAGCGGACTGCAAAACTGCCATCACGACTCTCAAAATGCTCACTGAACAAGAGACACTTGAGATCGAAGCCAGCCTGATTCCGTAATCCCTAACTCAGGCCAAGCCTCTTTCACGAATCGTTCTGCCGCCCCATGGAATGAGGCGTCTAGGTAGCCTGCGGCTGCGAAGCCCGTGTCGGGCTACCAAGTCTACAGCCCGGCACGGGCTTTGCGGCGCTTGCGCCACTGCAGACGCCCCGTTCACGGGGCGGCGTCGGGCTGGATGAGAAAGTGTGCCTGGTCAATGTCTATGGGAATCTCGCGGTACTGGCTACGTAGCCTTGCCAGAGCCGCATTGGCGATGTAGAAACCATCGTCGGCGCTGTGTGAGAGAGACTTGTTGTCTTTTTGATCCTGTAGCCAGCTCAGAGTCGGGCTGGCAAGCTCCTCTTTGTTCTTTTGACCGGCGATCTGGCGAATGGTGCCGACCGTTTTCTCCAGAATGCTTCCGATAGCGCTTTTCGTGTTGGTGAGCCCGGTGCGGTAGCTCTGAGACAGCTCCTGGCAAGCACTTGGCACGGGCTGTTTGTCGAATACCTCGACGGTCGCGCCCCAGCCCTTGACCACGGGGCTGACTCTCTCCTCGAAGCGCCTAGCAACGGCCAGCTCGGGTGGCCCTTGGATCGGGGGAGCATCTTCGGAGAGCAAGTCAGCGTAGGCAGCCGTGGTGGCGAGCGGCGCGAGGGAGAATATCTGGTTGAGCTGCATCCGGTGGCGCTCACTCTCAAACCACTTGAGCCAGCGCAGGTAAGCGATCACGTCGGCAGGCATGGGCTGGCGCATACCGCTGAAGAGTCCGCCTCCTGTCCCTGTTGGTTTGCCAGGGGCGGAGAGAAGGCCACCAGGATTGCTGGCGCGGGCCAGCAGAAAGCCAGAGCAGCCCACGACGGCGACAAGAGAAAACAGTGCGACAAAACTCTGGCGGCGACGATTGGGAGGCGTGGGAGTGGCCCCCCCCGTCAATATTGGGGGAGCCAATGTTACAGATGGTGGTGGAGGTGTACTCCGACGGGGTACGGGCGTCATTCCACAGACCGTACAGGCCGACGAGGGTGAGGATTTTCGGGCTCCACAGCCGCCACAACGTAAACTCATAACATCTTTCCTTGGGGTATAGGACGTACAACTCTAGCACTTGGTTGCGGCCTCAAGTGAGGAACTTTTGTCGAGTTTTGTCAGTATTGAGGCAAATGGCAAGGAAAAATCAGCCTAAGAAACGACGCTTGTGGATCGGAGCAAGCATTCTCGTGGTTGTTTTGGTGGCAGGAGCGATTGCCAAGGCACGCTTTGTAGGAGATCTGCACTTTCGCTCTGGAGAGGCGGTGGATGCGCCACACCCTCAGGCGACCTGGCCCTGGCCGAACGCGACCAAAGAGACCCTCTGGCCTGGTGTCACCCACTGGCAGCAGGTCTCGTCGCACGATGCCACGCGTCTGGAGTTCTTTGAGTTCGATCTGACGGCCAATCCCAAGCTCCGACTGGAGATCTACGACCAAGACGAAGACGATGCGACTCCGTTTGACAATAAAGCCAAAATCTACGAGCGAGGTGTGGCGCAGGTCGTGTCGCACTTGGAGAAGAAGGGGCGGGGTACGGTTCTGCTGGCCTGCAACGGGCTCTACTATGGCTACGATAGCAGCGGGCCAAGCGGGACGGCTTGGCATGTCTCGCCGGTAATGCTTGCGGGGAAGTCCCACTACGCCAACGGGGAGAACCACCGCTGGACCTTTGGGGTTCGCAATACTGAGAGTGGGCCGGTCTTTACGCACTTGCGGCGCCCGGACACGGCGACCATCGAGAAGACCTTTGAGTTTTCGTCGGGGGCGGCCCACTGCCTGGTGCTAGAGGGCAAGCCCTACGGTCTCGCGCCGCTTCCCAAAACACCAGGGCTCCAGGCCGATGGGAAGCCCTACACCGAGCTGGGCAAGAACTTTGAGTGGATGCGTACCAGCCGCATCGCATTTGGCTGGACGAAAGACTCAAAGCGCCTCTATCTGTTGCTGGTGAAAGAGCCCGATGAAGAGGCAATAAGCAACTGGGCGGTTGAGTATGGCATCCCGCTCGGGGGTGGCTGGACCTTCACCGACCTACAGAACTTCTGGCTCAAGCTGGGGGTCTGGGGCGCGATCAATAGCGATGGGGGCGATGTCGATCAGCTGGTCTACCGCCAGCCGAGCGGCAACTATTTTCTGATTCCGCCCATGGGAACCTTTGCCTCTTCCCAGAGCTACTCCCCGAGCTTTACGGGCGCGCCCCACGCAGGCTCGCTCATGTACTGGGTTATCCGCGAACAAAAATAACCCTCTTCCCGTGAGCTTGCGAACAAGCGGGGAAGAGGGTCGGCGAAGCCGGGGAGATGGCCGAAGAGCCTACTCGACGCGCACCCGATCACTGGCGCTCCGCCCGAAGGTCTCGGGGGCGTACATCTCCTCGGCCTTGGCGGGCGGGGCGATAAACGTCCCAGGGGTCGTGGCCCGGCAGATGTAGCTGTACTCGTAGGCACCTTCCCAGAGATAGGAGCTAAACGCCTCCGCTCGCTCGTCGCGCAGGTTCTGGTGCTCATACCAGTGCCACCACGACCAGTAGTAGGGGAAGCGGCCAAAGCCTCCGCGCCCGGCGATCTGTGGGGAGGCCGTGTTGGCCGAGATCTCCGTGCCGCGTAGCTCGGGGTTGAGAGCCTCGAAACCGGCGGGCATCGGGTCGGTGAGGGCAACGTGGTAGCGGCGGGTAGTTGCTACCATCGTGACTTTGACCCGAACTTTGGCTCCGGCTTTGACCACCCAGGTGCCGTCGGCGTCGCGCTTGACATCCGAGGGATTGTCTATCGCTTCGTAGACACGGTTCACGGAGAAGCCGTAGTCGGCGGCAGGCAGCTGGAGACTCTTGGGAGCGTAGCGCATGCCGATTCGGTAGTAGAGTCGCCCTGCGCCCTGCTTGTCAATCGTCAGCGGCTGCATCCCTGGCTTCTCGGTGAGAGTCGCCATGGGGATCTTGGTCGCGATCCGATCCGTCGTGCGGCCCTTAAACGTGCCCTCCCCGGCGAATTTCTCTCCCAGCCAGAGCCTTGCCACAAAGTCGGGGGTGACGCCCTCGAACTTGCGGAAGTAGCGGTCGAGCGCCAGTAAGATAAACGCGTTTTCCTGCGTGTTGCCCCACGCGCCGCGCTTGCGGCCATCGAGCAGGCCGCGCACCAGCTTCGGAATCAAATCACTCTGCGGCTGGTCGGCGATCAGGGCATCCAGGACGATTCCATCGGCGCGGCGATCCGAAGAAAGAACCAGATAGGCACCGTCGCTGTAGGAGAACGTGTAGTGCGCCGCGCCCGCCGTCTCCGTGGCCTTGTTGTCCAGCCAGCGCCGGACATTGGCCAGGTCGGGGTCGCCTGCTAAAACATTGAGCAGCCAGCCGATGGTCTCCGGGCCGTGCTCGTCGAGTGGTGCGGAAGCCAGGAGGGCTTTCGCCTTCACCTTGTCCGAGTCGCCTGCTAAATGCCGGACGTAGAGGGCGTAGGCGGTGATCATCCGGCGGCAGCGTGGCGAATAAAATTCCTCAAACTTGGTCGCGATGGCTTTTGCATAGGCCAGTGAGCGCTTGTAGGTCTGGTCAGGGACGGCGAAGCCTTTCTGCTTGGCGCGAACCAGCGCATGGGCGACATGGACTCCCAGATAGGGCCAGGGGCGCTCGTTGCGTGCCCAGAAGCCAAAGCTCCCATCGGGGTTTTGTAGCTCGCCTAGGCGCGCCAGATCGCGTGCCATCGCGGCGTTCAGCTCGCTCTCCTTGGGCATTCCTGTGGCTTTAAACGCACTGAGCACGTCTTTTAGCGCCGCTGTGGTGAGCACGCGCGAGCTAATCTGCTCGGCGCAGCCGTAGGGGTAGCTGGCGAGGTAGATATAGGCATCGGTCAGCTCTTGGAGCGCCGTGGACGACGTGGTGATCTCTAGCTCCCCAAACGCGGGGTTGGCATCGCTGGGTGCACGTACGGGCTGCACAATCGCGCCCTTGTCCACCACGCCATAGGTCGCGAAGGCTTCCGTGGTTGCGGGAGTCCAGACGGGTAGGGAAACTTCTGCCGAATCAGCAAAAGTTCCCCCACTTGTGGGGGCGGAGGGGGCCACGGCGGCGAACTGGAATCGTGCGGTGCCGGGCTTGGCGGACTCGGTGGGGAAGCGGACTTCCACACGATCATTGGCGGGAATCTGCACGCGCCGTCCACGACCGTCGGTGAGCGTGGCGTTGGTCGCACGCACGGCAACGTCCACGGTCATGGGCGCGTCGGTTTGGTTTTGCAGCACGACGGGAAGCTCGAACTTATCCCCAACATTGAGGAAACGCGGCGCAGACGGGCGGGCCATGAGCGGCAGGCGTGCCGTCAGCGATGCCTCACCACTCCCGCCTTTGTCGGCACCCGCCACCGCCACCGCCACAATTCGGTAGCGCGTCAGGTTGTCCGGTAGCTTCACGCTCACCCGCGCCGTGCCATCGGAGTCCGTGACGACACTCGGCGAGAAATGCGCCAGCGGATCGAAGTTGGTACGCACCGCGATGGCAGGCTCGGGGGCTTCGGGAGCACCTGGCTTCTCGTCGGCTAAGGTTCTGGTCTTCATCGGCTTGGCAACCATCCCCGACATGGGCGCGGAGGAAGGAGCAGTCTTAGACTCCATAGCCAGGCCATCCGCCATCATGCCGCCGCCGAAGCCGCCGCCGCCGCCCGGTGCACCGCTGCGTCTTCCGCCCAGCATCATGCCGTTTTTTGCGACTTCCACACCACTGGCATTTGTTACTTTAAGCGGGTCTTCGAGCTTGACATAGCTGCGCAGGTGCCAGTCGCTCACACCGCTGCCACGGCGGGGATGAAACGCGGCGACGAGATCGCCCATGCTCCAGCCTGCCAGGGCGTGGACGGACTCATCCACGACGGCCACCGCCACTTCGCCGCCGACAATGGGCTTGCCGTTGCTGTCTTTCACGCTGACGTAGACCTCGGTCTCGCTGCCAGGCGCTAGTGCCGCGGCTTTGGGGCTCGCAACCACGGTGAGTTTTTTGCTGGCCGTGGAGATAGAGAGATCCAGCTCGCCACTTGCAAATGCGGGGCGCTTGGCGAGTTTAGTGAGCGCCTTGCCGTCGTCGTCGGTGCGGGCAGCGGCTCCGACCAGCTCGATGTGGGCGTGGATATTGGGAAGATACGCCTCCTGGATCGGAATCTTGACGGTGTGCGTCGGGCCATTAACATTGAAGCGCTCGGTCTGGATCACGCCGTTGCGACGCAGGGTCAGCACGCCCTCGGCAGGAAAGAACGGGGCCTGGACAAGAATCTCGGCGGTCTGACCCGGCGTGTACTCTTTCGCGCTTGGGATCAGGGTCACTTGCTCTTGCGCCAGATCACGGCGGGGGCTGGGCTTGCCGCCCGCCACCCAGAGGGTTAGCTCGCTCTCGTTGGGGCGCTCTTTACTGTCGCGCACCGTGGCTTTAATTTTCCACTGTCCGCCTGCCGGAGCGCCCAGCTGGGTCTCCACGGCCTCTTTGCTGGAGCGAACCGTCCACTCGCGGATGTCTTTCTCCACAAGCTGGTAGCGCCCCTTGCTCCACTCGTACTCCTGGCGAGCGGCGCGGAGCTGAATCTCCTGGCCCGGCTCGGCCTTGCCGTCAATGTCGCAGGCCAGTGCCTCCAGCACCAGCGGCTTGCCTTGCGCCACAAAAGTCGTCTTGCTGCGGAGCCCGACATAACGCGCCGAGGGATGAATGAGAAGCGAGGTGCTGGTTGCCAGCGCCTGACGGTTGACATCCTGGATCACCGCTTGGGCACTCACCGAGTAGGGCTGTGCGGGTTTGACGCCGTCAAAGTCCAGATGCAGGCGGTGCACACCCATCGGGTCGGTAACGCCTGAGAAATTCTGTGTCAGATTGGCTTGGCGCACTCCACGACCAAAGCCCCCTCTGCCCCCACGAAAGCTGATGCCGTCCTCGAAGCCGCCGCCATAGCTCCACCAGGGAGTCCATTTTCCGAACGTAAACTCGCTACGGCCTGGCGGGGTGTAGCTACTAGGTGAGGCGTTGACGGTCCACGTGGTCTGTGCGCCGGGGAGTGGGCCACCCGCGTAGTAGGCGGCTTTGGCCGAGAGGTCAGCCCCTTTTGGGTCAGCAATAACATGCGGCCCCGCGCTCTCGCTCTTGGCCGAGACCTCAAACTCCGGGCGGCGGAACTCCTGCACATTAAAGCTGTGGTTCATCGCGCCACCCGCTCCAACGAACATTAAGCTCGTCTGCCCGAGGTTGATGGTCTTGGGAAGCTCAAAGGCCACATCAAAGCCCCCCCAGGCATTGAGCTTGGCCTGACCTTTGCTCACTTCATTACCCCGACTGTCTTTGAGCTGCCAGGTCAGAGGAGCGCTTGCTGGAAGGGTTAGCGCGGCGAGCTTAGAACCAGGCAACTGACGCACCCAGCCCTTGACATGCACTTTCTCACCGGGTTTGTAGAGCTGACGATCGTCCCAGACAAACCAGAGCGACTGCGTCCCGCGCCCTTGCTTGCGCCAGCTACTCTCGTCCCAGCGCCAGAACCGCGACGGCAGAAAGGCGCTTTCGTTGCCACGCTTGGCGACCAGCATCGTGCCCGGCTTGTCCATCAGCGCCAGCTTCACCAGGCCATCCTTGCCCGTCTTCGCGCTCTGACCACTGCCGACCATACTGACTTCTGCACCGCTGATCGGCTTACCGGTCGTCAGCTCCGTAGCCAGCGCGTAGAGATCGTCGCCATCGGCAAAGGCCGTCAGACCGATTTTTGTGGGCTGAACCCAGGCCGCGCCGCGCGGGGGCTCGTCGTACTGGTTGCGTTTTTTCCAGCCGTTTGCCTCCCACCAGATGAGCGTGCTGCCATTTTTGGGGAGCGCGAGATCGTTTTCGTGGAGCGTGTCGTCGGCACCTGTGAGCGCTACATCCTGCTCCTTGATCAGCTTGCCGGGAGGCGTCGCGCCCTTGCGCCGCTCCTCCCAGTTGCTCTGCCACGTGCGCCAGGCATCCCAATCGGCACTGCTCACGCTGTAGAGCTTGACCTTGACACTGGGGACGTTCACGCTAGAGAAGACTGTGCGAGGAGCCGCTGCGGGGTCAGGCACCAGTAAGATCTGCGAGGGGCCAGAGAGCTGCTGCTCGGCGGCACCGACGGTAAAGACGGCGGGCTCCATGCCCTCTAAGTTCTGTCCGTAGCTATCCTTGAGCTTGGGCGAGACGGTCACTTTATAGGTCGTGCGGGCTTTCTTGAGGCCGTACAGCTGAAGGTACTCGCCGCTTGTCGTAATCTGCAAGCCCGGAGTCGCTGGGGAAACCGTGACCCAGGCGGGATCAAATACCTCGACATCAAGAGGGTTGGTGAAGCGGAGCGACCAGCCCGCGCTTGGGGGGACACTCTGGTCACGCTTGGGGGATTGCTCAATGAGCTTTAGGGGGCCGTAGGTGCGAAACCAGAAGCTCTGCGCTGATTCCGTGACGCGTGTGCCTTCCGCACTCGGGGTTCCGGGGCCGACCTGCACCGTGATCTGCGTATCGCCGGGTAGCATTCCCACGGGCTTGAGGGCGAGCCAGGGCTCGGGTGTCTCGCTCTTGCCGACGGCTTTCTCGAGCTCGCTCTGGCTGGCACGCTGGACACTGACCGGTTTGTCGCCCGCGAGCACACGCACGGTCTTGAGCACGGCATCGGGGTCTATTTTCTGGTCAAAGCTCAGCCAGATCAGCGGGTCACGGCGCTGACCGACACTGCCATTGTAGGGGCCATAGCTCAGCAAGCGAACCGCAGGCGTTTTGAACGTAAAGTTCTGTGCTCTCTCTAGCACACCGCCCGTCACCGACTTCGTGCCCGCCGGGAGGCTCACCGAGAACTCGGTCGCCATCGGGAGGCGCTTACCAGAGCCTGCGTCGAAGATCAGGGTCTGAGTGCCTAGCCAGCGCCACTTGCCTGGCACCTCGGGGCTGAGCGTGACAGGCACACGTGCGGCGGCATCTTCCTGACCCGTGACCGCGACCATCGGCTGCGAGAACGTCAGGCTGACGCGATCTGCCAGCGGAACTTCTCCCTCGGGCTGGAAGCGCCGTAGAGTGAGTGTGCCGGACTCGACGACCGGAGCGGTGGCTTGCGTGGGTTTTGGAGGGAACTCTGCCGTGATCGTCTGACCGGCACGCGGCGCGGGCAGCGATGCCTCACGGAGCGCGAAGTCTTTCTCATCATCGGGCTGCGTGGCAATGGCCTTCACGCGTGCCAGGATCTTATCGGCATCCGCATCCGAGAGTTTTTGGGCAGGCGTAATCGGCAGGCGCTCTGCGGGGCTCTCACCCCCGGTAAGCTTTCCTGCGGAGAGCCGGAAGCGCAGTCCCTCGACATCCTCTCCTGCTTCAGCGGCGCTTACTACCTCGCCGCCTCGTAGGTACGTCGCGCCCGCAACTCCCGCCAAAGCAAGTACCCCTAGCAGTGCTCCATATTTCCGTTGCTTCGTCATCTCCCTGTACTCCCCATAATTTGTATTATAGCTCATGGTTCGCTCATTTTTTGTGGCGGTAAAACAGATTGCTCCACCAGGCGAATGTACACCTCTGGCAAAGAATCCAGCAGTTTAAGAATACGTTGTTGCAAAAGGTTTAAGGCAGTCACATGACGCAAAACTTGACCC
>NZ_JANNYP010000588.1:0-2521 GCF_031410135.1 Armatimonas sp. | reverse complement strand
TGAAAGAAGCGCACAAGAAGGCATTCAAGCAATACTTGGACTACGGCGTCCAGATCGAGCGTCTCTCGCCCAATATCCTGAGCTACGATATTGATAAGCTCGCCAACGCCCTAGACCCCACCGCCGACCTCGACTTCGACTACCTGGGACTCCAGACCCTCTACGACCGCTACCTCATCACCGACAAGACCGGCAAGCGCCCGCGCAGGCTAGAAGCGCCGCAGTTCTTCTGGATGCGCGTCGCGATGGGCCTGTTCTACGCCGATGCGGAGAACAAAGAGAAGCACGCACTTGAGCTTTACACCATGTATAAGAGCCGCCGTTTCTGCTCTTCTACGCCCACGTTGTTCAACTCTGGCACACTTCACTCCCAGTTAAGTTCCTGTTACCTTTATAAAGTAGACGATAGTATTGAATCCATTATGATTCGTGGGATCGCAGAGAACGCGTTTCTTTCCAAGTGGGCGGGTGGTCTTGGTGGCTCCTGGACTGCGGTGCGCGGCACAGGAAGTCATATTAAAGGCACCAACGGAGAGTCGCAAGGCGTCATTCCCTTCTTGAAGATGCACAATGATCAGCTTGTGGCTGTCAATCAGGGAGGAAAGAGGGCAGGTTCT
This sequence comes from Armatimonas sp., assembly GCF_031410135.1. Taxonomy (GTDB): domain Bacteria; phylum Armatimonadota; class Armatimonadia; order Armatimonadales; family Armatimonadaceae; genus Armatimonas. Next base: position 1,904 of record NZ_JANNYP010000588.1, on the reverse strand, counting down.
GGCTGTGCGTATCTTGAAGTTTGGCATAATGACATCTTTGATTTCCTAGAGCTGCGAAAAAACACGGGCGATGAGCGCCGCCGCACGCACGACATGAACACGGCCAACTGGATTCCTGACCTGTTCATGAAGCGCATGGAGGCCCGCGAGATGTGGACCCTGTTCCGCAGCTCCGATGTGCCTGATCTGCACGATCTCTTTGGCTCCGCGTTTGAGAAGCGCTACGAAGAGTACGAGAAGCTGGTGGACGAGGGCAAGCTCAGTGGCAAGAAAGTCGAGGCCATCGAGCTCTGGAAGCAGATGCTGAAGCTGATCTTCGAGACGGGTCATCCATGGATCACGTTCAAAGACCCGTGCAATGTCCGCTCGCCCCAAGACCATGTGGGCGTGATCCACAGCAGCAACCTCTGCACCGAGATCACACTCAACACCGGCCCTGAAGAGACCGCCGTTTGTAACCTAGGCTCGGTGATCTTAGACAACCACCTGACTCCAACAGGTGAGATCGACCACGTGAAGCTGCGCGAGACGATTCAGATCGCGGTGCGGGCGCTGGACAACGTGATAGACATCAACTACTACCCGACAAAGCCTGCGGAGACGTCCAACAAGCGTCACAGGCCGGTTGGGATGGGCGTGATGGGCCTTCAGTACGCGCTCTACAAGAAAGACATCCCGTTTGCCTCGCAAGAAGCTATCGAGTTTAACGATGAGTTTATGGAGGCGATTGCCTACTACGCCTACGAGGCATCGAGCGATTTGGCAGCCGAGCGTGGGGCGTACTCTAGCTTTAAGGGGAGCAAGTGGGACCGCGGGATTCTTCCTCCCGATACCATCGAGCTGCTGGAAAAAGAGCGTGGGGTGGAGATTAAAGTGGCACGGGGTGGCAAGCTGGACTGGGCAGCGCTGCGTACGAAGATCCAGGCACAGGGCATGCGCAACTCCAACGTCTTGGCCATCGCCCCGACGGCCACCATCGCCAATATCATGGGAACGTCGCCCTGTATCGAGCCGATGTACAAGAACCTGTTTGTGAAGTCGAATCTCTCGGGTGACTTTGTGGTCTTAAACGCCTACCTGGTGCGCGATCTGAAAGTGGCCAACCTCTGGAACCAGGAGATCGTGGATCAGATCAAGTACTTCGACGGTGACCTGCACAATATCGAGGAGATCCCGGAATGGATCAAGCAGAAGTACCTCACGGCGTTTCAGATTCCCTTCGAGGCGCTGATTGATGCAGGGGCACGTCGGCAGAAGTGGATTGACCAGAGCCAGTCGCTGAACTTGTTTCTGGGCACCCCGGACATGAAGGCACTCTCGCACATGTACCGCTATGCCTGGCACGCGGGCCTGAAGACCACCTACTACCTGCGCACGCTGGGCGCGAGCAATATCGAGAAGGCCACGGTCTCTCTCAAGATGCGCGAGACCGGCTCCAACGCCGCCGTCGCGGAGGCAGCTGCTACTAAGAAAGCCTTCACCGAGGCCGAAGCGCTCGCCTGCTCGATTGAGGCCATGCGCAACGGCGAAGAGTGCGAGGCGTGCCAGTAACCCTCCTCAAGGAGAAAACAAATGCCTGAAATTATTAGTGTTGCCTTGAAAGGCATCTCATGAAGTTCGCCACAATCTAGTGGTGAGTCGAGGGGTGAGTCCCGACCAAGGAAAATCTCACCCCTCTATACCGTAGGCCGACTTTACATCGGCGGGTCAGCACACGCATGGGCGCTGCTACGTTGGCTCTATTATGACGCGTCCTTCGCCCCTTATAGTCTTCGTCAAAAGTATAGCGGATGAGGTATCCTGCTAGCATGAGACCACTCTCCCAAGACCTTCGACAACGCATTATAGACGCTCTGGACACAGGCGCAAGACAGGAAGCTATTGCAGAAAGATTCGCTGTCTCA
>NZ_JANNYP010000587.1:0-2803 GCF_031410135.1 Armatimonas sp. | reverse complement strand
GCAGGTCCCGCGCAACGAGCTTGCGGAACTGCTCGTAGGCGACTTTGACCCGATCCTCGCCCTGTGCGGTTGTGCCGAGTTTTTCGCTGAGGCCCTCAAGCGCTGCCCGCTGCGACGGTGACGCGGCGTTTTTAAGATCGTTCCAGGACGTTCCTGTAATCTCTTCGTCACTCTCAATCGGGACAAAGCGGCGCAGAAAGACATCGCTGGTGGCTACGGGCACATCAATAGACTCCTCGTTGATCTGGGTCCAGGCGAAGGCTTCGTCCATGCCCACTTTGCCGTCTTTGTTGTAGTCCGGCTGAACCGACTTACGGCCTAGGCGGTCTTTTCCCGTGAGGGCGGCGAAGAAGTAGCTGGTGAAGTCATGGTACTCCTCTTCCTCGACTTCCGGGGTGCAGCCCGCCGCCTCGCGCTCTTTGACCGTGGCGAAGAAACCGCAGAAGGGCCGATCTACCAGCTCGCCATCGGGCTGGCCACCAGTAAAGAGCAGGTTCCCAAAGGCTCCCGAGAAGCACTGCACCATCACGACGGTCACGGGGCGCTTCTTGGGGAGCTTAGTCAGGTGCTCGGAGAGAGTGGTGGTCGTCAGAGCCCCATTGCCCCAGAGGTCGTAGCGGTTGTTGTCATAGGGGTTCTTGCCCTGCGCCGCCTGTCGCCCCGGTGAGCCATGACCGGTGAAGTAGAGCATCAGCGGTGTCTTGTCGTCTTCGGTGGCGAGCTTATCAAAGACTCCCGTGATCGTGTCGGCGTTTGTGGAGCCGTCGCGGCGGGGCACATCACTGGTTCGGTACTGCAAAAACGGAGCGCCTTTTGCAGGACGTGGGCCATCGCCAAATAGTGCCCGGATGCCTTTTTGCGCCTCGGTCTTGGTGGCGAGAAACTGTACCGTTGGTGTGTCAGTCTGGCCATCGGCAAAGAGCACAGTGGAACTGACCTGGATGGGCAAGAGTCCGTAGACATAGCGCACATTACTCTCAATGGCGACCTGGTTGTACTCGGGCGAGGGGCCACCGCCAAAGATCACGCAGCGCAGCGGTGCGGCAGTGAGAGCAGAGTTGCGGGGCAACGCAGGGCTTGGAGCCAGCGCGGCCAGAGCGAAGAGAGCAAAAATAGGTGCAGCCATCACGCATTTTATCGTATTATAGATGTTCTGCCTTACAGTCAGCCCACTCGACTGACTTCTTAGAGACTAAAAATCTCCCTCTTTTTGCACCGTAATCATAACTCGCGAACCACGCTTCTGTACGATAACTCTCTTTTGAACTTCGTCTCTTAACCCGACAGCAACATGCTGCCTCTGCCAGTTTAGTTCGTCAGTCACCACCTCGTCCGCATGCACCGGATCAGCCGCTGCCATCGCTTTCAAGGCATAGTACGCACCCCCAAAGGCATGCTGCGGAACATGTGCCGTTGCCACCGCCTGTCCCGCAGCTCGTGCAGCAAGACAGGCAGGGGTATTGTCTTTGGCGTCTCTTGCGGCAGCATGCGCGGCTAGAGAAGCACCTCGAATCCCTGCCATGGTAAATATGCCTGTACGAACCCACTCTCGGCAGGCATGGAGTGCTTTCCGGGGACGATCATCGTCGGGAAACGATTCCTCAAACAAAGGAAGTACCCGCTCAGCACAGTCCGCAGACCAAGTAGCAAGTGCCTGTTGCTCTTCTCTTTCGTACTTTTTCATACCTTACAGTGACGGCATCCGCCCACCGGGCAAGACAAACTTGATCCCAAGGGTGCGGAGGTAGGTCTGCAGCCCCGCATCCTGCATGGGCAGCAGGTGCGCCTCACGGCCCGACTCGTTGAAGTGAGCGTGCCAGTAGCCCGGCGGGGTGATAAACGAGGAAAACGGTTTCCAGTCCACGCGTACGGGATCGAGAATCTCGCCTCTCTCGTTGATCTTGGTGCCGACCAGCGTGTAGCAGCCAGGATCGCAGTCAAGGATCAAGTCAAGTGCAACCGACTCATGCCGGTGCGGAAGCTGGATGGCATTGACGGGCAACACACCCAACATCGCCCAGAGCGTGTGGGTGATGGTCAGGGTCTGGTCCATCGCTTTGTTGGCGAGCAACACACTGATGCGGCTCCGGTTGATGGCATCGCCCTCGCTCTTGGCCTGCGCTAGCGCGGCGAGCGAGTCCTCAGCAGTGAAGAGAGTCGGGGCAAAGCGCGGGGTGTCGGCGGTCGCGCCCAGATAGCGCAGCAGCGGCTCGTCGTGAACCAGATAGAGCGCGGCGTCTTGCTCAGCGGTATGGTGCGTCTCTTTACCCGTCGGTAGCACCACAAAGTCGCCGGTCTTCCAGGGGATCTCCAGGCCGTCAAAATCTGTGCTCCCCTTGCCGCGCATCACGTAGTAGAGCTGCGAGGTCGCGTTGAAGCGGAGCATGAGGCTCTCACCGGGCAGGATACGGACAAAGTTGGCACAGAGTGCCGGACTGGTCGCGGGGCCTTCGCACCGCAGCGCCGCGCTCACATCGAGGGGAATGAGCTGTGTCGGGCCGCTCTCGTGGAGGCTGCTCGGAAAGTCGGCGTAGGGAATCTTAGAGATCGTCCCCGACCCGATGGGGTCGGCGGCCTTGGTGTACTCGAAGTAGAGACCGTTCTCGGTCAGGCTTGTTGGCATGGTAGGGCTATTTTACCCGTTTCGTCCCCCCGGTTGGAGCCTAATCTTGTCCCATATCTTTTGCTGATAGGGCTGACATCGCTGAAAAAGCCATTTGCCAGCCCTCCTCCATACCATCCAAACGACGAAGTCCCATCCATAAACTCTTCACACCAGCACGAGGAGCAGAACGACAAGGAC
>NZ_JANNYP010000586.1:0-4793 GCF_031410135.1 Armatimonas sp. | reverse complement strand
TGCTCGCGGACGTAGGCATTGAAGCAGGCCGTGTAACCCGGTGAGATCGCGGCGTGCGACGGATCAAAGTCCGGCCCGGGGGCTCCCTCATTGCCCTGCTGCGCAGTGAGGCGGCTGTCGAGGCGGCCCACGGTAACACCACGGTCACGCAGAAGCTCTTTGCAGAAGCTCCAGTGCTCGATCCGCAGGTCGTTGCGGTCCAGGTAGGTTTCCGAGAGGCCCGTGTAGGTGGAGAGAGTCGTGAGCAGCTTGGCCCGCTCTTTGGGAAGCACTCTATCGCCCTTCAGTAGTGCGGTGGCGTACTCGCCAAAGGCAAACGCCTCCACATCTTTTATCAGCTTCTCGACGGGCCGGTTGAGGATCACTTTGGCCAGCTTCTTATGGTACCAGGCGGTCGCGGCGTAGGTGGGCAGGTAGAGAATGTAGGGCAGGTCGTTGCCGGGAGCGAAGCGCAGGGTCTGGAAGTTGAGCACCGTGGAGATCAGCAGCAGCCCCGAGAGTGCGATGCCCTTGTCAATCAGATAGCCCGACAGGCCCGCACCACGGGTCGTGCCGTAGCTCTCGCCCACCATGTAGAGCGGCGAGCTCCAGCGCTTGTTGTGGGTGATAAAGAGCCGGATAAACTCCCCGAGGCTCTCGATATCGCCCTGGACACCCCAGAACTTCTTGGCCGTCTCATCATCTTTTGCGCGCGAGAAGCCCGTGCCCACTGGATCAATAAAGACCAGATCAAACTGCTCCAGCCAGGTGTGCGGGTTGTCCTCGACGGCATACGGCGGCGGCGGCAGGCTCCCATCGGGGAGCTGTGCGGCACGCTTGGGGCCGATTGTCCCCAGATGCAGCCAGACGCTCGACGAGCCGGGGCCGCCATTAAACGAGATCAGCAGCGGGCGCTCCTTGGCAGGCCGGTCGTCGTCTTTGGTGTAGGCCATGTAGAAGACCTGCGCCTCAATCTCGTCTTTGGCGTTCTTCAGCGGCATCCGCCCCGCCGTCACGGAGTACTTGATGGTTTTCCCGCCCAGCACCACTTCATGCTGCGTCACAACCGGCGTCTCTTCGACAAACTCACTCTTTTTTGCGCCCTCATCAGGCTTTTTCTCTTCGCTCATGGTGATGAGTATACCTAGCTCTTCCGATTTGTTCTCAGTTTTTTGGAGCGCGGAACTTGGGATCGAGCGTGGTCGCTTTGTCGAAGGCATCACTCGCCTCTTTTTTCTTGCCTAGCTTAAGCCTCGCTAGTCCTAAGTAATACCAAGCGCTGGCGTTTTTGGGATCAAGCTTCGTTGCCTTTTCTCCTGCCATAACAGATTCCTCAAATTTATTTATATAGTAAGCAGATTTCGAATAATGCTCCCATTCCCATGCCTCAGATTTTTTCGGATTCAACTCAATATATTTTTTAAAATCATCATAAGACATTTTATAATTGCCTAATTTATAGTGAGCATATCCACGATAGTAAAATCCATTAATATTATTTGCATCTAGCTGTATTGATTTATTGAGTGCCTCTACAGCTTTTTGATTTTCCTTAATCGCAGATAAACTCTTCCCTAAACCTGTCCATGCATAAGCCGACTCAGGTTTTATCTTTGTTGCTTTCTCAAAAGTATCTTTCGCTTCCGTATCACGATCCAAATCATAAAGGGCTTGTCCGCGATAGAGAAGTGCGAATAGGTTGTCTGAGTCTTTACGAAGTACTTTATCAATAGGTATCAGACTTGCAGCGCTCTTTCCCAGGGCTACTAAGCAAGCTCCCAAGTAGAGCTGTGCAGATACATCCTCGGGGAAGTTCTGGACGGCTTTTTCCAAAAGTGGCAGTGCCTCGGGTATACGCCCAAGTTCCACTAGGACAACACCGAGATTTGCCTCAGCGACAGCCAAACCAGGTGATCTCTTGAGTACACTCTGGAACGCAGCCAGAGCTTCAGGGTTGCGTTTAAGCTGTATCAAAAGCATGCCATAGTTCAAACAAACCCCTACATCATCCGGCAAAAGTGCTGTGGCCCGTTTAAGAGCGCTCGCCGCCTCGGCTCGCTTTTCTATTTGCCACAGTGAATACCCTCGCATCGCCCAAGCCATCCCATCATTTACCGTAAACTTCTCTATGCGAGAGAGGGTTTCCAAAGCAGCACTATAGCGCTCCATATAATAGAGAAGAGAGACACGCTCGGTCCAGTAAGGAATATCGCGCTGTATAGGTATCGCAGAGGGGGCAGGGAGCCTCGTCGGCAAATTAGGACCCACTACCACCTCGCTATCCGTAGGCTTGAGATAAATACGAGATTTTTTCTGGTCAATGAGCAGCTCAAAATGCCTTAGAAAGTCCATCCCAAGCAGAACTGTGTCATACCCCTCTGGCTGCAGATAGACCTCAGACAACGCTACACTATATCCCTGAAGCCCAACGGTGATGTTAGCCACCTGAGAGGTATCAACTCCATCGAGACTACCGATTTTTTGCTTCCCCTGTGGCTTGACGTTCAGTCCGGGGGTTACAATGAGCGAACCACCACCACCCGTATCGAGAATCGCAATTTCAGACACTTGATCATTGAGTGCCGTTTCCACAAATATACGCCCCACTGACTGCCCATAAGTTATGATCTCACGTGAGTTACCAACTTGAAAATCAAGTTCTTTAAGGAGAGAAGATCGCTCACGACTCAGAGGATAAAACACAAGCTCTTGACGGCCAAAATTCAGATAGACCAGCTTCTGAAGAAGCTTATCACAGCCTAGAATCCCATCAATTTTAGGAGCTTTTATTTTGTCCAGCTTTTGATCGTCAATGACATAGATAAGCCCTGCGAAGTTAGCTTTTCCTACTTGAAGCCGATCCACAGTGAGTGCATACATGCGGTTATCCAGTGTGGGGAGTCGTTTGAGTTTTTCATCATACTGCTCTTGTGGCACCTCTTGCACTTTCATATTTTTCACTCGTGAGCGTCGCAAGAGTGTCGTCGGGGCTCCTGTGTCTAGCAGAAAATGAAACGTTTGTCCTTCAATGACAACATCGATAACCGGCCCAAGATGATCTGTCATCTCTGTGGCATAGTCACCTAGAAAGCTAAATTGAACTCGAACGGGAGCCTCGCCGCCAAGCCCGAAATCCTGACGTGTCACCTGAAAGTCACTTTTTGTACTCTGCATCTGATTCACTCAGTCCTTATTTGAGATTTGAGGTTGATGGGACGAACTTAGGATCTATAGCCTGAGCACGTACAAACGCCTGTTGGGCCTGAGCGCTCTGCCCCTTGCCTTGGTACGCATAGCCAAGATAGCTCCAAGCAAGAGCATTTTTGGGATCCAAGACAATCGCTCTTTGGGCTGCCTGAGTTGCCTCGGCATAGTCTTTTATGCCTAGACTCGCCACAGCCAGCATCCGCCATTGCTCCGCCGAGTCTCTCTGTAGTTTAACGGCCTTCTTAAAATCAGAATATGCCTCCTGCATCTTCTTACCCCGCAAGTAGGCATAGCCCCGGAAGTACCAAACATCAGCATTCTGTGGACTGAGCTGCATCGCTTTATTCAGTGCTTGCAATGCTTCCTCTAGACGATACAGTACGGTTAAGGATTTTCCTAAACCAAGCCATGCTTGAACATTCCAGGGGTTCCGCAATGCTAATTTTTGGAATATTTCTCTCGCATCTTGAATTTTGTCGACTTTATAATAAGCCTCTCCCAAGATATAGAATCCAGAAAGATCATTTGGTAGTTTCATGACGGCTTTCTCTAGGAAAGGAATACTCTCTTGAATTTTCCCTGAATAAAATTGAGAAAACCCTAAATAGAGTGATGTATAGGGATCATTTGGAAAATAAAGAATTGCTTTTTCTAGATATGGAAGTGCTTCGGCATAGCGATCCATCTGTACCAGAGTCATGCCTAGATAGTAATCGGTATCGGGATCTGAAGGATCCAGTTTAAGAGATTCTCTGAGAGAGCGTTCTGCCTTTGAATATTGTGATATCTTAAATTGTACTCTTCCTAGGTTTCGAAGAATGTCGGGGTCTTCAGGATTATAATGCACTCCACGTTCTAAAGCTCTAATTGCATCTTTTAGATTTCCATTTTTGTTATATAACGCCGCACGCATCTGCCATAAAATACTATCTTTCGGGTCTAGTTTCTCTAGATGTGAAATACATTCCTCGAAATGAGGATAGTTCTCCATCCCATAGAGTATCCCTGCTCTCATGCGCCAATAATCAGCTTCTAGTTGTCGATATATAGGTTTTGGCGTCTTTAAAATGAGAGCTGATGAAGAGATTTTCTTGACTGTTTCGCTACACGGTTTTAGGCAGAGTTGGGTATTTTTCTGGTCGAGAAGTAACTCGAAATGATTCAAATAATCCATTCCCAGCAGGCAGTTTTCTTCGTCCTCTGTACGTAACATCACTTCCTTAAGAGGGACATGATAGCTACTAACTCCAATGGTCACATCGGCAGATTCAGTGGCTCGCAGTCCTTCTATTCCTGCCGACATAAATTTAACCCCGGGCTTAGAGATAAGCTCTGGAGTCACAAGCACCGTTGCGCCTGCACCAGTATCAAGAATCATAACCTCCGATATTTTTTCATTTATTGCCGCATTGATAAAGATGCGATTTCTTTCCAAACCATATGTTTTAATTTCTTCAGAGACTGAATTATAGTCTTCGTCAAAAGTATAGCGGATGAGGTATCCTGCTAGCATGAGACCACTCTCCCAAGACCTTCGACAACGCATTATAGACGCTCTGGACACAGGCGCAAGACAGGAAGCTATTGCAGAAAGATTCGCTGTCTCA
>NZ_JANNYP010000585.1:0-11206 GCF_031410135.1 Armatimonas sp. | reverse complement strand
CCAAGCTCAACAACGGCAACCTACGCGGCTCGTCGCTCATGTTCGGCTGGCGATTCTAACCTCACCCGTCTCGGACCCACCCGTCTTCGTTCGTTCCTCACTTCGCCACCCTCCCTCAGGGCAGGGAGGGTTGGGGGATGGGGAAAATAGTTTTTGATTTTTATCAGAATAGGCACTTCTCAACCGTTCTACAGGCATGAGAAGAGAAAACTATCTACAAGTTCGTAACTATGCCCGCCAGATGCGTCGGGAAATGACCTGGGCGGAGCGTCGTGTCTGGGAAGTGATTCGGCAGCGGCGCTGTGGTGGGTATCGTTTCTTAAGGCAGCGGGTCGTGGGACGATTTATTCTTGATTTCTACTGTGCTGAGAAGCGCTTCGCCCTAGAGATTGACGGTCAGATCCATCTCCGCCCCGACATCGCACAATATGACCAGAACCGAGAAATGCATCTTCGATCCGAGGACAATCTGAGCTTCTTGCGTCTTACCAACGCAGAGGTCATGCGCCTCTCCGACCAGGAGCTCAGCCAGCGTATTCTCGAAGCGCTCCAAACCATCTCTTGAACCCTCTCTGCCCTGAGGGAGGGTGGCGAAGTGAGGAACGAAGACGGGTGGGTTCAAGACGGGTGGGTACCGCATTTCTAGCAGGAAATTTAGAGCGGGGTGACGAACGGTGTGCCATGGTTCCTGTCCTTCCCGCTCTCGTCTTTTTCGCGCAGGCTGCCCCCCAGAACAATCCGAGCGCCGCGCCCCGCTACTTCACTAACGCTGAGAACGTCCGGCGCATCGCAGCAGGCAAGCGCTTTGTTGCCTTTGCGACGTCGGGAGGCGTTCGGGTTTTCGAACGTGAGACCCAGAAATGGCGTGTCTACACCCAAAACGACGGCCTCCCGACCCACAATATCCACGATGTCGTCTTCGATAAAGCCAAGCCCGATACGCTCTGGATTCTCTGCGGCGCATGGGGCGACTGGGCAAATGAGCAGCCCGAGCCGGACTTGCGGATTGTCACGCTGGACTTGGCAAGCGGAAAAGTGGAGTCCGTCGCGCCTGCCATCGCAGCCCCACGCACGGCGCGCATGGGCTACCATTACTTTCTGGACTACCGCCTGAGCCTTGCGGACGGCTGGGCATTCGTCTTTACGGACAAAGGTGCGGCGCCGGCCTGGGATCGAGCGGCAAAAAAATGGACACGAGAGGTCAGTGTCGAGGCCACGCCGCCCAGAGCAAGTGTCTACCCCGGCCACGCCTCCCGCCTTGAGCTCGTCGGCAGCTCGGGCAGCACCTTGGCTTTCTTTGTCCAGACAAAACTAAAGTACCTAAACCAGTCCGTGGCGGTGCAGGGAGCGAATGGCCAGCCTCCCGTCATGACAACAAAGATGATTCCTATGGGCGATGAGCTCCCACCGCATATTCTTCTCTATGACCGTCAGACCGGACGAAGCACACGCCATCCCATCGGCCCAGATTTAATGGGACAGTCCCGTGTCACACCGAGCAGCGACGGAAAAACAACAACAGCGATCAATGGTTCCCGTCCTAAGCGACTCATTCCCGACACACGCCCCGGAGCTTTTCTGATTGAGTCTCTCGGATATGAAGTAACTTACATCTCTGGTCAAAAACCAATATTAGGAAATTTCCAGAAAGTCACGCACCGTGTCGCGCCCAATTTGAAAGAGCCTGTGGCCATTGGCTCTGAGAAAATAACCGAGCAACAAGCGCGTGTGATCGAGCAATACGCTCGTGTCCCCCTGCTCTACTTCACCGATTTTCTGGTGGACGGCAACACGCTCTGGGTGACAGGCTACAACGATCCTGAACGGAATCGAACGGCAGGTATCGCTCGGCTAGATTTAGCGATGGGCAAGTGGGACGATTTAAAAATCAGCCCAACGGGGATACCTGCCAATTTTCTCCAAGTTAGCCTCGCAGGAAGCGCACTGTCGGTCAGTGGAACAGGCTATACCCCGCCTACCTTCTACGATCCTGTGCTGGGAGAATTCAGCCAAAAGCTCGCGCGAGAAGCTCGCTTTGACCAGTTTTCCTTCGGACAGTTCCCCGATCCCCGCGCCAAACCTGCCAATGAGCGTGAGGCATTTTTCTGGCCACAACTACAAGTTCTGGGACGGTCGGAGACGCAGGCGATTGTTCTAGGCACCGCCGAGGCGACGCAGCGATTCACCCGTGAAGCCAATGGGAGCCTGAAGTACACAGAAGTCAAGCTCGATACACTCTTCTTTTATGAAATCGCCTCGAAAAAACTGACAAAGCTGGAGCTGCGGGGGCTGGAAGGCTTAGTGCCAAAGTCAGCAGGCTTTGGAGAGAATGCACTGTTCTTTCTCACCGAGGAAAAAGTGCCCGGTCAGCGGCGCGGCGCTCCGGTGGTGATTCGCTGGGACACGAGAACCGGAGCCGTGATGCGCTATCCGGAGTCACTCTTTCGAGCAGTGAGCGTGGCGGCGCAACGGGCCGCGGGCGGGCGGCAGCAAGCCGATCTGAAGAAGCGCCAGACGAAGCGCAACGAGCTGCTCAATCGCTTCCCTCAGCTTCCCCTTGAGCAGCTTCGCCCCGTGACGCAGTATCTCTACCCGATTGATGGCAGCTTCCTCAAGGCCGCGGGCACGACCTGGCTGAAGCTGGATCAGCATCTCTTTCGTTACGATGCTCCGCGCGACACCTGGCGGGCCGAAGGGCTTGCCGACTCCGTCAGCCCCGAGGGTGAGACGGCACTCTGGAAGCAGACCGGCCCGGAAAGCTGGCGATTTGAGGGCTTCGAGGCGCAGCGTTTGCGTGGTGAAGTCTCCCGCTGGAGCGCGGCGACGGGCTGGCAGAAGCTGAATTTAGGGGAGAGTGCGCGGCAGGCAGGAAACAGCGTCCTCTACCACGACGGTGCCCTCTGGCTCACAGGTGTCGGGGCACTGCGGCTCCCCCAAAGCGCTTGGACATTCCAGAAGCAGCCGTAACGCCAGAGAGCCTCTATGCAGCTTCAGCGCCATCGTAACACGCAAACTCGACTGTGGAAACAGTTGCAGGAGCCTGCTCACCGTGACACACTCGATAGCATTGTTGAAAACTACGGCGCAGAGAATCTCTTGCCCGTTCTGTTGCAACTACTCAGAAAAGAGAAAAGCGCCGGGTGGCGCTCGGGATTTGGGTGTTTATCCTACCTGATAGTGTACTTACTTTGTTGTACTTTCTATCATTTTTGGTATATATTAGTTCTTATCAACATTGCAATGGTACTCTTCTCACCGATTCTCATCATTATTTTATCGAACATCCAAAAAGAGAAAACACCTCGACGACTGAATCTTCTCAAACTTCTTCGCTACACCGTTTGTGAGCTGACGAATAGTGCGAGCGTACCACAGGTGATGTCTGCCATCCGTAGTGTTGACACCTCCGAAGACCCGGCCCTAAAGCGAGAGCTGAGGCAGGAGCTAAAGCGGCTACTGCTGCGTCTGCCCGCCGAGCAGGCGCGGAGACTGACGCGGATTGAGCGGCTCTATCTTCGTGCCTGGCTCTGGGAGGCGATGAAGTGGGATCAGGCGGGCGATGCGGAGTTCTGTATGGCGACGCTGCTGGCACTGGGAGATGCAAAAGATCGGTCGGTGGTGCCGCATGCCTGGCTCTGTGCTCGCTGGCACCGCACGCCACGGGTGCAAGAGGCCGCCCGTGCATGCCTCGACGAGCTTCTGGCTAGAGGCCACTCCCAATAAGAAGAAACGCAGCCCAGTAGTAGGGGTGCGAACGGTCAGGGGCTTTGCGGACGGACTGAGCGGCATGACGCAGGGCATCGGGCTTGCTCTGGCCGCGCTTGAGGGCGGTGTAGAAGGCCGTCATCCAGACCACCGTGGCCTCATCCTGGATGCTCCACTGGCTCAGTATCAGATTGCGGGCACCTGCCGCCGTCAGTGCCCAGCTCAGGCCGCGCACCCCCTCGCCCGTGAGGGTCTCGCCCCGCGCCGTGTTGCAGGCAGAGAGAGTCGCCAGCTCCACTCCCGAGAGATCAAGCCCTAGCAGCTCACGTGCCGTGAGAAAGCCGTCTTCGCGCGTGGGATCATCGGGGTCGGAGAGCACTAGGCAAGACAGATACGGCGCGGCGTCATTGAGGAAAGCATGGGTCGCGATATGGAGCCAGCGACAGCGCACGGCCTCCGTCTTGACCTGGCTTTCCTGTGCTTTCTTCCCCTCTAACACCAGCGCTTTGGGAAAGAGACGCGCCAGGGTCTGGACTTCCTGCGCCGTACCGGGAAGCTCTACAGGCAGAAAAGCACTGCGCTCGGGGGCGATAATGGGACGCTCCGGCGCGATAATCGGGCGCTCGGGCGCAATGATGGGTCTCTCGGGCGCGATAATCGGACGGTTCCAGCCCGCCAGGTTCGGCGCGGCAACGGCCAGCAGCGGAATCGGGCGCGGCGGCAGGGGCGGGAGCGTGCGCTGGGTGTGCCAGAGTGCAGCGGAGAAGGCGTAGCTCAGAGGTACCTGCTCCAGCAGCACCGCGAAGGGCACCTCCCAGAGAACTCCATCCGGGCAGAGAGTGACTTTGTCTGCGCCCTTTAGCCACGGCTCCAGTGGGGCAAGCAGGGCCTCACGAACGGCTTTGGCGGCTTCTTGCCAGGGGCGCTCCGGGTTGCTACAGGCATGGCGCAAGCGCGTGATCCGAAGCTGAAGCTCGGTCAGTCCAATCTCCAGTTTTACGAGCTGGAAGCGCTCACGGCGAATCGCCAGAACGTACACTTTTTCCTCACCCTGCACGGCCCAGGCAAAGTCCAAGAGCAGCTCCTGGGGGCCAAGCCGTGCCTGCACCTGAGCGAGTGTCGGCTCTGACGCAACGTGACGAAGCGCAGTCTGTGGCGAGCGGGCGTGGAGCGTGTCGTAGAAGCGGGCAAGGGCGCTCTCCGCAGCTCGCAGCTCGGCCTGGAGCGTGGTAAAGCGCTTCTTGCCCCCAATGTCATTGGCGATCCCTTCACGAACCAGAGCGGCATTGAGCTGCTCACAGCGCACTCGCAGTGCTTTTTCTTCGGGGCTAGAGGGCGTTTCTTGAGGAGCTCTCCCCATCGCAAGCTGCTCTCGGAGCACACGTGCCTTGAGCTTCTGCACCAGTGGAAACGACTCGGGGCTCTTTTGGGGAAGCAGGCTCAACAAGCGCTCGTAGGGCGCTCGGTTTCCCTGACGGAACGCTTGATCGGCGGCATCGAGCCCCGCGTAGGTGCGCCGGTGCTGCTCCAGAGTGGCAATTGCCGCACGACAGGCGGCGGCGGCCTCGGGGCGCTTCCCGAGCTTTTGGAATGCCTCCGCATGACGCGCCTGAAGGTACGGAAGCTCACTGCGCCAGCCCTGAGCAACGCAGAGCACAATCGTCTCCGTGCAGATCGCCGCTACCTCGGGCCAGTTGCTCTCGTAGCCCGCAAAATCGAGGCGTTTCTGGAGGGCTCCCCGCTCGTCCCGAGGGCTTTGCAGCTCCTGCGCCTTTGCCTGGTAGGTCTGCAAGAGGGCACGCGCCTTTGGCTTCTCGCCGTAGAAATACTCAAACGACGCATACGCCCCCAGCGCCGCGAAGCGCTCTTGCCAGAGCAGGTGCAGATCACAGAGCATAAGTTGCTGTACAAAGCACTGCCGCGCCTCGTCGGGACGCTTTAGCAGCCCGAAGAGAGTTGCCCGAAGCCCCAGCATCTGCGCCTGATCCCGAAACGAAGCGGTGGGGAGGGCTCTTGCCAGCAGCTCCACAGCCTCGGTGTAGGTAGCGGGATCGCCCCAGGCCACGAGGAGATTCGCCTCACCCCGCAGGTTTTTCTCTTGCTGGAGCCGCTGACGATCCTGGTTGAGAAAGAGACGTGCTCGCGCTGTGTCTCCCTTGCCCAGATAGGCACGCATCAGCCGATCCGCCGCGAAATTTCCGGCGGTTTCATAGACCGCAATGGCCTGCTCGCGCAAGTGCAGCTCCGTATAGAGATCCCCCAGAGCCACGGAGATGGAGGCATCACCAGGTTGGAGAGTGTGGGCTTCGTAGAGACTGGCAAAAGCCGCGACGGGCTGAAAGTTGGCCTGACTGTCTCGGGAGATCTCGATCAGGGCGGCGACGGCTTCAGCGAGATTGCCACGCTTGCGCCCGCCTTCGACACGCCGACGGTTAAGAGCGATGGCTTGATCATAGTTCAAGACAGCGCGTGCCTCGCCCGCTTGCCGCCGTAGTAAGTCGAGTGCCTCGGGAGTGGGAAGGGTCTGTCTCATCCAAGCTGCTCCCTGAGCTGCGCGGTGTAGTCTGCCAGAGGGCTTCCCAGCTCTCGGAAGCGGCGCTCCGCTTCCGAGTAGAGAGTACGGGCTCGCTCCGTATCGCTTTGTTGTTGCGCCACTTCGCCCAAGTTGCTCAGCGCCCGTGCTACCCCGAGCGGGTTTCCCAGTGCCTCTTCAAGCTCCTGCGACTGACTATAGGCCGCCTGGGCGGCACGCCAGTCTTCCCGAAGAAACGCCAGATTGCCGAGGTTGTTGAGCGCGGAGCTAATCGCATGCTGGTCGCCGGTCTCTTGCAGGGTCGCAATCGCCTCTCGCAGTGCCTCTTCCGCGGCAACACGATCCTGAGTGGGATCCAGAAACGCCAGGTAGCCCAGGTTGTTCTGCATGCGTGCGGTCGCGGCTCGCTCGCCCACGGCGGTGTAGAGTGCCCTCGCTCTCTCAAAGTGCCGACGAGCCAAGGCGAAGTCTTTCTCCTGCTCCGCTGCCTGGCCCAGCAGGTTCAGTGCCTCGGCCTCCGCACTCGGATGCGTAGCCTGGGACAGCGCTTTCTGGGCATAAAAACGGGCTTGCTCAGGCTTTGCCAAGTCCAGCGAGAGCCCCGCCTGCTCACACAAGAGCTCCAAGTTGCCCGGCGCACAGGTGAGGGCTTGTTCTAGCGGCGCGACGGCCGCGGTTGCGTAGCCACGGCGACGTAGATACCGTCCCAGCCCCAGCCCCAGGCAAGCCGTGACTTCCGGGCTTAGTGGTCGTGCGAGTGCCACCTCCAGGTTCGCCTGCTCTAGGGCCAGCGCCTCCAGTGCTACCCCCTCGCCATGGGTGCGCAGTGCCTTTAGCTGTGCACGAGCGAGAGCACAGAAAAAAGCCGCATGGCGAGCCTCAAGGAGAGGATCGGTGGCTTCAGCAAGAGCGGACGCGAAGGCTCTCAGAGGCTCCAGAAAGCGATAGCGGCCCTCGCTAAACCCCACCAGAGAGCGCCCCACCAGCCGGGCCATGAGCGGCGCGACTTGTTTTTCCTCCAGAGCAGAATCTCCACAGACGGCCTCGGCGGCGGCGAGACTCCAGCCTCCCGAGAAAACCGCCAGCCGGGCAAAGAGAAGCCGCTCTGAGTCAGTGAGCAGCTCCACGCCCCACTGAATCGCCGCTTCCAAGGTGCGGTGACGGGGCGGGGCGGAGAGGTCTTCCCCCAGCAAGGAGAGAAAGCTCCCTTCCAGCCGCTGTGCCAGCTCGATAGCGGGAAGAGCCGCGATCTGCGTGGCGGCCAGCTCGATGGCGAGAGGAATCCCATCCAGGCGGCGGCAGATCGCAGCGATGGCAGCATGCTCACTCTCCGTGGGCTGCCACCCGGGCACCGCGTCCCGAGCGCGCTCCAGAAACAGGGCTTCCGCCGCGTCAAGCGTGAGTGAGGGAACACGCCAGAGCGCTTCGCCAGGGATGCAGAGGGGCTCTCGACTTGTCACAAGAAGCCGTACCTCTCGGGTTTGCGTAAGAAGCGTTCGTACAAGGAGGGCGGCTTCGGAAAGAACTTGTTCACAGTTATCAATAACCAATAATAAATTTTTATGCTGGAGCCAGTGTAGTGCAACTTCCTGACCACCGCTCGCCCCGAAGCGTAGCCCTAGCGCTTGAGCCAGTGTGTCTCCCAGGCGTGCGCCCGGCTGGAGAGCGCTGAGATCCACAAAGACCGCTCCGTTGCGAAAGTGATTGGCACTCTCCAGGCCAAGCTCTTGTGCCAGCCGGGTCTTGCCGACACCACCCGCACCCGTGAGGGTCACGAGGCGACTCTGGTGCAGAAGTGCGAGCACACGCTTGAGATCGTCCTCGCGGCCACGGAGCGGCGTGAGGGGCAGAGGCAGACTATCGTGGCGCTCCAGATCCAGCGTCGGTGTTCGGGTTTCGAGCGCGGCTTGTAGAGCTTGCTCAGAGCGCGTTCGCTCGGTCAGTACCCACTCGTCGCTCCAGCCCGCCAGAAACGGCCCGGAGTGAAGTGCGCTGGCGGCACGGGTATCTTGGCGGCGCAGAGCCGCCTCGAAGTCCTGGAGATCGGAGTGGCAGCTCAGGCGCAGGCGGCTCCCCTCGACGGTCAAGCACTCCCCCAGCGTCTCTCGCAGCTCTAAAAGTGTCCGACGCAGGTAAAAGCGCCCCCGGCTCTCCTCGGCATCGGGCCAGAGGGTCTCGGCCAGCCACGCCCGCTCGACCTCACGCGGGGCACGCAGCGCCAGCAGTGCCAGCAGGCGGCTCGCCAGACGCCCACAGACCACAGGTGTCTCCCCAAGCCGAGCCTCCCATCCACCGAAAAATTTTAGCTGAAGCGCCATTCCGTGCTATTTTACGCCGATTTTGTAACGTCTGGTGTAACGAAGAGACGAGAGAATGGGCATATCATGAAAACTATCACCCTTTCTCTCATCGTCTTAATGTCACTGCCGACACTCACACTGGCGCAGACAGTCAAGCCAAAGCCTAGGCCCACCGCTCCCACCACGGCACCGCAAGCAGGTGGCCCGGTTGTCTTAGGCACGAAACAGCTTCCGGGGGATTTTGGCAAGCTGGGCACGACCTACACTTTGGGTAAAGAATCACCGCTCAATGTCACCCTCACGGGTGCCGAGTACACTACGGATCACTGGGTCTATGAGTCCGCTTTCTCGGGAGTTCTGCACGGCCAGCCCAAAGCAGAGGAGAAAACACTCCTGCTCAAGCTGACGGTGCAGAACCCGACCCAGCAGCCGCTCTCACTCAACCCCGGCGACCTCAAGCTCACGGCAGTGACTCCCGACAGCACCAGCAGTGAGAAATTCGTCCTGATCAACCCCAAGACCACAAAGGAGTGCCTGAACCTGCCGCTCAAGCCCGGCCAGAAGCTCGATGTGATTGCCCTGGTGATGGTTCCTGCCAAAGAGCCGATCCACAAGCTAATTGTTCAGCGCGAGGACGGCACGCCGGTGATCCGCTACGATCTGACAGGCAAGATCACCGCACTTCCGACCTGGGCAGGTACGGGAGCCGAGTCCAAGGACACGATTGCTGGGATCCGCGACTGCGTGATGCCGGTGGCCTGGTTTGAGCTTGGCCTGCGCGGGCTGGAGTGGAGTGAAGCAAAGATAGACGGCGACGAAGAGCCCGGTGAGGGCAATCACTTTCTCGTCGCGCACCTGAGCTTCCAAGCGCTGGCCGATAAAGTGGGGCTGAACTTTGGGACATTTGATATGACGCTCACCACCGAGGATGGCCAGAAGATTGCCAAAGAGACGACAGGCGGCACGGGTGGCTTCTTGTTGGAGACGCGGCTGATGCCTTTCATCGGGGAGCTGGACAAGGGGCAAAAACAGGATATCCGTGTCTTCTTCCGTGTTCCCAAAGATGCCAAAGCAAAGACCATCACGATCTCGGATCGCGAGACAGGCCGCAGTATCGTTTTCTCCACCAGCCAGGACTGGTTCGAGATCCGCGACTGTGTCCGCACCATTCGGCAGCTACGCTAGACAACAGAGAGAGCCACTCACGGGTGAGTGGCTCTGGATTTTAGCTCCCTGGTTTAGATTCCGGCGAGGCGTGTGGTGGCATCGCCGAAGCGATCCAGCTTGACTCCCATGTTGTCCATGAGCGAGAGATAGAGGCTACAGACCTTGCGGTTCTCCTCGCCCTTGTCGCGGAAGTTGAGCACGCGGCCTGTCTTGAGGGTGCCGCCCATACCACCGACCGTGAGGATGGGGAGGTGGGAGTTGTCGTGGACGGAGCCAGAGTACATGTTTGAGAGCCAGAGAATACAGGTGTTGTCCAGAACGGTTCCCTGACCCTCAGGCATGGCATCGAGCTTGCCCGCGAGATAGGCGAGCTGCGTGATGTAGTGCCGCGTGATGCGCTCGTAGCCCTCGGAGTTGTCGCTATGCGAGGCGATATGGTGGCCATCGTTGACATTGAGGAACGGATAGAACAGCCCCGAGAGGTCGCGGCACATCAGCATCGAGGCGATCCGGGTCTTATCGGTCTGAATGGCGAGGGCGACAATATCGCACATCAGGCGCATGTGATCGCGGAGATCCTCGGGAAGGCCATCATCGGGGCGCTTCATGGCAACGAGCGGCTTGCCCTTGCCACGGGCATTGTCGGCGGCCTTGCTCAGCTCACCGCGCATCTTCTGAGCGCGCTTCTCCACTTCCCGTACACTGTTTAAGTACTCATCCAGCTTGGAGCGGTCTTCACGGCTGATCTTGCGGCGCAGGCTCGCGGCTTCGTCACTGACCCGGTCCAGCACACTCTCCATGCGCTGGTTGCCATTGTTGTCAAAGAGACTATCAAAGGCCAGCGACGGATAGACTTCACTGGGGACGGGTGAGTCCGCATCCTGCCACGAGATAAACGAGCTGTAGGCCATCGAGAAGTTCGACTCGTGGTAGCCCGTGAGGGGCTTCTCACACGAGAGCACCAGACTTGGCTGAGCTGTCTCTTGCCCTAGGCGCTGCGCGAGAACCTGATCCATGCTAACGCCGCCGTGGAGCACCGCACCACGGCTGAGAGAGGCTCCCGAGAGGATACCGCCGGTCATGCCAGGGTGAATCCCGACGCCGGTCGAGGGCTTGTTAAAAAGCCCGCTGATCACATTGAGCTTGGTCTTGAACGGCTCCAGAGGCGCCAGGCTCTTTGCCAGCTCCATCTGAGCGCCCTCGCCCTTGGCTCCCCAGTTGTTGGGACTAATTCCCGTTCCCATGAACTGCACCACAAAGCGCTTCGGGGGAGTGACCGGGTCTTTTTGTGTGCTCCGGAGCGGGGCTCCCCAGACGGGAAGCGACTCTAGGAGTGGTAAGGACATCGCCACACCGGCTCCCCGGAGCAGGATACGTCGAGACAGTTTCTGTTCTTGGTTGGACATCGTGACTAACTTTCCTTTGTTGTCGTTATTGTCGCCACGGAGACGCGGCGTGTGCGGAACTGTGGGCTGGTGACAATGGTGGAGACCATTGTCAC
>NZ_JANNYP010000584.1:0-5892 GCF_031410135.1 Armatimonas sp. | reverse complement strand
CTATCCTGATTATAGCGATAATGCCGCGAAAAAGCAAACAGATGTTTTAATTGACTCTTATCTTCAAATGGGGGTATCTTCGGAGGGGTGAATAATTATTTATGAGCAACACGACAGAGCCTAATAAACTCGAGCTTGCGGCGCAGCGACTGACGGCGCGGGTGCGATGCGCTGGCTGAGCGAGCAAGATCGGGCCGTCGGCTCTGAAGATAATTTTGGCGGGTCTGCCGCAGGAGAAGCACCCGGACGTTCTGGTGGGGCTGGATACATCTGACGATGCGGGCGTGATTCGGCTCAGCCCGGAGCTAGCGCTCATCCAGACCCTGGACTTCTTTACGCCTATCGTGGACAACCCCTACGACTTCGGGAGGATCGCCGCCGCCAACGCGCTCTCCGATGTCTACGCAATGGGCGGTGTCCCGCTCACGGCGATGAATATTCTCTGCTTCCCGATTAAAGAGCTACCTGGTGAGGTGCTCGCCGATATTCTGCGCGGCGGCTCGGATCAGCTAAAGCTTGCGGGCGTTCATCTTGCCGGGGGGCATAGTGTGGACGACCCCGAGCCCAAGTTCGGTCTCTCCGTGACGGGTACCGTGCACCCGGATCGGATCACCACCAACGCGGGGGCGCGGCCCGGCGATCTTCTGGTGCTTACCAAGCCTCTGGGAACCGGAATTCTGATGACAGCCGCCAAGTTCGACAAGCTGGATTCGTCAACGATGCAAATTGCTGTCGAGAGCATGGCGACCCTCAACGCTGCTGCCGCTACGGCAATGCGCGAGGTGGGGATTAACACTGGCTCCCCCAATCTTGGGGGCGGGGGGGGCATCTCTGCCGCTACTGACATCACGGGTTTTGGCTTGCTCGGGCATCTCTCGCACATTGCGCGGCAGAGCGGGGTTCGTCTACGGCTGGAAAACGATGCCATTCCGATGCTCCCGCGTGCCTGCGAGCTTGCCACCGAAGGCTTTGTGACGGGGGGCGGGGTCAGCAACGCCGAGTATCTCGCCGAGCTTGTCACGTTTGATTCTTCGGTTCATAAAGACCACCGCGAGGTCTTCTTCGATCCCCAGACCTCCGGAGGGCTCTGCATCGCTGTCGCGCCCAGTAAGCTAGGAGCCCTCCTGCTCGCCCTCCACCGCCACGGCGTCGAAACCAGAGCCGTGATTGGCCGTGTGGAAGAAGGCGAGCCGCAGATCATCGTTGAGTAGCTCCTACTTTTATGACAAAGCTTGAACAAGATGCGTTGACCTGTCTGCACTATGGACACTACTGCCCACTTCCCAAAATGGCAGAATGGGTCGCGAGTGAACTTGAAGCAATGTTTGAGTGGAACCCGGAACGGATCGTTGAAACGGCGGATACCTACCGTGCAGCTCTGGAGGGAATACTTGTCAAAGGCTGGCTAACCGTAGTTCGAGAGACGCCTGAAGTGCGCCGTGAGCGTTGGACGAAAGCGGGTTGGCTGGTTCCGCTTGCCGAAGACTTGCCCGAAAGCGGTGATCTCGATTTTACTTCGCAGGGCTTTTGGCTCTATCAGAAAACCTGCAAACTATCCGACTGGTTGACCTGGGTTGACGAAGAGGAAAAGAATATAACTGCGTGACCGTGAGTGCAAAAGCGTGCCAGGATTGGCTGGAATGGGCCAACCAGCCCTTCAGTGGGGGAGTATTGGAAATGGTAACCACTTATCCTATTCAGCACGTCGTTACCGATGTTCCCGTCAAAGTGGGGAAGTGGTTTTCGCGGGAGCAGCAGCGGCACCGAGCCGGGTGGAAGCTAACCATTCACTTCCGTCGTATGCGCCGCCGCCGCGTCCAACTCCCCGATCTCCAAGTCAATGGGTGGGTAGAGCCTTGGGCACACCTACGGATTGAGGGCAGGGTAGAGGGAATACGTTCGTTTTCGGGCACATAGCAAAGCCATCCGAGCAACGAAGCTCGGATGGCTCAGACCCAACTCAGATCGGAAAAGTGGTTAAAGCTTTACGAACGACAAAGATTTCGAGGGCGTGAGTGGTCTGTGTGAGGAGGCATAGGCCGCTCGCGCGCCTCTCGTTTTTTGGAGCGTTTTTCGCCCCTTCCCCATCTCCACAGAGTCAAATAAACGGTCGTTTTGTGAGTGCCGTAGATGGCAAAACCCCTTAACCCACTTTTCTGTTCCGTTGGTTGTCACGCACCAAGAAGAAGAAGAGTTGGCTGACCTGTTCGTGGGCGTGATACAGTACGGGCGTGATACAGTCCTGTTACTCAATTGTTTATCCGGGGCACGGTAGCCAAGTGGTAAGGCAAGGGTCTGCAAAATCCTCATGCGCCGGTTCGATTCCAGCTCGCGCCTCTTCCCTCTCGTTTGATCGGGGGAACCCATGAGTATGACACCACTCCCTCCCAGCAATACGACGCCACCTCCTCCCAACAAACAGATATCTCCGCTGGTAATCGGCCTTTTCTGCGTGATTGTGATTCTTCTCGGCGCACTGGTTTTTGCTATGAGCCGCGCGAGCAAGAAACCCAATCTGGCTCCCTCGCCCCCTGTTGCCGCGCCGACGGCAAGCCCGGAAGCTTCCGCGTCACCGACGCCGGGTACGTCGGAGCCGGGAGAGATCGTTTTTGGGCGCTCGGTCGATCACATGAAGCTCTCCGGGCGAACCGATTTGTTCGCGCCGAAAGACTCCCTGGCCTACGTCGCGACCTCGCCTGAGCCGTTCTCCGCCACGATGCTGGAGGCCAAGCTAACCCTCAAGGACGGGCGCGGCGAGCGGATCCTCCGCAGCTGGGACGTCGAGATCTCTGGCCCCGAGAACAAGGAGTTCTCCCAGAGTCTTTCTCGCGCCGACGCCCTGATCCAGAGTGAGGAGCCTGGAACCTACGTCCTGCGGCTCATCCGCGACGGCAAGACGCTCTGCAAGGGCGAGTTTAGCCTGCGTTCCAAAGAGAAGGTCGAGCCGGAGAATACGATAGATGCCGACGGAACTCCTCTAAATCCTGGCGACTGGCCGCGCTACCTCGCAGATTCGTTGGGCGTCCGGTTTCGTGCACCCGAAGGCTGGACCGTGAAGAGCGGTCGCGACGGCCAGGAAGTCTACGTCTCGATCCGCAAGAGCGAGACCCCGCCGATCTCTATGAAACTGAGCCAGAACCCGCCGAGCGACTTCGACGCACAGGATCACGACAAGCGAGAGGCGTTCGGCAAAAAGTACCACCGAATCAGCCTGAGCTCGGATCGGAAGTTCCAGGACCTCCCCACAAAGTCCTGGAACTTCGAGGAGATGTCCGACTCCGTCGCCACGAAACAATTCCGGAAGTTCCAGTTTGACAAGAACGGAAAGCGGTGGCAGTTCTCCATCGTGGCACCCAGCGATTACTACAGCCCCGATTTCGAATTGGAGTTCCAGCGGGTCATTGACAGCATCGAATTCAACTGACCGCGTCTCTCTCCTCGACGCTCCCGCGACCGAGAGATGGTCGTACTTGCAGGGAGTACAGATTCGCGGAGTTTGCCCCTTCCTCGCCCAGGTTTTGAGGACGCTCGGAAGTAGATGGAAACCGGATTCATCTACGAAGAGGATGCTGGCCTCTCGCTCTTTTGCACCTTTTTAAGCGCGTGCCATCCACTACGGAAGCCGCTTACCTGAGCAGGATTCTTCTGGCTGGCTTCCACTTGCGGCTTCTGCGAAGAGAAGCCTTGCTCGATCAGGGCTTTCCGGATCGTCGTATCTCCTGCCTTGATGCCCAGTTCACGTCGTGTGACTTTTTGGAGGCGCATATGGACTATCCCCATAAAAGTGTACATCAAGTTTAGCGACAGGCTCCTGATCAGGAGTACTATTTTAACCTTTCTTTCTTTCCCAAAACGTCTCACAGAGCTGGCAGTTTCACTACACGCCAACGCTGTATATTTATGTCAAAGGCAATTACTTCACCTGGGAAAGCCCTGAACCGTTTATCGCCCCAATGACAGTCGAACAAGCTATCTCTGCTCTGCGCCTAGGGATTGAAGCATGGCATCAAGCCCGAAAAAGCTGATACGATATACTGATCGCCATGAACTATGTCTTTGACCAGCTCCGGGAGCAGGCGAGCGCGGCACTTGTCGCCACGGGCCTGATCGCGCCGGAGCAGATTGCGCTGGCGGAGCCGAAAAATAGAGAGCTTGCCGATCTTGCCTGCCCTGTCTTTATCGCCGCCAAAGCGGCTGGGGACGCGCCGCCCGTCTTTGCCCAGAAGCTCGCCGCCGCCGTGCGCCTGTCGGACAACAGCCTACTTGCTTCCGTCGAGGCCGCTGGTGGCTTTGTCAACTTCACCGTCAATCCACAAGTGCTCGCTGCTGCCGTGTTGGACGAGGTGACGCGCCTCGGGGATGCGTTTGGTAAAGATCACTCGGTCGGTGCGGGTGAGAAAGTGATCGTCGAGTACAGCTCGCCTAATATCGCCCGAAAGATGCACGTCGGGCACCTTCGCTCCACCGTGATTGGCCATAGCCTGCGGTTAATCTTCGAGGCGCTTGGCTACGATGTGATCGCGGACAACCACCTAGGCGACTGGGGCACCCAGTTTGGAATGCTGCTGGCCGCCATTGATCTCTGGAAGCTCACGCCCTGGAACTCACCTGATCCTGTTCAGAGCCTCGTTGATATTTATGCCCAGTTTAACAATGCTCTTGTTCTTGAGGAGCGTGTCGCGGCACAGGTGGAGTGGAAGCCAGCTAAGGAAACCAAAACCGACAACTACACGTCGGAAAACAAGCTCTGGGTTGCGAGTGATGCCATGGTGAGGGCGATGAAGTGCGGCGAGAAAGCCACGTTACGGAACTTGGCGCGGGAGTGGTTTAAGAAGCTGGAAGATGGCGATGTGTGGGCGCGTGAGACGTGGCAGAGGCTGATTGACATCACGATGGCCGAGTTTAGCGGCACCTACGAGCGGCTTGGAGTGAGCTTTACGACCCAGCACGGCGAGAGCTACTTTGAGTCTATGATGCCTGAGGTGATGGCCGAAGCGGTTGAAAAAGGCGTCGCTGTTCGGGATGCGGGTGGCGCTCTGGTTGTGGAGTTTGACGATAAGCTGCCAAGCTGCCTGCTGCAAAAGTCCGACGGTGGGACGCTCTACCAGACGCGTGACGCGGCGACGTGTCTCTATCGCCTCAAAAACTACGCTCCCGCACGCAATGTCTACGTGGTCGGTGCCGAGCAGAAGCTCCACTTCCAGCAGGTCTTTGAGATCGTCCGGCGCATGGGCTACCCAAAAATCGCCGATGTGAGCATTCATATTAGCTTTGGGAAAGTATCGCCGCCCAACGGCGGGCGCTTCTCCATGCGCGAGGGAAATGTGGTTTTCCTCAACGATGTGCTGGACGAGGCCGTGGAGCGTGCCGTGGCCAAGATGCGCGAGAATGTCACCGAGGGCAGGTCGGAGATTTCTGAGGCGGAGATTGGCGAGATTGCCGAGACGCTAGGCGTCGGGGCGGTGATCTACGCCGATCTTTTCCAGGGGCCGGATCGCAATATCACCTTCGACTGGGACAAGATGCTCGCGGACACGGGAAACACGGCGATGTACTTGCAGTACGCCCACGCCCGCTGCAAGAGTATCTTGCGCAAAGCAAATACCCCCTTCGCGAAGCCGTAGGGGGTCGGCGAAGCCGGGGGGTGGTTGAAACACCCCGCCGAGCAGGCGCTGCTCAAGCAGCTTGCGCGAATGCCACATGCTGTGCGCGAGGCGGGTGAGAAGTACTTGCCTGCGACCGTTGCGGAGTGGACGTTCCAGCTTGCGAAGCTATTCTCGGCGTTCTACGACCAGTGCCCGGTGTTGCGCGATGATGTGCCTGCCGATACTCGCGCGGCGCGTCTGGCGCTGGTGGCGGCGACGGCGCAGGGGCTTAAAAACGGGCTAGTGC
>NZ_JANNYP010000583.1:0-6745 GCF_031410135.1 Armatimonas sp. | reverse complement strand
GGGTCAAGTTTTGCGTCATGTGACTGCCTTAAACCTTTTGCAACAACGTATTCTTAAACTGCTGGATTCTTTGCCAGAGGTGTACATTCGCCTGGTGGAGCAATCTGTTTTACCGCCACAAAAAATGAGCGAACCATGAGTGATAAGTCGAGTGGTCGCGGGGCTGGCCGCCGCCAATGTCGCTCTTGCCCAGGCCGAAGTCGCCGCACTCCATGACGAAAGCGAGCGTCCTGCCGCGCTTGGACGACTCAGTGCTGCCACAACAGGCGGACTGATTCTAGGGCCAGCGGTCGGCGGCTGGCTCTCACATTTCGGTGAGAGCTTCCTTCTGGGCATCACTGCCGCGAGCCTGTCGGCACTTGCGGCACTTGCTCTCGCTCTGGTGATCCCCAACCGTGTGCCCTCACAAGCAAAGGCATCTGAGGCGGCAAAGCCACGCGCAAGGCTTGCTCTTCTGCGTGAGATTCCATCACTCGGGAGCCTCTTCGCTCTCGCAGCAACGGCTTGGTTCGCACTGGCGTGTTTAGAAGGGACATTCGGGCGTCTGATCCACCAGCGCCTCGGCTATGGCCCTCGTGAGTACGGAATGGTCTTCGGCTACGAGGCGCTTCTGACTGTCTTGATTCAGGCCTTTCTGCTTGGCAAGCTCACCAAGCATCTCTCTCCCGTGAACTTGCTGCGGATCGGCTACGGGCTTCAAGGAGTCGGGCTGGGACTAACCCCATTCGCACCAAACCTTGCGTGGCTTTTTGCCTACAGTACGCTCTACGCCATCGGTGCGGGTGTCGCGAACCCGACGATAAATGCACGGTGTAGCGCTGTCACTCCCTCAGATCGCCAAGGGGAGATGTTCGGCCTACTTCAAGGAGCCCGCTCCGTGGGGTTCCTGCTTGGCCCACTGCTCGGTGGCATCCTCTTCGACTGGCGACCCGATACTCCGTATTTACTCGCCGCGGGTGTCATGATTATTGCGGCGATGCTGGGACAAATAGCAGCTCCCTCGCAAAAGACAGCAGCCAGCAAGTAGCTTCCGCAAGGCTACCGCTCTAGGCCGGCGGGGATACCGCTGGCGAACTGCTGCTCGATAGCGGCTTTGATGTGCTCGATGCGGTTTCCAGGGTTGGGGTGCGTGCTGAAAAACTCGGGCGTGCGGCCCCCACCGCCCGCCTGCGCGAGGGTTTCCATCACCCCAATCATGGCGCGGGGATCGTAGCCCGCTTGGGGGAGAAACCGCACGCCCAGCTGATCCGACTCCAGCTCGTCGTTGCGCCCATACTTCATGTTGACGGTCGAGGCAACCATCTGCGCCATCTGGCCCACTGCCGCGCTCTGTCTAGGATTGTTGGGATCGTAGGAAGCCACGCCTGCCGCCCCGACGAAGCCCTGTAAGGCCTGCTGCTTGGCAAGCTGCTGCGCCCCATGCCGCCCGACCACGTGCCCGATCTCATGGCCCAGCACGCCCGCGAGCTCGCCCTCGGTGTGGAGCTTTCGTAGGAGCGCCTCGGTGATAAAGACCTGACCTCCGGGGAGCGCAAAGGCATTGACAGTTTTCTGATCCGCCAGCAGATGGAACTGGAACTTGTAGGGCGAGTTCTTCACGGCGGCGCGAACGATGCGCTCTCCCACTTCCTCGACCTTGGCCACGGCGGCTCGGTCGCGGCTCTCCCCGCCGTACTGTGCCGCAACTTCAGGAGCCGATTGCAGCCCAATGGCAATCTCTTGATCGGTCGTCATGGCGAGGTGCTGCACCTTGCCCGTGAACTCGTTGTTGCTACGGTTGCCTGCGTAGCTGATCATGGTGACAACGACAATGATAAAAGCGATCATTAGTTGCGGAGAGCGTCTCATAGTGTCTATTTTACCAGAGCCGAGAAAGCTGCTCCGCTCGTGACCAACACACTACCGGATCCTAGGCATGAAAATGTCCTGATTCTTCACGTGTCCCGATATAGCGACTCGCTGTATCGGCTCCCTAGACACAACGACGCCCTGTGTACGGGGCACCGCCACAAAACGCTCCGCGCTCTGCTTGGAGCTGACAGGAAGGGTCTCGCGTTGCGTTCGTAGGGTGCCGTCGGAATCATGACGGGACCTATCAGGAAGAGACACCAGCTTGCCACGAAGCGCAGGCTCCTGAAAGTAAAGCATGTGGTCGTAGTCTTCCTCAAGGTGAACAGCACCATCGTGGATATGGAGCGTGGGGAAGAAGAGAGTACCAGGATGGCGGGTATCGAACTCCAGAGCCATCGGGTGCACTCGCGCCTTCGCTTTGCTGGGTGTGCGAAGCTGGAAGACGGCAAAGCCCCAGTCCTGATAGGCCGGTAGCGCCTCCCAGACGGTCTTGGGGAGCACAAAGCGCGAATCGAGCCGGTCAAAGTCGGCGATGCGAGGGACGAAGCTGGCAACAAACTCCCCGACACTCTCCACAGGCAGTGTCTGGGGAAGAGCCATCCCGCCGCCCACCCCACCCATGCCACCACCGCCCATGCCAGCGTGCCCGGTGGGGAAACCACGTCGCATGTCATCAAAGAAGCGGGGGTAGCTCGCAAAGTTTAAAAAACGAACGACGGACCGCACCGGCAGCGGCAGCACCATTGCATTGGGGCCGTCCGAGGCGAAGGTCATCTGGTAGACCAGAAACTGTGTCCCCAGGCCCGAGAGCCGGGCAAATATCTCGGTGTTAGAAACGTGACGCACCGGTTGCGAAAAACAGCACATAATGTTATCCTCCGCTCTCTTGGAGTTTGCAAAATCGGCAAGGCTTCAATTTTTGATCAGCCGCTCGATGGCCTCGCAGGCACGGGCGACGCCATTTTCTTGCTGGAGCTGCTCGCCCACACGGCGGCAGCGCTCTTGTAGCGTGGTATCCGCCAGGAGTGGCTGGAGCGCGGCGGCAAGCGTCTGGGCGGTGCAGGAATCGCGGTAGACGGTCTTGCCTAGCCCGGCGCGGGTGATGCGGGCGGCGTGGTCGGGCTGGTCGTGGGCGAACGGGACAATGACCTGCGGCTTGCCCGCTCTGAGCGCCTGCCCCGTGGTGCCCACCCCGCCCTGGTGGACGTTGACGGCGGCTCGTGGCATCAGAAGCGAGTGCGGCGCATACGGCACGGCGAGAATGCTCGGCGGGAGATTCGGGGGCACGGGCTGGTCGCGCCCCGTGAGCAAGACAGCGCGAGCCCCGAGTGCCTTGGTTGCCTTTACCGCCTCCTCGAAGAAACTGCCCGCCGTCATCACGGCGGAGCTCCCCAGCGTAAAGACAATCGGCGGCTCGCCCGTAGCTAAAAACGCCTCCAGCTCCGCTGAGAGTGCCGCGTCTTTCCCCTCCAGCGAGTCGTAGAAAACAAAGCCAGTCTGGACGGTATTTTCTGGCCAGTCGGGCTGGGGAGCCCCCAGTGCGGAGGAGAATAGCGCGAGGGTTCCGAGCGGCGAGAACTGCCCCTCAATCAACGGGTGCTTTTTGCTGGGGGGAAGGCCCAGCTCCGCACGGAGCGTGTCCACGGGCCGCAGCCACGGGCGGGTCATGCGCCACCCGAGGCGATAGGCCGCTCGCACGAGTGGTTTGGGGAGCTGTGCAAAACCTTGCCAGCGCGGGGTGGTGGGCGGGATGCACGGATCGCTCACCGAGAAAAAGACAATCGGCTGGAGCACGACGGACAGAAAGGGCAGGCCCGTTTTCTCGGCGAGCAACGGGCCGGGGAAGACAATCGTGTGGCTGATCAGCAGCTCAGCTCCCTCGCAAGCAGCCTCCAGATCGGCGTAGGTGTCGCGCAGGGCAGGCATCGTCCACTCGTCCATGACGGCGCGGGTGCCCTTGCGCGCATCCATGACCTTGGCAGCTAGCTCACTGGCTTTGTCCGGGGTGGGTGCATCGGGCCGGAGCGACGCAAACCGCAAGCCCGCCGCCTCCACTTTGCTCTTGTAGATCGGGCACGATGCCAGAGTCACCTCATGCCCCCGCGCCTTCAGCCCCAAGCCCATCGCCAGAAACGGGTGTAAGTCGCCAAATGAGCCGAGCGTGGCAAGAACGATGCGCATAAAACTCCTTGGCCCAGTGTACTACACCTGTCAAGGCACAGGTGTTATCGTCACACGGGCGACGGGAATCTGGCTTGCGGAAATTGTGCTACTGTTCCAGTTCCAGGAGAGCGGGGCATCGCCGCGCCCGGTGATGCCTTCATGCAGCCGAATCCGTCCACCTTCTGGGTCGCGGCTATCTCCTGCTCCCAGTGCGCCAATGAAGCCGCGCCGCTCATTATTGACCTCCGTGCCCGCGTCCAGCCCATAAAGCTCGTAGGACTGCGTGCCCGCCTGCTCAAAGAGATTGATGCTATCTTGCCCACCAAAGCCATCATTGGTGCGCTCCAGCATCCAGGCGTGCGAAAAATACGGGTGGGTGGCGTCCACCGAGACACGCACCGTCACGGATCTGCCGGGCTGAAGCGGTGAGGAGAGCGGCGTTTCCAGAGACAGCACACTCGCTCCGACCAAAGGCCGCAAGGTATTGATCGCCTCCGTGCGGTTACCCGTCTCCGCGATATTCTGAATTCCCAGCGACGCAACACCGCCTAGCTGCCAGAGCTGTGTTGCGCCATCGTGTGTGGTAAAAACCGGCGGCGAAAACGGCTGCCCGCTATTGCTCTCCGTGCTGGTAAGGTTCTGAAGCGTAATATCAAACTGCCGCGTCCCCGTCGAATTAGGCGCAGAGGAGCCCGAGCCACAGCCCGCCGCGACGAGGCTGAGAAAAAGAAGTGTGTAGCGTTTCATGGTTCCCTGATAACCATTCAAGCCACGAAAAAGTTCAACGGCTCTAGGTGGCAGGGCATTTCAATGCCTGGCGGGTAAAATGCCTGTGTGATTAATAGCGATGATATCTACGATGTGGCGACGAAAGCCGCCGGGCCGGTAGGAGAACTACCCCTTACGGAAGAGATGCTGCGGGATCGCCCGTCTGGGGATCTCTTTGGGCTCTCGATGAACGCGGGGATGGGATGGGAGCCCTCGAAGGTGGTGGGGCGGGAGTTTCTGGTGCTCTCGACCCTGGGGGGGATGCGCGGCGAGGATGGCAAGCCGATTGCGCTGGGCTACCACACGGGGCACTGGGAAGTTGGCTTGCAGGTGCGGGAGTGCGCCGAGGAGCTGGCACTGCGGGGCGCGATCCCGTTTGCGGGCTTTGTCTCCGACCCCTGCGATGGCCGTAGCCAGGGCACGACCGGGATGTTCGACTCGCTGCCCTACCGCAACGATGCCGCGATTGTTTTAAGGCGGCTCATTCGTAGTTTACCAACCCGGCGTGGGGTGATCGGGGTCGCCACTTGCGATAAAGGGCTCCCCGCGATGCTGATGGCCATTGCCGGGATGCGCGACCTGCCCTGCGCGATTGTGCCCGGCGGCGTGACGCTTCCTCCCGAAAACGGTGAGGATGCCGGGAAAGTGCAGACCATCGGGGCGCGTTTTTCTCATGGACTCATCACACTCAAGGAGGCCGCCGAGGCGGGCTGCCGTGCCTGTGCAACCCCCGGCGGCGGCTGTCAGTTCTTCGGCACGGCGGCAACGGCCCAAGCGGTCTCCGAGGCGCTCGGACTGACCGTTCCCCACGCCGCGCTCGCGCCTAGTGGGCAGAAGATCTGGTTCGACATCGCCACCCGCACCGCCAACGCGATGCTCGCGCTCGATGCCAACGGCGTGAAGGGCCGCGATATCCTCACCGACAAAAGTATCGAGAACGCCATGCTGGTGCATGCGGCCTGTGGCGGCTCGACCAACTTGTTGCTACACATTCCCGCCATTGCCCATGCCGCCAAGCTCAAGCGCCCGAGCGTAGACGACTGGATTCGTGTCAACCGCTCCGTGCCGCGCCTCGTGGACGTGCTCCCCAACGGCCCCAATGACCACCCGACCGTGCGGATGTATCTGGCGGGCGGCGTCCCGGAAGTGATGCTCCATCTGCGCAATTTAGGGCTACTGCACCTAGACTGTCTGACGGTAAACGGCAAGACCATCGGCGAGAACCTGGCCGAGTGGGAGACCAGCGAGCGGCGCGAGAAGCTCCGGCAAGTCCTGCGCGACAAAGACGGCGTAGACCCCGACGACGTGATCTCCGACCCGGAGCACGCCCGCAAGAAGGGCCTCACGAGCACGGTCTGCTTCCCCATGGGAAATCTTGCGCCCGAGGGAAGCGTGATAAAAGCAACGAGCATCCATCCGTCGGTGGTGGGCGAGGACGGTGTGTATCGAAAGACCGGCCCCGCCAAAGTCTTCACCAGTGAGCGCGACGCCATTGCGGCGATCAAGGGCGGGAAAATAGTCGCGGGCGATGTGATTGTTTTAACCTGTCGTGGGCCGCTCGGGACGGGCATGGAGGAGACCTACCAGCTCACCAGCGCCCTGAAGTTCCTGCCCTTTGGCAAGGAAGTCGCGCTCATCACCGACGCACGGTTTAGCGGCGTCTCCACTGGTGCCTGCATCGGCCACATCGGCCCCGAGGCACTTGCAGGCGGCCCCATCGGCAAGGTGCGCGACGGCGACACGATCGAGATTATCGTGGATCGCGTGAACCTCACCGCCTCCGTGAACTTAATCTCCGACCCCGACTTCGCCACCCGTCCCCTCAGAGACGACCTCGCCCCCGACCCCCAGCTCCCCGACGACACCCGCCTCTGGGCCGCCCTCGTCACGGCATCCGGTGGCCTCTGGGGCGGCTGCGTCTACGACACCGAGAGCATCCTCGCCAAGCTAAAGTAAAATGCCC
>NZ_JANNYP010000582.1:0-1564 GCF_031410135.1 Armatimonas sp. | reverse complement strand
CGCAGTCACCGATGGGCGACTGGCCGCTGAGGCCGCGCTTCTGGGAAAGAGGCCGCTGATTGTCTGTGGCAAGAGCCTAGCCATGAGCGGGATGCTGGAGAAAATCCAGGCAACCCTCCCCGATGCGCGGTTCCATATCGGGGTTCCTCCAGAGCCCACTCTGGCAGACTGTACGGCGGCGCAGGGCTCGGCAAAGCGCTGCGACTCCATCATTGCCATTGGCGGCGGCAGCGTCCTCGATGTCGCCAAGGCCGCCGCGCTCCCCGACAGCATCTACGACTACTTCGACGGCAAGCTTGCCGTGCCGGAGTCAGGATCGGGCGCTTTGCCGATTCTCGCTGTGCCCACGACGGCAGGCACCGGCTCCGAGGCGACTTGGGTAGGGGTTTTTACGGACAAGCGCGGGGCAACCCCTAAGAAAGCCAGCATCCGGGGCGGCGCAATGCTCCCCAAGACCGTGGTGCTTGATGCGGCCCTCAGTGTCTCGTGTCCGCCCCATGTCACGGCGTACTCCGGCATGGACGCCTTTGTGCAAGCCGTCGAAGCCTATGTCAGCCGTGGTGCCAACCCCTTCACCGACCCGCTCGCGCTGCAAGCCGCCTTCGATATCGCCGAGTGGCTCCCGTCGGCGTTTCGGGATGGGGAGAGTTTGGAGGCCCGTGAGCGGATGCTGATTGCCAGCTACCAGGCAGGGATGGCGCTCAACACCGCACGCCTCGGGCTGGTGCACGGCATCGCCCACCCCGTCGGCGCACGAACCGGCGCCGCCCACGGCCTGCTCTGCGCTCTGCTTTTACCACCCGTCATCCGCTTCAATGTCGGTGCGGATCTCGACCGCTACAGCGATATTGCTATCGGTCTGGGAGCGCCCCGTGAAGACCTCGCTGCCTTCGCCGAAAAGTGGCTTGACTACTTTAGCATCCCTAGGCACCTCGCCAACCTGGGCCTAAAGCGCACCGACTTCGACGCCATCATCGCCGAGACCCTCGTCAGTGGCTCCACCAAAGCCAACCCCCGCACGGTTCACGAAGGTGATGTACGAGAAGTCCTGGAAGCCTGTTGGTAGCGCGGTAAAATAGGCTGGAGGTAGAGGATGCCACTTCTTGAAGTCTTACCCACATTGAAACAACTGACACGCAAAGAAAAGTTTGAAGCCGTTCAGTATCTTATTGCTGACCTGGAAAGTGATGATAGATCAGCGGTCGTTTCTCTATCACTATCAGAGGTTTCAGGATTCTATGAAGTTTGGTCGCCCATAGACGGAAGTGAGTCAGTAGCTCTTGCCATGGAAGAATTACTGGAGGAGCATCGTACAAATGTCCGGAAATCTTAGCCGCGAGCGTTTTTCGTACTCCCTGGTTGGCCCGGCAGATGCTCCTCGTCGCTCTCGTCCTATTCTATCAGTGACCCTTATTGTCCCTGACGGAATATGTCAATGATTTTGAGACACTTTTCTTTTTTAATTTAGACTCTTTTTGCCTCCAGACTTACCCTGCATTTATCATCTGTCACGGCGGGCAAAGCGGAGTCCAGCACGAGTGCCAATACAGGAGGATTGATCCAG
>NZ_JANNYP010000581.1:0-7508 GCF_031410135.1 Armatimonas sp. | reverse complement strand
CGCCGATGGGATCGAGGTGGTTCATGGCGGCCCGAGCGGCTGTTTCTTCACGGGAAGCAATGGAACCCTGCACCTCGACCGAGGCGTGCTCAAGAGCGACCCGCCAGAGCTGGCCAAGACCCCGCTGGGTGAGAACGAGACCACACGCCTCTTTGTCTCGCCGGGGCACCACCGCAACTGGATCAACTGCATCAAGAGCCGCGAGAAACCGCTTTGCGATGTGGAGATCGGCTGCCGCTCCGTGGCGCTGGTGCAGCTGGCCAATCTGGCCTACTGGCACCGCCGCCCTCTGAAGTGGGACCCGAAGAAGTGGGAGTTTATCGGGGATAAAGAAGCCAACACATGGCTCGACCGCGAGCGCCGTGGCCCCTGGAAGCTGCCGAAGGTCTGAGGAGGCAAAAGCCTCCTCAGGAAAACTCATGCTATACTATCCACGATGAATAGACTTTTAAAGATCATTCCTCCATCTCTGGTAAGAGCTGCAGGACGGTTGCAGTTTCGCTTTCCTTTCTTGCGGAATATTATTAATAAAGTGGGGCAGTCACTCACAGGAGAAGGCACTATTTTAAGAGGTGCCGGACAAGGCCTTTATTTTAATTCCACTGGGTGTAATCCTGGGTTTTTAGTTGGCACATCAGAACCTCTGGAGCAAGAAATACTGCTGCGATATGCCAAAGAAGGAAAAGTCGTATATGATCTTGGAGCAAACGCAGGATATTACGTTGTTATTGCTGCAAGAGAAGTTGGCCATATGGGCCATGTGTATGCATTTGAGCCAACTCCTGATCTTGTTGCTCGAATAAAAGAAAATGTGACGAAAAATTCATTTGAAAATGTCACAGTTGTTGATGCTGCGGTTACTGCTGAAGATGGCGAAGTGAGTTTTGGGATCATTGGTGATCTAAGCATAAGCAACTCCATACGCTTTGCAGAATCCCGAGACAGTGTGCGTGTTCGTGCGTTGCGTCTGGATACCTTTGTACAGCAAAATCGCCCTCCTGACCTGATGCTGGTGGATATCGAAGGTGCCGAGCTTGCTGCCCTCCAAGGGAGCTTGCAGCTCCTTGCTCAGCACAAACCCGTGGTGATGGTGGAGGTGCACTGGCTCGGGCAGGAGTTTCTTGACTTTCTGGCCAAGAGTGTTCTCCCGCTTGGCTACAAAGCGACGACCTACGAAGGTGACCCACTCCCAACGGGGAACGTCCGCTACCACGCGCTTCTACTCCCCGAGTAGCCTTCATAGTGCGCGGGCTCCGGTGGCATCCAGGCATCCAGGTTCAGGAGTATCCACTGCGCCAGGGGTCCTGCCTCACGAGTTGCGGTAGCCATCGCTTCCCCGATCTGCTCCAAGCGGCCCTTGCCGAAGGGAGGCGAGCTGTGCGAACTTGGATGTAAAACAGCTAAAATCATGCTAGAAGAGAAAGTCACCGAGTCGCTGAAGATCGCCAATGTCTGGGCGGGACACCCGGTGGGGTTTGCTCTGCTTACCCACGGGAACCAGCAGTTTGTGGCGTTCTACGATGCGGAGCGCCACATGACGGTTGCACAGCGGATACTGGGAAAGAAAGCTTGGACGTTTACCCGGCTGCCCTCGCAGGTGGGCTGGGACTCGCATAACTACGTCACGCTGGCCGTGGATGGTGGCGGGTTTTTACATGTCTCGGGCAATATGCATGTGGTGCCACTGGTCTACTTCCGCTCTACCAAACCACTCGATGCCAGCAGTCTAGTACAAATCACGGCGATGACGGGTCAGAAAGAGAACCGGGTGACCTACCCACTGTTCTTTCGGGGCGCGAAGCAGGAGCTGATCTTTACCTACCGCGATGGGGGCAGTGGCAACGGCGACCAGCTCTACAACACCTACGACCTCAAGACCAAGACCTGGAAGCGCCTCACGGAGCAAGTGCTCACGGATGGCGAGGGGCAGCGAAATGCCTATCCGACGCTCCCTCAGCTCGGCCCCGATGGGTACTTCCATCTGATCTGGATCTGGCGCGAGACCCCGGATGCTGCCACCAACCACCATCCCTCGTATGCCCGAAGCCACGACCTAGTGCACTGGGAAGATAGCGCAGGAAAGCCTCTGGTTCTGCCCATTGTGCTAAAAACGGGCGATGTGGTTGATCCCATCCCCGAGCACGGTGGCGCTATCAATGGCCAGGTGAAGCTGGGCTTCGACTCCCAGAAGCGCCCGGTTGTCTCCTACACCAAGTACGATAAAAACGGCAAGAGCCAGCTCTACTGTAGCCGCCGTGAGAAGTCCGGCTGGAAAGTCTACCAAGTCAGCAACTGGGACTGGCGCTGGGAGTTTGGGGGCGGGGGCACGATCGCCGCGGAGATCAATGTGGGGGCGGTGGAGAGTGCGGGGCCAGGGCGCCTCAAGCTGGTATTCCGGACAAAGAGCCACGGGAGTGGGGTGCTGGTGCTCAATGAAAAGACACTCAAAGTGGTCGAGATGCTCCCACCGCCCGAGGGCTACCCCAAGAGCCTGCGACCTGTGCGCTCGAAGTTCCCCGAGATGCAGGTAAAGTCAGTGAGTGACTTGCGCAAGCCTTCCCCGGCTGGGGGACGCTATGTCTTGCGCTGGGAGACCCTCGGCCCCAACCGCGACAAGCCACGCAGCGGGCCGCTCCCGTCTCCCTCGGAGCTGTGGCTCTACAAGCTCACGGGGTCTTGACAGGCCGTGGTTGAGCCACGACAAATGCGGTGAGATCCCAGGACTCCTGGAGGGTCAATGAGCCGCCTGCGCCAAAGGGCATGTTGTGCTTCAGAAAACCTGCCAGCTTCTCGGGTTTGGCCCCCAGGCCCGCGAGGTTATTGAACGAGTGGTCACCCCAGAGTGCGGGGCGGTAGTAGGTCTTGCTCTCGTAGCGCCCCTGGCCGTCGGTTCCGTGACAGGCGGCGCACTTCTGGGCAAAGATCACTTTCCCCTGCTCGGGGTTACCGACAAGCTTCTCGACTTTGGGCATGCCCGGCGTGGGCAAAGGCTGCGTGCCCCACTGCTCGTCGAGCCAGCGGAGATATGCGTTAAATGCCGCCATCTCGGAGCCATCGGTGGGGACGGGCTTGCCGTTCATGCTACGCTGGAAGCACTGGTTGATCCGGTCATAGAACTTCTGGGGCGTGTCGTACTTGCCGGGGGCAAACATGCCGATCCACGGCGACGACGACAGGTTCCGCCCGACATCCAGGTGGCAGCTAGAGCAGTGGAGCTTGTTGCCCACGAACTTGGGGAGCAGCTCGTAGGTGCGCTCCGAGAGGGCATGGCCACGCTGGATGGCTTTCCAGTTCTGTTTATCCCACTCGGTCAGAGGCTTTGTCGGTGCCGAGATCAGGGGCTTCTCGGCCACACTTGGTTGAGCGCGGCGCAGGGAGTAGACAAAGTCCGAGGCGACAAATTTATCGGTGCGGAGCGTTCGGGCAGAGGCGTGGCAGCCAAGACAGGAGCTCTCCTGGACGAAGCTCTCCATCGTGGTGTTGGAGACAAAGGCAGGCTCCACACGCCCCTCGGACCCTGAGACGGGCCACTGCGCCCCGACCAGCTCATAGTTCTGTAGGACACTCCCGGCGGTGTGGAGCACCTGCTGCTGGGAGCGGTTGAGCTGGCGCAAGCGGGCAGGGAGCGGTGCTCGTCGGACGATCGAGTTTGGGATGCCAGTCTGTGTCTGCTGGTTAGCCTTGGTGCCAGGAGCCAGCGCGGGGGTAAACGACGGATCAGTGCCCTCGACATTGCCGGTGTGCTCAAAGGTCGCCCAGATCCACTGGGGAGCGGACGGGGTTTTCTGGACAAGGTGCAGCCCGACGAGCCCCATCGTGCGCTTTCGCTTGCGCCCCGGCTTGCCGTTTTTCGTGTCAAAGACCAGGCACTCGCGGGTCAGGTAGTACGGTGCCTCTCCCGGCTCTAGCTCGCGCCAGCTCGCCTTGACCATCATTGCCCCATCGGGAAACGCGACGCTCTCCGTGCGCTGTTGCTGGCGGCTATCGTAGAGCTTGTGGCTGCGGAGATAGTCAAAGAGGACTTTATTGAAGCGAATCTCGTAGCGCACGACATGCCCATAGCGATCCGTGAGGGTTGCCGGGAGCGTCCCATCGCTCTGCACGGCCTGCAAGTTGTCCGTCAGCAAGCGCTCCCGTGGCAGCGGCGCACTCCACGGCGCAGGCTCCGCGCCATCCCGTAGATAGATCTCCTCAGGAGTCTTCCACGTCTCCCAGATCTTAAGCCCCTCGTCCCCCAGCGGCTTGCTCGCGTCCGCCTCGCCCCGCTTCCCTTTTTGCGCAGGCCACTGAATCGCCACAAACTCCTGCCACGCAAACGCTTCCACAGACCGCTGCGTCGTAAGAGTATCCCCCCCAGAAAGCCCCCCCGGCACATCGGTCGGAACGGTTGGACTAAGAGCCACCACTGCAAGAGCCAGCACTGGCAAGAAAGCGGCGAGAGAGCGCATAGGACTATTCTACCGCGCCCGCCCCCTAACGAGGAGTTGAAAATTCCTCGCTGAACGCCTTCGGCGGAACGTCCTGCCGGACGGGCATGGGTGGATTTACCCGCCCGTGAGGGCGTTCGGCAACTTGTTGCCCCTAGCGAGGGATTTTCAACCCCTCGCCCTACCCAGAAGCGGTATAATTTCCCATGCCTCCGCCGCCGCTCACCGACGAAGAAGTCCACCAGCGATTGCTTCTCACATGGAAAGGGGATGTACACGCTCGCTTGGGAATCTGGTCTGATATTAAGGGGATGCCAGATAAGTCTGCATCAAAAGAAACCTGGCTCGAAGTGACTCCTGCAATCTACCGTCGTGAGTGGGAAAAGGCGTATCGCTACAGCCTCGCGGAGGATGCCTTAGAGGTCGCCAAAGATTAAATTATCCATTTTTGCCAGCTATTTTAGATGATGGCAGGCACTGTGAACAGACAAGTTATTTTCTGAAAAGCCCTTAGTACGAGTGCTTGCCAAGTTGGAAGCACCTGCCGACCCTCATGCCCGGCTTGCGAAGGTTTTCGCAAAAGAGGACACGGATAGGTTACTGCGTACCATAAGTCAGATGTGCGATACCGAGGATATTTCGGACTGGAGAATCTTACAAAACAGTGCTTCGCTGAGAGAATTGCCTTGGTGGGCAGTGTTTTTCTTTGCTTGCAGTGCAGCTTGTTTTGTTCTGGCGACGGTCACCAGTCAGCCCCTCTGAGCAATAGGTGGAATTCTTTGCTGCGTCCTTGGAATCGCAATGACGAAGCATGTTGAGGATAAGGTTTTCCGACAGCTTTTTGAGCGACGTATCAATCCACAGATTACTTTCCAACAGCTCGCTGAGTACATTCGGGATACGGCAAAAATCCAGGCTCAGGAGATGCAAAGATGCGCTAAAAGTCGTTTGTCATAACCAAAGACAGAAGCGGAAACATTAGCAACACAGATATCGTATGATTTGACAAAGCCTGTGTGATCCACTGGGACAAGGTCAATGCAACACTCGGATCATCGCCGCTCACGCTTCGTAAGGGCTACACGCTTGTAAACGTCACCACCTAGCTTGCCACGCAGCGCACCACCGACAATAAAACCCGCCTGACCATCGCCGATGCCGCTCTTGCCCGAAAAGAGCGCGACACTGAGACGAAGGGCCTCTGGGAGCGCATCAAGCAGTACCGCAAAGGCTGCATTGAGTCGCTCGACGAGACCGACGAGTTGCTCACCACCGTGCCCTAAAGCCCCTTGCCTTTAGGTGAGGGGTTGGGGAGAGGTGATCGGAACGGTACAATACCCGCGTGAGTACCAAACCCCTTACCGTGGCCCTTCTGCGCCCGGACTCGACGCGCCGTGAGGCCGTAGCTCTCTGTGAGAAGTTTGCCCAGACGGCGGACTCCGTGTGCGTGTTGCCGACGTGGGTCGCGGATGTGCTAGACAGTGGCCTCGACGTGGCGACCGTGATTGGGTGGCCGCACGGGGCTGCCAACTCCCAGGCGCTCGGGATCGAGGCCGCGATGGCCACGGCAGACGGCGCAACGGAGCTGATCTTCTTTTCGAATCTCTCGGCACTGAAGTCCGGCGCGGAGCTGTTAGTCGCCGATGCCGTGCAGACTGTGGTGGATGCCGCCGCGCCCACGGAATCTGAGGTGACGCTCTGGCTACCGTGGGAGCAACTCAAGCCCTTGGAGCGCCAGTCGCTGGCCCGCCTCGCCGTGGAGTGTGGTGCGAGTGCGCTTGTGTTGCCTGTGGATGACGAAGAGTCGGCCAAGGCCCTGCGCGAGTTCCTCCCTGATGAGATCGGGATGATCATTGCCTGCGAGGCAAGCGCGGCGAGTGCGGCCTATGCCCATCGCCTGTGGAGCGAGAAATAAGCACGGATGGAAAATAGAAACCCTGGCATTCCCCTTGACCTGGAGTGGGTCGCTGCAACCCGCGTGAACCGCCCCGCTGTCGAGCGTCGCGTGGCCTCACTGCCGGGTCGCCGCAGTGTCAAGAAAGACTGGCAGGCCGCGTGGCTCCTGCGGGCCATCACCTGCATGGACCTCACCACGCTCTCCGGCGACGATACGCCTGGCAATGTCCGACGACTTTGCGCCAAGGCCCGCCAGCCCGTGCGGCAAGACATCTTAGACGCGCTGGAGATGCCAAAAATCACCGTCGGAGCCGTCTGTGTCTACCACGACATGATCGCCCCCGCCGTGGACGCGCTCGCGGGCTCCGGCATCCCCATCGCCGCCGTCTCCACCGGCTTTCCCGCCGGGCTGTCCCCATTTCACCTGCGCCTCGCGGAGATAAAAGAGTCCGTCAAGGCGGGAGCGCAAGAGATAGACATCGTCCTCTCGCGCCGCAAAGTGCTCCTCGGTGACTGGCAAGGGGTCTACGAAGAAGTGCAAGCCTTTCGCGAAGCCTGCGGCGACGCCCACCTCAAGACCATTCTTGCCACGGGCGAGCTCGGCACGCTCACCAACGTCGCCCGCGCGAGCCTCGTCTGCATGATGGCGGGCGCGGACTTCATCAAGACCAGCACCGGCAAAGAGCCCACCAATGCCACCCTGGGCAACAGCCTGATCATGGCCCGCCAGATTCGAGAGTTTCACGAGCGCACCGGCCATATCGTCGGCTTCAAGCCCGCCGGAGGCATCCGCACCGCCAAACAGTCCCTCGACGGCCTGATCCTCATGAAAGAAGAGCTTGGCGTGGAGTGGACCAAGCCCGACCGCTACCGAATCGGCGCGTCTTCGCTCCTCTCCGACATCGAGCGCCAGCTCGAACATCATGTCACGGGCCGCTACGCCGCCTATAACCGCCACCCAATGGCATGAACCATTTGTTTCCAACAAAGAACAAATCACTGGAGGAAAGTTTGCATGGTTCTCAACAAATATTATTCGCTGGGTGCTCAGTACAGGACAAAAAATACTGGTAATTTCTACAGGATGAAAGGCACCGCCTTGGTATGATACGACAAGGTCGCTTAAACACAGATCGCGACCAAAACGATGCCCAAAAAAAATTGTATCTCACAGAGCCAAAATGC
>NZ_JANNYP010000580.1:0-12168 GCF_031410135.1 Armatimonas sp. | reverse complement strand
GACCGACCCGCTGAGTAACACGACCAGCTACGCGTACTCCTCGATGGGCACGACGATTACAGATGCCCGTAACAATGCGACGGTTCACAGTTATTCGTTTGGTGCTCTCTCCACTGTGACAGCTCCTGGCGGGGTGACAACGAGCTTTGGCTATGATGGCAGCTTCAACAAAACGAGCGTCACGGATGCCAACTACAACACGACGGACATTACCTACGACAGCATGGGCAACGTCCTAACTGTCACCGATCCCTTGAGCAATGTGACAACCACGGCCTACAACGCCAAGAACGACCCCACGAGCGTGACGACTCCCAGTGGGAAAGTCACGAGCTATTCCTATGACTCTTCGGGGAACCTGACCAGCGTCAGCGATCCGCTCTCTCATTCGACCAGTTTGACGGTGAACGGCTATGGCCTGGTGACAGCGGCAACCGATCCACTAAGCCACTCGACGAGCTTTGGCTACGACAGTTACGGGAATCGAACGACCGTCACGGATGCTCTGAGCCACACGACCACGACGGCTTTTAACATCCTGGGGATGCCAACCAGCGTCACGGATGCCACTGGGAAAGTCGTGAGCACAAGCTACGACAACCTGGGGCGAACGGTCAGTGTCACGGCACCAGGAAGTCGAACCACGACGTTTGCCTACAATGTGGGTGGCATGAAGACGAGCCAAACCAACGCTCTGAGCCAAACCGATAGCTACGTCTATGACGATGCCGGGCGTGTGACAAGCCACACTGACGCGCTGAGCAGAACCGTGTATTTTGGCTACGATGCGGTTGGCAACAAAACGAGCTTCACCGATGGTCGCGGGAAAGTAACATATTACAGCTACACGAATCGCAACCAGCTCAGTCAAATCTCCTACCCTGACACCACGAGCCAGAGCTACACGTATGATGGTAACGATCAAGTTGTCACGAGTACTGATGGTCGTGGCATCTCTGCAACGTACACCTACGACGCAAGAGGTTATGCCACGGATGTAGATTATTCAGATAGCACGGCGGACGTGAGCTTTGGCTACAACAGCGACGGCCTGAAAACGAGCATGACGGACGGCACGGGCACGACGACTTACAGCTACGACAATGCGTTTAGATTAACGACTCGCTCGGCTCCGGCAGGCTCTGTCACGTACTCCTACACGAACGCTAACCAGCTTTCTACAAGAGCGGCGGGCGGCACGACAGTAGCGTATTCTTATGACAACGCCGGTCGGATGACCAGTGCAGTCGTAGGTGGTAGCCAAACGACTTCGTATTCGTACGACAACGCGCGTAGAATGACAAGCGTGAGCAAGCCCGATGGAAGCGTGGAGACCATAGCCTACGACAGCACGACCACGGACTTAACCTCGGTCGTTTCTGTCAAGTCTGGCACGACAATAGCGACTTCTACCTATGCTTACGACAGCCTGGGACGTAAAACGAGCGATACGGGTTCCGGCTACGCGACAAGCTACACGTATGACAATGCCGGTCAGCTAACCGGTGAGACTCGGACGGGTACGAGTGCCTACTCGATCTCGTACACATACGATAACGCGGGCAACCGAGCCACCAAAGTTCTTGGCGGCACGACAGAATCGTACTCGTACGATGATGCCAACAAGCTCTTAACGGCGGGCGGCAAATCGTACACATACGACAATGCGGGCAACACCACCGGCGTAAGTTGGTCGGGAGGCAGTATCAGTCTAAGCTGGGACGCAGAGTCGAGACTCAAGAGCGAGACGACGGGCGGCACGACGGTTAACTATGTCTTCAACGGCTTAGGCCAGCGTGTCCAGAAAACGGGCGGGGCAACAGCGACTTACACCCTCGCCGATGATGCAATAGACTCGGAAGTCCTGAATGACGGAGTAGCTAGTTATTTCCATGGTGCCGACGGCCTGATTTCAGAAAACCGAGGAGGGACGAGTAAGTTCTACCATACAGATGCTTTGGGAAGCGTTAGGGCACTGACCAACACAAGCGGCAGCGTAACGGATTCGCGCAGCACGGATGCGTTTGGACTTGTGGTGACTAGCAGTGGTTCGACTGCCACACCATTTGGATTCGCGGGTAATGAGAATTATCAGCAAGACGATGAAACAGGCTTGATGCGGCTGGGGCATCGCATGTACGATGCGAGTACGGGGCGCTTTATCTCTCGTGATCCAAGTACTGATGGTTATAATTGGTATATCTACTGCGAGAATGAACCTACCTATAAAATTGATCCAGATGGTTTGCAGACGGAAAAAGTTTCCGATAAGGGAAAGGATAAGGACAA
Organism: Armatimonas sp.; assembly: GCF_031410135.1. Lineage (GTDB taxonomy): Bacteria > Armatimonadota > Armatimonadia > Armatimonadales > Armatimonadaceae > Armatimonas. The sequence continues at coordinate 9,879 of NZ_JANNYP010000580.1, read as the reverse complement.
GAAAAAACCTCCAACAAAACCAACTGAAAAATTTCCTGTAGGTCCTACCAAGCCTGTTCAGGGAATAGTTGTTGTTGATCCGGATACAATTACTCCTGTAGGTGGTGGTTTAGGGCACGGAAACACTGCGGGTACTTATGAGCCTCCCCGAGATGGTAAGCCAGGTAAGCTGACCATAATATACTACCCTTTCGGGAAGCCCAAGCCAGGGCCTCCCATAGAAAAACCAAAACAAGGCAGTGGGACACGCCCTCCGCTTATTCCCTCGCAGCCTCCGCCATTCAGCCGACCTACTCATCCAGTCGGAGGATACAACCCATTGAAACCAGGCGAAGCATACAATCCATTGAAGCCAACTCAGTCCCAAGAAGGAGGCAATTGAAAACTAAGTTCTCAAGTACAGAATAGTCCGAGTAAAAAACTGAGACAGTTGAGTTGTCAACTGTCTCAGTAGATCGTCATCAAGAACAACAAGAGTGAGGAAAGAATGAAACGAAATCTATCAACTTCTAAAAAACTGAAACTGAAGTATGTAAATGGAATCTACTTTACGGAAATAAAAATTAAGAATAAAATATATAAAATGATAGTCGATACAGGATCTCATTTTGTATTTTTTAGCGAAGATGCTGCCCGTCAAATAAATGAACCACTCAGGAATCTCGATAATGCTAATGCTACTGCGAAAGAATACTATAAAGAAAATAATCTCATAGCATATGCCGAAGCACCTGAATGTTATATCGGAGATGTTAATATAAGGCTTGGGTTTTTCGTTCATAGAGGAGATCTATTTAAAGATATTAAATGCGATGGAGTTTTGGGATTTAACTTTATTATGAATTTCATAACGGTTCTAAATTTCAAAGAAAAATATCTGGAACTTTTTTATCCCGAAAACAAAAGAAAAGTTAGTTTGAAAGAAATAGTAAATATTTGCAAATTCAAAACAAACTTTGTTAAAGTACCTGTTGGTTTTACAGAAGATTTCTTGTCTTTGACGATTGATTGTCATGCAAACAACATTGGTTTATTGAAATTGAAGTTTGATACTGGTGGCGCTAGGACAATATTAAATAAAAGACCTACGCCAGTCAATGATATTAAATCTCCAGGAACTAATATATCCGGAAAAGACAATGTGAGTTATGAAGTGAAAAATTTGTATGGTTCATTTAAATACACAACTGCTTTATTAGATTTTAAAATAAAAAATATGAAGTCAGAAAAAAGAGAAATTGCTTCTTTTTATGAAGGTGATGAAAACAATTCTAACCCTTTACCTCATGATGGTGTCTTAGGACTGGATGTTTTAGATGGGAAAATAATAATTATCAATTATGCTGATAAGGAATTACATATATCAGAGTAAATACAAACAGTAAACATTATTCCCTTTTTTCTCTTATGAAATGCGTGGCAATTCTTGACGAAAGTTACTCTATAAGAAACTTGGCAACGAGAAATGAGAGAGAATGATTGTAAGGTCTGGACAAAGGGCTAGACGTCGAACTGCAATGCGCTGGCGTGGGAGAAGAACCCGCGTGTAAAAGTGAACCACTCCGTCGGAGTGGCTTGGCCTACTTTGCAGGAAACTGCCAGGTAGATGGGGAATTCCTTGTCGAGGTTTCCTATGCGCTCTGCTCTCTGTCTTCTCTGCCTGCTACTCACTCTCACTGCCCGTGCCGCCGAGCTACCGTCGCTCCGTCTCTCGCTGAATGCTGCGCGTACCAAGCTCTCCGTACAGCTCACGGCAGAGGGCTGGCTCAAGGCTCCTGCAAATGAAGTCGCTCGTCAGGCGCTTCAAGAGGCGTTTGGTGCCGCACCCGAGAACCTGCGGGTCTATCCGCTTCAGGAATGGGACGAAGAAGCGTACACCGACGAAGACGAGAGCGAGGGTGCCAAACCCACAAAACCTGTCAAGCCTCCCAAGATCACGGGCTTTGCTCTGGTGGCACAGCTTCCTGTCTCCCGCTCTTTGCTGGAAGTGCGCGGCACGCTCGATCCTCGCCCGCTCCAGGCACTCTTTCCCGAGAAAAAGCCAGATCAGCTGAGTGTCTCTATCAGTCTCAACAACGCCAATGTGGGGCACGTGCTCTGCCAGGGGCTCTCCGAAAAAGTCCCCCTCTCTCTACCCCGTAGCCGCCGCACTCCCTTCCGTCAGTTTTCGGGAGAGCTTGCTGCCCATGCCATCCCGCTGACCTTTGCCGTAGGCTGGGACACCGCCGATCTCGCGCGGGTTCTCGGCCCGCCGTTTCTGCTCTTCTTGGTTCCCGTCATCGCGACCCTGATCTTTCGCCGCCGCGCCCAGCACGCTCTGGAGACGCTCTCTGCCGACGACGCCCGGCGTGCGGTGGCGACGGGTTATCTGCGCCTGCTCAACCATGGAACCCTGCTCTTCTCCCCGATCTGGCTGGGAATGTCCATCGCTCTGCGTCCTGAGCAAGTGTTTGGCTGGTTTTTAGGGCCGCCCAGCCCCGAGTTTGCGTTTGTCCGGGGAATGGGCAGTGTGGCTTTTCCTCTCTTTCTGGTGCAGCTAACCTGCGCCCTCATCTCCCATCCGGTGATCCGCCGTCTCCAGAAAAACGAGACGACCTTCCGAGATGTCTTCGCCGAGACCGGCGGGCAGTACTTGATTCAGTATGTCCCCGTTCTCTGCTTCTTTCTAGCTCTGGGCGCATTATTTGGGGGAAGCTTTCTTTTTCTTCTGCGTCTCGTCTCGCAGGAGCCTGAGCTCCGGGCAGCACTCTGGCGCGATCCGGGTCTGCACCGCGCGATTGGCTGGCTGGTGGCGGGCTTTGTCGCACGGTTCTTGTTGCCCGCGCTGGTGGGCGCACGCGGCATCACGACCGTCGCGCTTCAGAGTGGGCCACTGTTCGATGGTGTGCAAGCCCTAGCCCGTCAGATGGGAGTTCCTGTGCGCCAGGTTCTCTACCTCCAGACGGGAAAAGCGCTGGTTGCCAATGCCTTCGCCGCGCACGGCAATATTGTCGCCCTCACCGATCAGCTTGTCGCCTCCCTCACCCGCCGCGAGACCAATGCCGTGATCGCCCACGAGCTCGGGCACCTCAAGCAGAAACACGCCACGATCCTGGGCTGGCTCAACTCCCCGCTTGTCTTAATCGGCCTGATGATCTTTCTCGTGCCACGCCTCCCCAACAGTGCCGCGCTGGGCTGGCTCTATGTCCCGCTTCTTATTCTGGGGCAGACTTTTCTCCAGCTTGCCCTCTCGCGTGGCTGGGAGCGCACCGCCGACAAGCTCGCCGCACAGCTTACCGGCGATCCTCTGGCGCTCTTGACCGGGCTGGCAAAGCTGGCGCGGATCAACGGGAGCCCGGAGAGCTGGACCCGCTGGGACGAGTCACTGCTCACGCACCCCTCCACCCAGCGCCGCGCCGAGAACCTTATCCGCGCCAACCTCATCACCCGCGAAGACGCAGAGCGCGTCTTTGCGCCTCAAGCCACCCCCGATGAGGACTACTACCCGGCTCCGCCTCCCTCGCATACTTTTGTCTTCTCGGACCAGTGGCGACTGCGGCGGAACCTGCGAGGGATTCTAGGAATCCTGATACTCTGTGCCGCAATCCCTCTGATTGTCGCGGCAATTTTAGAGCGGGTGAACCTTGCGCAACCTCTTCTTGTGTCGGTGCTGGGAACGGCGGCGGCAGTTGCGCTCTATCCCCTTCTCTTCGTGTTTTTAGGAATCTCCAAAGACGAGATCGCCAAGCTCCGCCAGAGCCTGATCGCACAGGGCAAGCTCACCCCAGACGACACCGCGCACTTTGTCGGGATGACGCCGGGTATCTTGCCGCGAAGCCTCGCCAGCGGGGGCAACTGGGACTATGGCTTCCTGGTGCTGCGGGAAGACACCCTGCACTTTGTCGGAGAGCGCCGCGAGTTTGCTCTCACCAGTGCCGCGCTCTCGGAGGTCAGTCTCACCTGGCGAGCCGCTGCCGTGCGTGCCGTTTCCGCCGTCGTGCTGCGCTGGGGCCAGGGGGAGCGTGCCGCCTGTCGCCTCCAGAGCTACCCCCTGAGCACCACGCCCGCCCTCCTAGAGCACCTCAAGAGCTGGAAGGCACAGACCAATCCCGGCCCCGAGCCCGAGAGCCTGCCTTACTTTGCCACTCTGGAAGGTCGCACACCACGACAGATGGGCACCGCGCGTGCCATCCTGCCCAATTTCTGGGTACTCGGCCTCATGATCACCGGCATCTGGGCCTTCTCAGGAGTCGCACGCGGCCAGCTCCTGCCCATTCTCACCCCCGTCTGCTTTATCATGGGAGTAGAGTGGCTCAAAAACGCCCGCTTCCCCGAAAAGCAACTGATGGAAAGTGGCTCCAAGCCAGAGTAATACCAGAAGTTTTTTCAGGTAAAGTACGAGGTATGGAAAAAACAGTCGTGGAGTTCTTTGCTGGCATTGGTCTGATGCGTCTTGGCTTGGAGCAGACAGGCTGGCAGGTGAAGTACGCCAATGATATTTCGTCAGATAAAGAGACTCTTTACACGTCCAACTTTGGACGAGATCACTTTGTCCGAGGCGATATTCATGAGTTAGCGACGGCAAGAATTCCTACAGCGACACTAGCAACGGCCTCGTTTCCTTGCACCGATCTTTCCCTTGCGGGTGGCCGAGCAGGTCTTCAAGGTAAAGAATCCTCCGCATTCTGGGGCTTCATTCGTATTTTAAGCGAGTTTAAAGAACAAGATCGTATTCCTCCTCTTGTCCTTCTCGAAAATGTCGTGGGATTTCTGACATCCCATCAGGGAGCAGACTTGCACTTAGCACTTCAAGCTCTCAACCGACTAGGCTATGCCGTGGATGCAATTATACTTGATGCTGCATGGTTTGTTCCCCAGAGCCGCCAGCGCTTATTCATTATTGGGGTACAGCGTGAATATCGAGAAAAAGCGCCTTCCTCTTTGCCACTTGCCTCTCCGGTCCGCCCCAAAGCCCTCGTAGATTTCATGCTCCATCACCCAGACATTTCGTGGTGCATTACTCCACTTCCAAGTCCTCCTTCAAGAACAATCTCTCTCGCCGAAGTCCTCGAAGAGCTACCCGACGAGCACTCAGACTGGTGGAGTAAAGAGCGTGCTGACTATCTCCTCAACCAGATGAGTGACCGACATCGTAGTCAGGCGGAAGAGATGCGACAGGCACAGAGCTGGTCGTACGGAACGGTATTTCGCCGTATGCGACAGGGCAAGTCTATGGCCGAGCTGCGCACTGACGGCATTGCGGGCTGTTTAAGAACTCCTAAGGGTGGCTCGGCACGCCAGATTCTGGTTCGACTTGGTTACGGCCGCTATGATGTTCGCCTGCTCACAGGGCGAGAGTGTGCCCGGCTTATGGGAACGCCTGATAGCTTTCTTCTAGAGGTTCCCTTGAATCAAGCCCTCTTTGCTTTTGGCGATGCGGTCTGCGTCCCTGTCGTCACGTGGCTGTCAGAGAACTACCTCATTCCTCTCTACCGAGAGATCTCTGTCGGATAGACTTGCAGTCCATCCACAACGCGCAAAATGACTTCGCTATGTTCAACCACAAAGCCGAAGCTGATACTTTTGCGAAAACGTTGGCCACCAGAGGCGTAACGCTCCTGGTAGCCTTGCCGCCACGATTCAAAAACGGGCGCAAGTCTCGCAGCTTCAACATAGCGAACCACAAGACTTGTGTAGTCTTTGGAGTAAGAGATGAATAGATGATCTATCTGCGGGTCTTCATTGAGTTTCTCCTCACCATGTTCCTTGTGATACTGATACTCAAAGCTATTTCCCGCAACCGCTGACTTGACTTCGAGCTGGGTTAGATCGGAGCCATAGCCTACCCGTTTTTGGTCACCCGTGAGAATCGCTCCAAAAACCTCCCAGTCCACGCTGGGTACTTCCGACTATTGAAAATCCATAGCGCTGAAAGACGGCAAAGCGATCTTGGCAAAAGATATGCTTTTCGTAGTACTCCAGTGCCCCGAGAATATTCAATGCTCGCATCAGGCAATCTACTCCTCATACTCTTCGTTGGCGAACTCCTCATCGGCGAGGGCTTGGGAGTCGTCGGTGTCTTCTTTTTGCTGGGAGCGCAGGGCATCGTCTACAAGCGGGGCCAGAGTGGGCATCTCGATCAGAAAGGGCGACGGCCCGAGGGCTTTGGCGTTGTGGTACTGCGGCCACGAGAGGGCAAACTGCTCCTTGGCGCGGGTGATGGCGACATAGGCGATGCGGCGCTCTTCCTCAAGGCTATCTATCAGAAGCTCACCGTCGACGTAGCGCAGGCTCCGGTGGTGCGGGAGTAGGTTCATCGCAAAGCCCACCACAAAGACGCAGCGCCACTCCAAGCCCTTGGACTTGTGCACCGTCATCACATTCACCGCGTCCTGGCCCTTGCCCGCGTCTTTTGCCTTGCGCACCTGCCCGCCCACAAATGTCAGCATGCCCTCCGGTGCGAAGAAGCGCTTGCTCGCCGCGACCAGCTCATCCAGGTTGTCCATGCGACTAGAGCCCTCGCCCTCGTCCTCGCTCTCACCCTCTTCATTGAGAATGTAGTCGTCGTAGCCCGTGAGCCGCGCCGTGACCAGTCGTGCTTGAGCGGTCTCACCTGCTTCGTGAATCTCCTTGATCTGCTTCCGAAAGTCAAGAATCGCCACTTCCTGCTGGGTGTTATAGACCCCGTTTTTCAGCATCTCATAGAACGAGCACTTGTTCTTCTCCGCCTGCTCCTCCACTTTCTTGATAAAGCCCAGCCCCAGCGAGCGTGTGGGCCGCCCAAACTTAGTGCTGGCGATATTGAGAATGCGCTTACAGGCCTCGGTGCCCGCCTCGGAGTTCGGGTCCACAGAGAGCTGGAGGTAGGCAAGCAGGTCTTTTATTTCCTTGCGGTTGTAGAAGCTCGTGCCGCCAGTGATCTGGTAGGGAATGCCCGCATTGATAAGCGCGTCCTCGAAGCAGCGCGAGTAGGCATTGGTGCGGTAGAGCAGGGCAAAGTCGCGAAAGGCCATGTTCGGCTCGGTGCTCATCTGCTCCCGCAGGCGCTCCACCACCCAGAGCGCCTCGGCTTCGGCGTCTAAGTGCTGCGAGAGCCAAGGCTCTTGTGCAGAGAGCCGGGTGGGCTCCATCAAGAGTCGGTAGCGATCATCGAGCTCCGCGTGGGCGATGAGCTCATTGGCGACCGTCACAATAGTTCCCTGCGAGCGGTAGTTGGCGGGCAGGCGGATGATCTCACCGCTGGGGTAGCTGGTCTGAAAGCCCATCACGGTGCGCTTGGGGTCACAGCCACGGAAACCATAGATGCTCTGCCCCACATCCCCCACAATAAACAAGTTCCCGTGCTTCTTGGCCAGAAGGCGCGCGAGCTGCCACTGCACCTCACTGGTGTCCTGGGTCTCGTCCACTAAGATGTAGTCGAACTTACTCAGATACTCCGCATTGGCCGCCTTATCGTCGCGGATAAGAAAAAGTGCCTCGATCAGCAAGTCATCGAAGTCGAGGCGTTTGGCCGGGACTTTCGAGAGGACATCCATCTCTTTCTCTTTGGCCTTCTCGTAGCAGCGCCAGAACTTCGCGACGCTCAGCACCTGTGCCTCGTCCCAGTCCGGGTAGAGGCGCGAGAGAGCACTCTCAGCCTCTTCGCAGCTATGGCCACAGTTCTTCGATGCCGAGACGGCCAAGAGCGCGAGCTTTGGGTCCATGCGCATGTTCTGGCCAAACGGCGGCTGTGGGAGCGACTTGTAGTGGCTGGTCTTGCCCAGAATCGCTCTGCAGACCCGCTTTTGCCAGTACTCGTCGGCTAGATCAAAGCGCCCCTCTTTGCCAAAGCGCTCCGCCCACTCTTTCTTGAGGATGCGCAAGCAGTGCGAGTGAAACGTCCCGATCCAGAGCCCTGCTATCGCCTCTTCCCCGAGAAGCTTTGCCAGACGCTCGGCCATGTCATCGGCGGCGCGGCGGGTAAATGTCGCCACCAGAATCTTCTCCGGCGTCACGCCCTCGGCAATGAGACGTGCAATGCGCCGAATGAGAACCGTCGTCTTGCCAGACCCGGCTCCTGCCAGCACCAGCGCCGCGCCTTGTGTGTGCAGAAACGCCTGAAGCTGCTGCTCGTTCAGGCCAGCGGCAAGGTCAGCAACATCAATGGATTTCGGGGTAGGCGTGGGCATCGGGGAGTCAGACATGGGCAGTTCATCCTACCGTAAGCCCCACCCGTTTGCCAGCAAGTTTGCCTAGATTTCAGCTTTGTAGACTCTCGCGGCCAGCAAGGCGCTTTTTACGGCGGCGACCCACTCTGCGTCCTCAAAGTCGGTCGCTTCGGCTTCGGCGTAGTTTTTTGCGCCGTCGTAGGGCTGGTTACGATTGCCGAAAAGCTCCTCAACGACTTTCTCTGGCACGCCTTTGACCTTGAGATACAGCCGTCCCTCGCCGATAATCGCCGCGAAGCTCTCGTTGAGATAGACGCCCCACTCGCCAAACATGGGCTTAGCACGCACAACACCGAGCTTTTCCAGGTGCACAAGGTAGCTATCGACAATTGCTTTATCCGTCATTTTTTTCCTAAAGGCGCTTCTCGTTTGTCTCTGCCCGCCTCACCCGTCAAGGTGGCGGCAGCGCTCCCAGGTGAGGCGAGCCGTGGCGGCGGTGGTGCTCCCTCCCAGCACCTTCCAGAGCGCGACTTCGGCATCCCGAAACTCCAGCCAGAGCCGCTGCGCATTGACCTGCGTGGTGCGGCGCTTCGCGGCATCGGAGCTACCGCCTTCGACCAAAACGCTTTTCCAGAGCCGGTTGAGAAGCGTGTCGGCGTCTTTGAGGTCTTTGCCGTCGCCCAGGACACTCGGCCCGGCCAGCAGGAGCAGCAGGCTCGCGACCCGCTCCTGCGTGAGAGCCGCCGTAGTCCCCGCCTGCAACTGCGATTGTGCCGAGCCACCGTCGAAGGCGAGGGCAACCGCCTCCGCCTCGCTGGAGCGAAACGCGATCCAGGCGAGCTGTGCTTTCTTGAGCGCCGCGAGCGCGGCAGGCTTTGCCCCGAGCACACTGCGCAGGCGGCTATAAACCCGGTTAAGTTCCGCATCCGCCCGCGCGGCCTCGTCGCGTGCCAGAGCGTTGAGTGTGTGTTGATCCAGTGCTTGCATGGCTCGTATGGTACCTTAATCGTCATTATGCGTTTACTCAATGCCACGTCGTTTGAGGACATGATTGCGCTCTACCTCAAAGCGGAGCTGACGGGCAGGTTCGGCGGCGAGATTGAGGCTCTGCTGGAGCGGGAAAAAGCAAGGCGGTTGGTTATCGAGAACCCTGACCTCACAAGCGAAGCCGACAACACGCTCCGTCGCCGCATTCTGGCGGGGTACCGTGCCTATGTGTTCGAAGACCTCCCCGAGCATGTGCAGTGGCACCGCGCCCTGCTCACCCGCGACGACGTGGCCAAGGTGCGCTACATCGACTACTCGTACTGGAACGAGCTGTCCAACCACACCCGCCTCCCGAGCGTCGCAGCGGAGGTCGTTCGCTCCGGTCGTGAGGTATTCGGGGTGAGCAACGAGGGCTTTCTCCAGGCGGCACAAGCCCTACGGGAAGGTGCGCACTTTCCCGAGCTGATTCTCGTCGCAGAGTCGCCCGACTCGGCGCTGACCGTGCTGGAAGGGCACAAGCGACTAACGGCCTATCTGCTTGCGCCCGAGTGCCTGCCTGATGAGTTAGCCATAATCGTTGGATTTGCCCCCGAGTGCGCTCGTATCTAATTGAGTAAGGTCTACTTGGGAATGTCTGAGCGGAACGGCCCGGCGGGTAGCCCTTCTTTGTTCCAGAGGTTGGTGATCGGGAAGTTGATAAAGGCGTAGCGGACGGCCTTGGGCAAGGGCACTTGGGCGCAGGTGACGACCACTTTATCCGTGCCCT
>NZ_JANNYP010000579.1:0-7042 GCF_031410135.1 Armatimonas sp. | reverse complement strand
GGAGCCAGTACTCGACTCTCTTGAGCCCTGACAGGCCTGAGATCACTGTCCCTCGGAGCACGATTGGGTTGTTACTGCCGAGCCGCTCCGGGACACGATCCACGTAGGCTGCCGTCTTGAGGTGCGACTCCGGGTCGTTGTTGGCGTCGGCATAGGTGTCGTTGGCGCGGTGGTCATTGGTGAGAACGAGGCGCTGTAGCCACTTAATGGACTTGAAGCCGTGCGCCCAGGGGATAATCATACGGACAGGGCCGCCCCGCTCCAGCGGGATCAGGCTCCCGTTCAGGCGGTAGGCCAGAAAAGGGGACAGCTCCCACGGGGGTGTCTCCAGCACCTGGGTGAGGCTCAGTGACGACTGGAAAATCTGCTTGGGATCGTCGTTGTGAAAGCCCGAGTAGTGCACCCGTCGCACGTTGCTGTAGGCTCCGACCAACCGGAGAACTTCGCAGAGTGGGACGCCTTCCCACAGCCCTTGCCCCAGTGGCTGTGCAATATTCAGACACTGGAGCGCTTTGATAAACTTAACGCCGTGTGTCTTTCCCAGCTCCATCAGGGCGGGGAAGTCGAGGGTAGCGGGCTGTGCAATCTTCGCCCCGCCCTCTGCAACGATCTCCAGCCGCCAGGTCTCTGGAGTCAGGCGTGCCTGGATCAGCGCATCGCCGCGCAGGGTGTGGGGAACCGGGTTGCCACGCGCCACATTACCGAATTTGTCGGCGGGAGTCAGTACGCTACGTGCTGGCTCCTGAGCTGCCACCGCGCTTTTCGTCGGGGGGATAGCCACAATCCCCCCGATTCCGATTCCTAGCTTCAGTAGCTCGCGCCGAGAGTGTGGTTGTGCCATGGCCATGGGCGCATTGTGACGTAGAAGAAGCCAGAGGGCAAGTCTAACCCACTCCCTGACCGCTCTAGGTTGGACATGTGAAAGCCCGGCGTCCGGCTGAAGTCCTTGCCCGGCAACATCGCCACGGATGTCCCACTCTCCCATCAAACCGGAAACCTATGATACAGGAATGAAGGGCTTGCCCAAACGCATGCTAAACTAGATGATGCAACAAGCCAAGCAAATGAAGCCTACGGGCTTTCTCGGCCTAACCTACGAACCTGGAGGCGGTCAGCGCTTGACGGAGGGCAAGACGGACTACAACTTTGCGCTACGCCCAGCAGGCAAGCTTCGGACGGTCATGCTTTTTGCTAAGTTTCCCGACACAACCCGCGAAGAGACCACGCAGGAGCTCTACAAGCGCCTCGCTCCCAAGGGCATCGCGTACATGAGTCGTGCTTCGTATGGTAAGGTGAAGCTGACCATTGATCCCGTTCATCGCTGGGTTCCCATGGAGCATCCTTCCACCGAGGAGAGCTACAACCAGCGCACTTTTGAGGGGCATCGTGGCTACATTCAAGAGATAGCGCAGAAGGTTGCCTCAAGCGTGGACTTCCGTAAGTATGACATCGTCTACATCGTCGGTAGCTACGCACCGGGCTGCCCTATCTCCCCGACCTTTGGAGCGTCACCAGAAGATGCCCCCAAGATCAACGGGGCCTTGATCCGCCATGCTGTCACTTTTGGAAATGACACGCGCAGGTCGAGCTGGGGCTGGCAGACCCTGGCGCACGAGACGGGCCATATCTTTGGCCTGCCTGATCTCTATAGTTTCGATAAACCGACTGGTCGCTATAAAGACAGTCTTAGGCATGTCGGGGCGTGGGACTTGATGTCCTATCAGGCCGTTGGGCACGAGTACTTTGCCTGGCACAAGCGCAAGCTAGAGTGGCTCCGCGACGATGACTTCTGGATCGCGACGCGGGGCAAATCAACGGTGACCGTCGCGCCGATCTATGCCAAGCGCGGTATTCGTGCAATTGTCGCCCCGATTAGCCCGAGCGAAGCCTACGTGGTGGAGGTGCGCAACCGGGATGCCAATCCCCAGGGGGAGTGCGGCGTGCTGGTGTACCGTGTTGATCTAAAGCGCCCTGCCGGTCGTGGACCAATCGAGGTACTGCCCGCTGCGCTCGACTCGGGGGATAAAGAGCTGGAGAAAAGCCACATCACCCTCTACCATGCGCTCTACCACTCCGGCACCGTGATCAGCGACCCCTCTGTAAAGCTGCGCATCGAGATTCTCGGGCGCGAGGGCAAGGAGTTCCAGTTTCGCGTGTCGCGCTAGCACAGACGTGGAATCTTAAGGAACCAACAGCGATTCTCTCCAATAGAGATATAATTCTCAGTATGTCTGTACTATCCGCTAAGCGACCATGGCGCTATTTATGGCTACTCCTATGTGCCATTATCGCTATAGGGAGTTGGGTAACACGACAGGCGAAATTGCAACAACATCAGGCACAACTTGATGCTCAGATACTTACTGTGGCTGAAAATGGAACGGTTCCTCAAGCCCAAAAGTTACTCGCCCAAGGTGCTCAAGCTGATGCACGTAGACGATCTAATGCGGTGACTCTGTGGGAGCCGCTCTTGAATATCAGGACTCGTTTGGAATATCGAGATTATCCGTTTCAGATAGGCTATACACCTCTCATGCTTGCGTCAATTCGCGGAGATCGTGCGATGGTGATTTTTCTTTTGGGCCAGGGAGCAAACCCACGTGCCTCAGAGTGTATTGATGGTAAAGGAGCTACTCCTGTCAGCCTGGCAAAAGATTACGGGCATCCTGACATTGTTTCTCTACTCAAACAGGCAGGTTCAGGTGAGCCTCCTATGCCACAGGAAACTCATGTTTTTCGGGAGTAGCCGAACGTCCTGCCGGGCGATACACCGTCCGGCAGGACGTTCGGCGCGAAGCGCCTTTAGCGAGGAATTTTCAACTCCTCGCATTTTTTCGTGTGTCGCGCTAGCACGGCTTGACAGTTCTAGGGTGCAGTGTTAAAATTTGGCCACCTGGCCAAAAAATAATTCACACGGGCAGGAAGGTCTCCTACGATGAAGTTCCCCCTCCGTCTTTTAATGGTTTGTAGCACTCTGGCGCTGATTGCCTCCGCGATCTGGCCCGCGAGCCGTGCGGCGCAGGATGAGAAGAGTGTCGGGCACCCGGCGTTTATGAGCCCGCAAGCCTCGCCGATTGCGGTAAGTGGCGGTCGGGTCTTTGTGGCTAATACGCCGTCGGGGACGCTGGACGTGATTGATGCCACGAGTCGGAAGATCGTGAAGCGCGTTGCCGTCGGGGTGGAGCCGGTCAGTGTGGCGGTTCGCCCCGATGGCAAAGAGGTCTGGGTGGCTAACCATCTCTCGGACTCGGTGAGCGTGGTGGACACTGATACCACGAGCGCGACGTACTTGCAGGTGCTCGCGACGATTCAGGACATTGACCCGGCGACCAAAGCGACGCGCTTTGACGAGCCGGTGGGAATCGCCTTTGCCAGTAACGAGAAAGCCTATGTCGCGCTCTCGTCGGCGAACCAGATCGCGGTGATTGATGTCAAAATGCGCCAGCTCACCAAGCGCCTGACGATCACGGCGCAGGACCCACGCGCACTTGTGGTCAAGGGCGACAAGCTCTATGTCCTCCCGTTCGAGTCCGGCAATCAGACCCAGCTCTCGGGTGGCGTCAAGCCCTTTGACAACAAGCTCGTGACCTTCGATGCCTACGCGCACTCTATCTTTAACAACAATGTTCTCTCCGTGGGCCATGTAGTGGATATTGTCAAGCATCCCAAAGTGCCGGACCGCGATCTGTATATCTTCGACACCAAGACCGACACGCTGGTCGAGACGGTGAGCACGCTGGGGACGCTGCTCTACGGCATGACCGTGGACTCCAAGGGCCGCGTCTTTATTGCTCAGACCGATGCCCGCAACGATGCCAATGGGCGCTCGGGGACGAAAAAACACGGCCTGAAAGAGCTGGAGAACCGCCCGTTTCTCAACCGCATTACGTGCGTCGCGCCCTCCGGCACTTCGAGCACTCCCGCGTTCTTTGAGCTAGAGCCCGCACTCCCCCATCAGCCCACGCCCGACCAGGCACTCGCCACGCCTTTCGCCGTCCAAGTCAGCGACGACGATTCCACGCTCATCGCGTCGGCGGCGGGCTCCGACAAGCTCTTTACCGTGGATGCCAAGACTGGTGCAGTTCTGGGGCGAGCGGATGTAGGGGCCGTGCCGCAGGGGATCGCGCTGGAGCCGGGCAAGCTCTCCCGCGCCTGGGTGCTCAACGCCGCTGCCAACACGGTCTCGGTCGTGGATGTTGCCAACCCCGCCGCGCCCAAGCCTCTCACCACGATCCCACTCGATGACCCGACACACCCCGCCGTGAAGCGTGGCCGGATCGCGTTTACCACGGCCAAAGCGTCGTCAAACGGGACGTTCTCTTGTGCAAGCTGCCACCCCGACGGCCACACGGACCAGCTTCTCTGGGTGCTCGACACGCCGATTGTGACCGGCGGCAACCAGATCATGCCCCGCTCGACCATGCCCGTCCGTGGCCTGCGCGACACCGCGCCGTTTCACTGGGACGGCATCCCCGGCGACCCGTACGGTGGCAACAACTCCGCCCATGTCTTTGAGAGTATCGCGCCCAACAGCCGCACCGACGACCCGCTGAGCAGCCCACGCCAGCTCATTGACAGCGGCCTCGCCTCGACCATGAAGCTCGTAGGCGATAATACCAAGAACGACGAAGGCAAGCTCGGGCGGCTCACCAAAGCCGAGCGCGACGACATGGCGGAGTTCTTACTCAGCATTCCCTATCCCCCCGCCCCAGAGCGCGCCTACACCAACACCCTCTCTAAAACCGCCCAGCGTGGCTTTGCCCTCTTCCATGTCGAGGGTGACAACGATCCAGGTAAGTCCAAGCCCAACGTCTGCGGCGACTGTCACCGAATGCCGTTTTTAGTGAGCACCAACACGCCGGGCACGGGCATGGACGCCCCAACGTGGCGTGGTGCCTACGACCGCTGGCTGATCTTGCCCCAAGGCCGCCTGAACCTCATCGGCTTCGATTTTTACAAAGCCATCGCGGAGCAGGGAGCGCCCGAGCGTGAGATCTGGCGCATGTCGTGGGGAGGCCGTTCCCGCTTCGACCCGATCTGGAACATGGTGATCGAAGGGAGCACGGGCTTCTCCGGTGCGTTTGCCCGCCAAGTGACGCTGAGCCAGGCCACGGCAAAGCTCCCCGAGACCGCTACGCTCCTAGAGGCGCTGGAGCAGTCGGCGCGGGAGGGAGGCACGGTGCTCCAAGGCGAGGGGATGCTCCAAAAGAAACCCGTCACGCTCCGCTTCGATGGGAAGTCCTACTCAGGCATGACCCGCGCCGAGCTGATCACATCTGCCGCCGAGGGGCGCTTTATCGGCACCCTCACCGCCCAGCTTGGCCCCAACGTGGACTTCGATCATCCGCAGCCCGCCCTCTGGACCTACGGCCCGATCCAGAACCAGCGCGGCCATGAGGTCTTCCCACTTCTCTACCCCGGCAGCCTCCCCATGAAGCTCAGCGGTCGGCATGTAAAAAGCAACGCAAATATCATTGTGGATGGGCGGCGTCTTGTGGGTACCATAAAAATAGAGGGCGAGACGGTCACCGTGGCGCTGGCAAAGCTCCCGCCAATAGGCATGCATTTTCTCCAGCTCCAGAACCCCGGCGGGCTCTTCAGCAACGACTTTATCTTCCATGTCGCAGGCGATGCAAAAGGCGCAAAGGACCTTCTGATCGAGGCCATGGTCTACGGCGACACGGAGCTTGCCAAGAACCTGCTCGCACACGGCGCAGACCCGAACACAACCAACGACGATGGCAATACGCCGCTGCATATCGCCGCGTTCTTCTGCCGCGCTGAGCTGGTCGAGCTGCTCCTGAAAAACGGGGCCGATCTTAACCGCAAGAACCCACGCGGCGAGACGGCAGCGGCGATTGTCTCAGGTGCCTGGAACAAGGGCCTCGCCGACTTCTACGCAGGGGTTGGTGCCTCGACGGGTCTCACACTCAATCCGACGTTTCTGGAACAAGAGCGCCCGAAGCTCGCACGGCGGCTCCGAGAGTGAAGAGGCGTGTCTTAGTGATCGGGGCAGGGCTCTCCGGGCTGGCAGCAGCACGAGAGCTCCAGGCAAAGGGCCACGAGGTCGTGGTGCTGGAGGGGCGCGAGCGCATCGGGGGGCGCATCTGGACCAGTACCCAGTGGCCCGACCTGCCGCTGGACTTGGGCGCATCGTGGATTCACGGGGTGAAGGGCAACCCCCTCACCACACTCGCGGATAGCCTCTCTGCCCGTCGTGTGCAGACCCACTACGACCGCAACCTCACCTATAACAGCGACGGGAAGCCTCTCACGAAGAAAGAGGAGACGCGTCTTGAGGCGCTCCGAAAACAGCTTCGCAAAGCGATAGGCAAGGCGCAAGACGAAGAGAACGATCGCTCCCTTCGCCAAGTCGCCGATCAGGTACTAAAGAAAGAGACAGAGGGCTCCCCAGTAACCCCTCGTCTCTTGAACTTCCTCCTCAGCTCCGAGTTTGAGCAGGAGTACGCGGGAAGCGCCAACGAGCTCTCGGCCCACTGGCACGACAGTGCGAAAGCTTTCCCAGGTGACGATGCTCTTTTTACCGAGGGCTACCACACGCTCACCAAGCACCTTGCCCAAGGGCTGACGATCCGGCTAGGCCACGTGGTGCAGGAGATTGACTGGAGCCAGTCGCCAGTACGCGTGGTCACCAGCCAGGGTGAGCTTACGGCAGACCAGGTACTGGTGACTCTGCCCCTGGGAGCCTTAAAAGCGGGGCGGGTGCGCTTCGCCCCCGCGCTCCCCAAAGCCAAGCTGCAAGCGATAGCGGGTCTGGGGATGGGCGTGCTCAACAAGTGCTACCTGCGCTTCTCAAAAGTATTCTGGCCCGACGATGTGGACTGGCTGGAGTACATCGCGCCCAAACCGGGCGAGTGGACCGAGTGGGTGAGCTTCCAACGAACACTAAAACAACCCGTTCTCCTGGGGTTTAATGCCGCCACGCAAGGCAAGGCCATGGAGTCGTGGACGGACTCTCAGATCGTCGCCAGTGCCATGGCCACGCTACAGACGATCTATGGCAAGGGCATCCCCGAGCCCG
>NZ_JANNYP010000578.1:0-4724 GCF_031410135.1 Armatimonas sp. | reverse complement strand
CCTCCGTCGGTAAAGTTCCGAGCGGAGCGAGGCGGCGGAGGCACGACGCCCCTTAGCCCCACGATTTCCGTGTGGGCTACTCCGGCAGGGGCTTGCCGCGCGTCTCCGGGGCGAAGGCGAGCCCGACAAAGCCAAAGATATAGATGCTGGCGACAATGGCGGCGGCGATTCGGAAGCCGTGGGCAGGATCAGCGGGATCGTTGTAGGCTTTCGCAAGTCCCCCGAGGGCAAAGGGTGCGGCGGCAGCGAGCAGACGAGCACAGTTGTAGCAGAATCCGATTCCCGTGGCACGAAGCCGTGTCGGGTAGAGCTCCGGGAAGTAGACGGCAAAGGCGGAGAACGGAGCCAGTGCACAGAACCCGAGCACGAAGGAGAGCGCATAGGCGGTATTCAGATCTCGGACTCCCCAGAAGGCAAGCTGGATCGAGCCGTAGGCCAGCAGCAAAAAGAGCGCTAGCGCGGGTTTACGGCCCACTCTCTCGCTCAGAACCGCATAGCCGAACATCCCTAGAAACGCACCGACATTCTGGAAAATAAAGGCGATACTGACCCACTGCGCGAGCTGCTTCTTGCCCTCTGCTACCTCCATGGATGCCACATTGGGGCCGAGCACGGTGCGGATAAAATCGGGAAGGAAAAACCCAACGCCCCAGAGTCCACCAACACCGGCCAGAGCAATCAGTGTGCCTGCAATCGTGTTTTTTCGTAGAGTAGGATCTTTAAAGAGAGAGGCAATATTGCCGATCTCCCCACTCGCATGGGCCTTTTCCTTAGCCGCATGCCATGCCTCGGGCTCCTTCACCGAGGAGCGAATCCAGAGGACAAGCAGCGCAGGGGCAGCCCCCACGAAGTAAACCACGCGCCAGTCCGCTCCGGCGAGTAGGTTGATGACCGCGGCTCCCATGTTTCCCACCGCGGAGAGAGCCTGTAGTGTTCCCAGAGCCATGGGACGGGAGCGATTCGGCCAGACCTCGGCCACTAAGGCAGCACCAGCGGCGAACTCACCCCCCACCCCGAGCGCGGTGATGAAGCGACAGATAAAGTACTGCGGTAAGTTCTGCACGAGGCCGTTCAAGCCGGTAAAGATGGCGTAGATCAGAATCGTCAACATCATCGTCCGGGTGCGACCCAGTTTGTCGCCGACCATCCCAAAGATAAAACCGCCGACGGCCCAGCCTACCAGAAACGTCGCCGTGAGCTGCGCCCCGACGAGCTTGGCGGCATCGTCCAGCTCTTTTCCGGTGAGTCCTGTCAGCTCCAAGAGCGCCTTGACCGAGGGAGCCCGAACCATATTAAATAGATTCTGGTCCATCGCATCAAAGAGCCAGCCCAGCGCCGCGATAATCAGCACCATCCAGGAGTACTTGGGAATTCCCTGGTACCACTTCAGGTTCTTATCTTCGTTGCTCATAACACTCATTTGGCAAGTTCAACTTTCGGGGGGGTGGCCCAGGCATTAAAGCTCTCGGCGATTTTTGCGGCGCGGGTGTCGCCTTTGTGGAAGAGAACCCGGTAGGCAAACGTGACGGACTTGCCCTCGGGCGTGATCAGCTGCCCGGCGTGGCGGTCGGTCTTCTTGGTGGTGTCGAAGTCGTGGAGACCGAAGGGGTTGGCGGCGTAGAGACCGTAGGTGCGCGAGTGCCAGGTGGTCGGGTAGCGCAGGTTGCTTGGGGAGTCGAAGATCGCGATTCCAAAGGTCTCGCCCCCCGACTCAATCGGCCCCCAGTAGTCGTGCCACGGGGAGGGCTTCCCCCAGACCGCCGTGTTTTTCACGCCCTCGGCGCTCTCAAGCGTCCCCTTGCCCTCTTTCTCCGCCTTCATGATTTCGGGGACGCGCAGCGCAAACGTCCCCTCTTTGGTATCACCCCAGTGGAGCGGCCCGCCCACCGCCGTGACCGTGATCGAAAAATCTAGCAAGATGCCCTCTCCAAGCGGCGTAACCACGATCTCCCGTGTGTCCTTGGCGATGGTCTTGCCCGCCTCAGTGATCCAGTCGGTCTTGGTGCCGAGCTTGCCGTAGACCGCGCCACTCTCCAGCGCCGAGTAGCCCGTATTGACGGTCTTACCAATTGGGTGCCCCGCTTTTGCGACCTCGGTCCAGAAATCCACATCGTTCATCTCGCCGTGGGTGAACCAGAGACCCCGGTGGTGCGGGTGGTCTTTCTCCTCATGCCCCACATCCTCCAGCGGCCAACGCCGTGTGAAGTGCTTGCCGCCAAAGGCCTGAATGGGGTAGAGGTAGGGTTTATTGGGACCGGTTGTGGTGTCGTAGCGGGTGAAGAGCTGACCGCCGATCAGAATCTCAGCGTTCTTGCCCGCCTCTTTCACCTCGACAGCACCAGGCTTACCGGGAACAAGAACAAAGAGCTTAGACTCACCCTTCTTAAGGGCGGGGGCGATAAATGTTAGCTTTACATTGCCTTTTCCAACAGCCTCGCTCTGAAACGAGAGCAGGGCGGCTCCACGTGGTATCACGCGCCGCTTGGTGAGCTCACTCTGGGGGAGCACTAGGGAGAGCGGCGCGAGTGCGCTATCGGCGCGTTCGGCCGTGACGCGAACGGGGACGCTCTGGGCATCGGCAGCTCCCGCCGCGAGCATCACGCCTGCGGCGGCGGCTCCGGCAACAGCACTGCGGCGGAGAAATTCAGGTTTCGGCATGCACCGGTTTTCGACAGGGGAGGAAGCGATTCCTCCCCTGCGAGTGCGATTTACACCTTCGGAAGCTCGAAGCCCTTTCGGTACTCACGGGTGAGGAGCATATTTGCCTCTTTATCGCCCGACCCAATAAAGCGCTCCTTCTTGGGATCGAACTTCAGGCTGGCTCCGAAGCGCAGCTTGGCATCAGATGTCAGCGCATTGTTGGCAGTGAGATGCTGGATCATGCGCGAGTACGCCTCGCCAAAGGGCTTGTTCTCAAAGTTACTCTTGGCCGGATCGCCTTCTTTGCCCAAGCGGTAGCTCACGTTGCCCAAATGGCACAGGGCGCTGGAGAGGTGGCCTTCCAAGACCGGCGCAGCCAGATCAGACTGCTGGCGGCTCTTGACGGCCTTGATAAACGCCGCGAAGTGGTCCCCGCCCCCACTAAAGGTCTCCAGCGGCTTGCCCTCTTTATCAAACGCCGCTGCCTTGCCGTAGCTAGAGGTAAAGACCACGTAGCCATTCTCACCGTAGACAATATCGCCGATATCCGCTCCCATGAACTTTTCAGTCGGGAGGCCACGCACCTCGAAGATAAGCTGCTTGTCGCCGTAGTCGTAGGTGGAGACGACGGTGTTGGGGGTGTTGGCCTGGTCCACATAGCCCAGCCGACAGCCAATCGTCTCGACGCCCAGCGGCAGCTCGTGCTTGTCCAGTGCCCAGCGCGCAATGTCCATCTGGTGGATTCCCTGGTTGCCCAGATCGCCCGCGCCGTAGTCGTAGTTCCAGTGCCACTCGTAGTGGAAGCGATTGGGGTTAAAAGGCCGCTTCGGAGCCGGGCCAAGCCAGATATCGTAGTCCACACCCACAGGCACCGGGCCATCGGGCTTGATGCCTATGCTCCTGCGCGGCTTGTAACAGAGCCCCCGCGCCATCGTCACCTTGCCAAGCTTGCCCTCATGCAGAAACTTAATCCCCTGCTGAACGGCTTTTGCGGAGCGGCTCTGAGTTCCCACCTGGCAGATGCGCCCGGTGCGCTGCTGAAGTTGCACCAGCCGCCGTCCTTCGCTCACATTATGGCTACAGGGCTTCTCGACATAGACATCCTTGCCCGCCTGCATCGCCCACGACGCCGCGAGCGAGTGCCAGTGGATCGGCAGCGCGCACGAGACGGCATCAATGTCGTTGTCCTCGAAAACCTTGCGCAAGTCCTTGTAGATCTTGGGCTTCTTGCCCGTCTTTTTCTCGACCACCGCCGCCGCTTTCTCCGCGGAGCTTAAGTCCACATCGCAAATCGCGACCACTTCGGCATCGGGTAGGCCCATATATCCCTCCACATGGGCCATCCCGCGCCCGTGCACCCCGATCACCGCCATACGCACTTTATCTGCCGCTCCATAGCGCCGTCGTGGGCGCGTGGGCTCCGGCTCTGTGGCAAACGCCCCGGATGCGGTCAGCGACGCTATCGCAGCGGCAAAGAACGCCTCATCTAAAAAACCTCGTCGTGTCATTGCTTCTTCTCCCAAAGAACTAAAAGTCTAAAGAGAGGTTCGGCCCAGCGACGAGGTTTTCCTTCTCAGATTGAGTTTCCCCTCCCCCGGCTCTGTTCGTTCCTCTCTTCGCCACCCCCTCCCAATAATGGGAGAGGGTTGGGAGTGAGTTCTGACTCCCCCTCCCTCCCACCCGAAGGGCTTGTTATTGGGAGGAGAGGGGGCCGGGGGGAGGGAGGGCAAACCTACCGAACGGTGCTGCCGGAGTCGGCTTTCTTATCGGGCTGGAGCAGGATGGCATTGCCCTCCGCATCCGTGGCGGCGAGGAGCATTCCCTTGCTCTCGACACCACGCATCTTGCGGGGCTTGAGGTTGTACACCACAACGATCTGCCGACCAACCAGCTCCTCCGGGGTGTAGGCCGTGGCGATGCCGCTGACGATCTGCCGATCTTCCTCGCCGATCTTGAGCTGGAGCTTCAGGAGCTTGTCGGCCCCCTCCACTTTCTCAGCCGCTACAATATCGGCGACGCGCAGTTCGACTTTCAGAAAGTCATCAATCGTGATCTCGTTGCTGGTCTCAGCAGGTGCTTCGGGC
>NZ_JANNYP010000577.1:0-4276 GCF_031410135.1 Armatimonas sp. | reverse complement strand
GACAATATCCAGCTTGCCATCGCCGTTAATATCCCCAACTCCCGCCGCCTCAAAGTCCGATGCCGCATTGATGACGATCTTCTCAAATTTCAGCTTCGAGGGCTGCGTCGGTGGGACGATAGCCTCATTTTTCTGTTGCGTGCCGGGCACAAGCAAGAGCAAAGCAAGCGAGGCGAGAGCGTAGGTGTTTAGCGTCATAGCGGCTCGATTATACCTGCTTGATGGGCCACTCGGGCAGGTCGGTGCGCTCGGTGCGGAAGAGCTCTTTGGCACGCTGCACCAGCGCTGGCTGAGTCTCGACGAGATTGCGCTCCTCACCGGGATCATTGGCTAAGTCGTAGAGCTCGACAGGAGCATCCAGGCGTTTTTTGCGGATCGCTTTCCAGCGTGCGTCCATCACCACGGCTTGGGAGAAGCCTCCCTCATGGAACTCCCAGTAGAGAGTGGCGTGCTTTTTCTGCGCCCCCAACTTACCACGCAGCGTCGGCAGGAAGCTAAGCCCATCGGTCTTGGGAGGGGGCTTGGTGCCTGCTAGCTCGACAACGGTCGGAAAGAGATCGGCGAAGTAGCTGACGTGGCCACTCTGTGAGCCGGGCGCGATCTGACCGGGCCAGCGTGCTAGTGTCGGGACGCGGATGCCACCGTCGTAGAGATCGCGCTTGAGGCCACGGAACGGCCCGTTGGCGTCAAATAGCTCGGGATCGTTTGCTCCCTCTTTATGATGCCCATTATCGCTGGAGAAGATCACGAGCGTGTTGCTGTCTATTTTGAGCTTCTTGAGCAAGGTAAAGAGCTGCCCCATATCGGCATCGAGGCGGGCAATCGTCGCGGCATGGGCCTTGTCGGGGGCGGGCCAGGGCTTGTCGGCGAAGGCTCCCAGCTCGGGGATCTCCTGACCGTTGCCCGTGCCGCGCGTGGCTTCGTTGTTGGCGTGGGGCGTGATGAGCGACCAGTAGAGGAAGAACGGCTTCTTGTGGTGCGTCTCGACCCACTTCAGGGCTTCGTCGGCCATGAGATCGGGGGCAAAGTCACGTTTTTCCTCGGCCCAGCCCGCGCCGGCCTTCCACTGCGCCTCGGGGCACTCGGGATGCCTGGTGTTACGTAGCGCGACACGCTTCTCATCGCGCCAGAGAAACGGCGGGTAGGGATTGTGGGCGTGGGTCTGGTTGAGGTAGCCGAAGAAGACATCGAAGCCCTTGCGGGTTGGTACTCCCTCATCGCCCTCGTTGGCCAGGCCCCACTTGCCGATCAGTGCGGTGGCGTAGCCTACGGACTTCAGCGCTTCCGCAACCGTCAGGTCACCTTTTCGGAGCATCTGGGCCGTGGGATTGGTGGGGCCTGCGTTGCCCCGGACCCGCGTGTGGCCGGTGTGCAAGCCCGTCATCAAGACCGAGCGCGAGGGCGCACAGACGGGCGCTCCGGCGTAGAATTGTGTCAGCTTCATGCCTTCCGCCGCCATCTTGTCGAGGTGCGGTGTCGGGATGAGCTTTTGGCCAAAGCAGCCTAGCTCACCATAGCCAAGATCGTCGGCGAGGACAAAGATAATATTTGGTTTCATGATGGTGTGAAGAGAGTGTAGCACTCTGCCTGAAGTAGAGGTCCCTCGACTATTGTCTGAAAGTCGCTTCTCCGGGCGACTTCCTGGGCCGGGATGTAGATCTGCGAGTAGTGCTTTGCCGCATCCTCAATCGTGGCTCCGAAGACGACGCGGTCTAGCCTTGCCCAGAGGATACTTCCCAGGCACATCGGGCACGGCTCACAGGTGGAGTAGAGGGTAAAGCCTGCCAGGGAAAAACTCTGCCGCTGCTGGCAGGCAAGACGCACTGCTAGCAGCTCCGCATGGGCGGTGGGATCGTTGTTCGGTCCTACCTGGTTGATTGCCTGAAGCAGCACCTCGCCCGTCGCCGATTCCACAATCCGCGCACCAAAGGGATTCTTATGGGGCAGTGTGAAGGCGATCAGCTCACGGAGGTGTTCTTCGTCGGTTCTCACTTCTCAAAACTCCAGCGCTGCGTCTTGCCTTGGGTCGGCTTTATCTCAATCGAGTCCACTGCGACGGGGTCTTTTTGTGCGGGTAGATACAGCCGTAGGATGCCCAGTGCGCCCTCGGCGGGAAGCATGACGGTGATCTCCTGCCAGTCGCCGCTGGCCTTGAGGGTGAAGGGGACTGACTTTGCCTTGTCTGTGTCTTGTGGCGTGGGAAGCCACTCGGCTTTGCCTGCGCCCCCGGCCATGCTCTTTACCCGCAGCGAGATCACGGTTTGGCCGCCGATTTTACCCGCAGTGAAGCCCAGAAACGGTGTGAGGCCCGTGCCGGTGACTACCAACGCGCCGTCTTTGACGACAGCCTCACAGCCGCGTGCCTTCCAGCCTCCCAGTGGATCAGCACCAGGCGGAGTCGCCGCTTCATGCTTCGTTTTTGCATTGTAGGCCGGATTGGGGAGGGGCACGACCGCTTTGGTGTCCTTGAGAAATCCCTCAATCAGTGCATCGAGCTGCTTGACCCGCTCCGGCTGGCTGGCCGCAAGGTCATTTGCCTCACCAAGATCACTCTTGAGGTCGTAGAGCTGGTAGGCGTGTGCGCCGCCCTCGCCTTGATGGAAGAGGCGGATCAGCTTCCAGTCGCCGGAGTGCACGGTTGCGGCGGGAGGCAGGGTGTCGGGGACCTTGGGGCTGTGCGGGAAAAACGTGAAGATCGGCCTGGGGGCGAGTGCCTTGCCACTCAGGGCACTGGCAATGCTGCGCCCGTCAAATATCTGGTTGCTCTCGGGCTTGAGCTTGAGCAGCTCCAGAACCGTTGGGTAGAAGTCGGTGCTCTGGATTATTGCCTCCTTGTTCTGCGAGCCTGGCTTGGTGACCTTGGGCCAGCTCACGACACACGGGACGCGAATCCCACCCTCGTAGACCGTCGCCTTGCCGCCCCGGAGCGGGGCATTGCTGGTGGGTGTGGTGCCGTCTACGGTGTTGTACATATTGCCGCCATTGTCCGCGAGAAAGACAATCGCCGTTTTATCCGAGATCCCCAAGCGATCCAGTGTGTCGAGGAGCTTGCCGACGCTATCGTCCATGGACTCCACCATCGCGGCGTAGGTCGGGCTGCGCTGTGCGCTTTTCGGGTCTACCAGCCCCTTGTACTTCTCGATCAGCGATTTCTTGGCGTCAAACGGGGCGTGCACGGAGAACTGCCAGTAGTTGAGAAAGAACGGCTTGTCTTTGTTCTTGGTCATCCATGCCACGGCCTCGTCGCCCATGCGATCCTCGATATGCTCATTGGGGGTGCGTGGCGAGAACTTCGGAAACTTCCACGGGGCGACAAAGCTCCCCGCCGGGCCGGGGCCGGGGGTGTGGGGCAGGTCCACGTCAAAGCCCTGCTCCAGCGGCGAGTAGGGCTCCGCGCCCAAGTGCCACTTACCAAAGTGCGCCGTCGCGTACCCCGCCGACTTCAGCGTCTCCGCCAGGGTCACGTAGCTCGTGTTAAGCCGCGTCGCACTCTCGCACTGGAGCGCCTTTGCCGTCGGGGGCGCGTTTTTCTGCACCGACGCGGCAAGTTTTACCTCGGGCAGGTGGCAGTTGGGCGCCGTGATCCCAATGCGCGCCGGGCTCTGACCCGTCAGAATGCTCGCCCGCGTCGGGGAGCACAGCGGGCTCGCCGAGTACGCCCGTGAGAACACCATCCCGCGCTTTGCCAGCCGCATCAAGTTCGGGGTCTTGTAGAGCTTCGTCTTGCCATAGAGCTCCGTGTCGGCCCAGCCGAGGTCATCGGAGAGGATAAAGACGATATTGGGGCGGGGGGGTAAGGTTGGTGGTTGCATTGTTCAGAGATTCGGCATGGCGTCCTGAAAATCCTATTGCCACCCATTAAAAGTAGGCAGCTGCGTTCTTATATACTGGCTTGCTTTGACCCTGCCAAAGATTGTAAAATTTCGCTGGCGTGCCTGTTGTAGCCTTCGTCGTAGAGTGCCTGGAATGCTTTGTCCCCGAACCGTTCACAAAGTAAGGCGAGGTTTTTCTCGCGGGAACTATAGTTATATCCATGGAGATCAAAGCCTTTGCGCTGACACCAAGCGACGGAGGTTCCATAGAGCTGCGTGGAGAGAAAGAAGTTGCCCGCAAGATATTCCAGATGAGCGCACAGTACTAAGTTATAGGCTATCTCGTGGTGGCTTTGATGGGGGGTCTTCAGCAGCTCCACTAGCCGATATGCCTCGTCAAGCTCTCCTTGGAGCCCCTTGATCAAGCTCTTTGCACGAATGCGAGCGCGATGATAGTGGGGGGA
>NZ_JANNYP010000576.1:0-6692 GCF_031410135.1 Armatimonas sp. | reverse complement strand
GTGATAAGAGTGAGCGTTTCGGTCATGAAACGAGGTTACCTCAAATTTGCTAAACCCCTCAAAAAATGAGCGAACCATGAGTAATAGATCACAATAAAAACACAAAGGCGAGCTGTAACGATCACCAACTTCGGTTTTGCGAGACATCGAAGATTTTTCGTTCGTACCTCACTGGCGAAAGTGTATCTCCTGAGGCGCTGGGCAATAGGCGGGTGAAAGCCATTTTTAGGGTAGGCACCTCCCCAAACGCCGCTCTTCCAGGAGCAATGAGCACCCACGACTTGGCAAGCATAACAATCGGCAAACGAGAGCGACAGATGGACTGGTGGCCCAAGCGAAAAGCGAAAACCGTACAATCGGCGCAAACCACGCATGCTGACCGAGCGTCGCGGCGACCGGAGTTGATCGAAGCCGCCCCACTCTTCGGTGAGCTGGCCGACGCCCTCGACGAGCTTTACATCGCCGCAGAGAAACGCCTCGCCCAGCCCGACTTCAACTACGACCGACAGGCCGGATGCAACATCGGCGACCACCTCGCCCGCGCCGCCTGGATGATGGGAGCGTACCTCACGCAGGGGCTTTGTTGCATATCGCGGCATTAACAGTCCTTGATATCAACATCTATCAGGAAAATCGAACAAGACGAATGCCTAAACAAATAAACATACTGTTGTTGATAACTGGCGATTGCCTGAGATATTTATAGACGAGACAAATCTGAGACACTGCCGTCGTTATGCAACAAAGCCGCACGCAGGTTCCCGCCGGGCCGCCGAGCGCGTTCCTCCCCGCCGCCCTAAACGCCCTCGACGACTCCCGCACAGCCTACCTCGAAACCTACGATGATCCCGACTGGTTCGGCATCGGCGCACACAACAACGTCATCCGGGTCGCCCTAGCCGCCTGCAGCCGACATGGCGTCCCCCGACCCACCGTGGAAGACACGCTCCCTCGCGATGACTTCGACGAGTACGAATAGGGGGCTGCTCACCAAATCCAAACCGAACAACAACAGTTTCCTCTGTCTTCCCCAGCATCCATTAAGAGGCATGCAACGCAGAGCCGCAAGGCAAAACGACGCAAAGCTCGGTGTGGTCCACCCGCAGCGGTGTCCAGCTTCGCGGCGAACGCGAAGCGAATATAAAACAGCCCCGCGACGGCTGGTAGCCTAACGGCGAACGTCAAAGCGGGGAAGCTGCCCTCTGCGACTTATCGGGCGGGGGATTACTCGGCGAGGAGCTCTTCCCAGGACTCGGCTTCGGGGAGGCGATCTGCCAGCACTTCCAGGCGCTCCAAATCGGCGGCGTTCAGCGCGGCCTCGACCTGGCTGCTCAGTGCGCCCAGACGCTTGGTGCCCCAGCGCAGGATCAGCCGTCGTGCTTCCGTGGTACGCCCTTGCTCTGTACCTTGCTCTAATCCCCGCTCCAAGCCTTTGCTGAGACCTTCTTGCAAGCCTTTGTCTAAGCCCTCTTGCAAGCCTTTGTCTAAGCCCTCTTGGATCAGTGCTTGATACGTTGACGATAGCTCTAGTACATTTCTGCTCATCAGTTTCTCCACAAATTCTTTGGGGTACTTCAGCCCCATCAAGACAAACGTTGCGGTGCGAAGCTGCTCGGCTTCGCTGGGTTTATGATTGCGCTCTAGCCGCTCATTGACCGCCTGCACTACCTGCGGCACTTCGGCACGGGAGACCTTTGCCACCGGTGCCAGAGGGAGCAGGCCACTGCCACCCTCCAAAAACACCTCCGGGGGCAGCTCCCAGACCCGCACAACCTCGTAGGGGAAGTCATGCACCCGCCGCCCTGCTGGCCCCACTACCTGAAAGCGCCCCGTAAGCTTCTTATGGTTGCCAAACGGGCGCAGGAGCACCAGAGTGGTCTCCACCGGGAGCTTCAAGCGGCGCGTATAGAGCACATTGTACTCCCAAACCCGCTCCTCTAGCTCGTCGTCCGGGCCTGCTTGGAACTCCACGTGGAGACCATAAGGCGGAACGGTATTAACTCTCAAAATACGGTCGCCCGCTGCGGTGATCGTGGAGAGGTCGGTCTCGATCATCTCCGAGGGGCCGATGGGCAGCTTCAGGAACCGGAGCCAGTCCTCGGGGGCGAGCTCGATAAGGAACTTTGTGGAGGCATCAAAGGGCTTAGGCACACAAAAGTATACCGCGCCGAACCCATTTCCCCACCCCCAGCCCGGCACGGGCTTTACGGCACGCAGTGCCATTGCAGACGCCGGTTTCCAACCGGCGGCAGATGCGGTGTCACAAGCTGGTATAGGTTTACGTTATAATGCTCTCATGAACAGGCGCTCTCTTCTCGTCTCCAGCCTTACCGCCCTTGCCTTTCCGCTCGAAGCCTTCGCTCGTCCCCAGCAGATCAAGTCTCTGGCGATTGTTCCCCGCTCCGGGCCACTGGCGGACACGACGGTCTATACTAACTCCTACGCTGTGCTGGTGGGGATCAGCGCATACGCGCACCTGGGCAAGAACCTCAGCTTCGCGGCCAAAGACGCCACCGACTTGCGGGATGTGCTCGTGGCTTCCTACGGCTTTCTCCCCGAGAACATCGCCGTGCTCACCGACACCCAGGCGACCTAGCGGGGGATCGAGTAGGCGCTCGCACAGCTTGCCATTGGCGGGCGCGTGAAGGAGACCGACCGTGTACTCGTGTTCTTCTCCGGCCACGGACAGACTGTGAAGCTGCCCACTGGCGGGGAGATGGGCTTTCTCATTCCCCACGATGCCGAGGTAGATCTCAACAAGCCAGAGGACAACTCGGGCTACCTCACCGACTGCATCGCCATGAACCGTGTCTGGGAGTTTCTGGAAGCCTGCCCCGCACGCCACCGCCTCCTCATCGCCGATGCCTGCTTCGGTGGCCTGCTCATCCAGCCCCGCTCGCCAGGTGCCCGGCCCAACCTCGCCGTGATCAAGAACCTCCTGGCTCGGCCCGCGCTCCAAGCCATCACAGCGGGCGGGCGCTCCGAAGAGGCCCTGGAAGACCCCAAGCTGGGCCACGGTGCGCTCACCTTCAAGCTACTGGAGGAGCTACGCGCCCTGGCCGCCACTCCCGGTGAGCTGCTGCTCGCCAGTGAGCTAGGCACCGCGCTAAAGACCAGTGTCGCCAACATCACCAACGCCAAACAGACCCCTCAGTTCGGAAGCCGTGGCACGGAAGGGGAGTTTCTCTTCATCAGCGTGGGCAAGAGCGCGGCCCTTGCTCCTGTGGTAGTAGCGCCCAAGAAAGTGGCCCAGACGGCGGTTCTGAAGATCACTGGTCCGCTAGCGAGCACCGTGGTAACGGTGGATGGAACCCAGGTGAGCGGCTCGTCGTACACGCGCTCGGTGGTCGATCCCGTGTCGGTGAGTGTGGTAGTGCGCACTCCGGGCTACGAGGATGTTCGGCAGAGCATCACGTTGGTGCCCGGTGAGACAGTCCCTCTCGCGCTAAGCTACACGGCCCTTCCCAAGCCCAGTCCCAGCAAGCCCACTGCAACGACAGTCAAGCCCTCTGCGACTGTGGGCGGGAAAGGCAAGAAACCTGTTGGTTCGCGTAAGGGGGCTCGTTGGACTCGTAAAGGCGATGCTGAGATGTGCTTTGTTCCGGGTGGTGCGTTTGTCATGGGTGAGACGAAAAAGCGTGTGACGGTTTCCGACTTCTGGATGGACGCGACTCCTGTAACAGTGGCCCAGTGGAAAGCGTACTGCGCGGCCACGGGTAAGAGTATGCCGGCACTTCCAAGTTCCCCCGTTTGGTCTGGTGGCTGGGACTCTGTTCTGGATCACCCGATTGTGAACGTGAGCTGGGACGAAGCGAGTGCGTTTGCGACTTGGGCGGGTGGTCGTTTGCCGACAAGTGCTGAGTTCGAGTACGCGGCTCGTGACGGTGGCCGTACTATTGAGTACCCTTGGGGCAATGATGCGCCTTCAAATCAGTTGTGGTGGACAAAAACGAGTAGCGATAAAGGTACTGCTCCAGTTAAGCGTAGCTCTAACGTTTTCGTTAACAGCCACGGCCTGTCAGATATGGCGGGGAACGTGTATCAGTGGTGTAGTGACGGCCGAAGCACCGCTAACCGCTATAGCAAGGGCGGTTCTTGGCGCTTCTACATCGCGTATATCTTCCGTTGCGCGCATCGGGACTACAACTCGCCGGGCTACCGAGACGGCTACCTCGGTTTCCGTCTCTGTGCAGGACCGTCGTAGGGTATTTAGTTTGTTTTAACAGCGCGAAGCGCTTCGATTTAATTTTACAGTGTCATTATATCTCATAAAATGATACTTGTAAAGAAAAAGTTGCGTTTTTTAGGGAAATAGAGTATGCTTTTCCTGGCCCAATCTTCACCGAAAGGGCCAGGGTTACTCTCGGGAGCGGCGGTTCTTGGAACAACAACAACGCGAATAACTTCCGTTGCGCGTATCGGAACAACAACTCGCCGGGCAACCGAAACAACAACCTCGGTTTCCGTCTCTGTGCAGCACCCACCCGTGTGTTTCTTCTGTTGGTGAACACACGTGAGTGCGGTCCACCCGGAGAGTGATCCCGCCTTTGGGTGAACCTAAGGCAAATATAAAAAGGCCCCGCGACGGCTGGTAGCGCTTACCCGTGAACGTCGAAGCGGGGAACCCTGCGCCCTGACAAAAAGCCGCAATCACTTCCCGATGACTTTGGTTGGGCGAGCAGGGCGTGTTGGGAGGGGCTTTCGTCGGGGTGTTGACGAGACGCTAGCCGACTCCGCCAGCTCTGCCGGGTCATAAGAAAGTCGCCCTGCCGACGGATCGAGCAGATCATCTTCCAGCGGAACCGACTCCGCCCACTCTTTTGTAAACTCGAACTTCATCTTGAACCTCCCTGCAAGAAAGTATCGGCATCTGCCGTGCTCAGCTCAAAGTAGCGCAGCTTATCGTAGTTATCGTCGCGTCCCAGATCCTGCATCCCGCAAGTGCGCCGATAGAACGACTCCGCTTGGGGGAGCGAGTGCAATCCGGTTTTGCCGCTCCAGCCCAACGACTGACTGACCTGAACCGCCGCCCCGATCAGCACACGCCCCACACCCGCGAAGCGTGGCACGGGAGCCAGCCCGCGCAGGTTCCAAGGAGCCGCCGCCAGATAGTCCACGTACACCAGCGGCTCTCCCAGCGTGTCCGCCAGGCGGCTGGTGTGATCAGTGCGCAGGATCATCAAGCCCTGCATCTCCCCGTCACAGACCACGCCAAGAAGCCGGAAGTTCTGACGAACCAGCGCATACCGCGCCTTTCTCAGCCAGTCCCAGTGCTTATGCTCCGGCAGATCGAACGAGATCGCCCCTGCGGCTCGGGCCTGCTCCAGCGCCTGAACCAAGAAAGGCTGCCAGAGCGCCTCGGCCTCTTTCACCGCATCCAAAGACACGCCATCGAGCAGACTTGCCTCCGCCAGCGCTCCAAAATCCCCCCGACGCAGGTAGACACGACTCGAATCACTCACGCCGAATAGTATACCGGAAGCGCCCGATTTCAGCCGGTCAGCCAACGGCCACCAAAGCTCCTATCAACGGCCACCAAGGTGCTCCAATCCGAGGTATTCTGCGACCGCATTTCTCGCCTCTAACCAGCTTCGACAGACCACAAATCGAGAGCCCAACGGCTCCAGCGCGGCACGAAACGCCGCCTGCTCCTCGGTCAGTCCGTTGCGTCCTGCTTTCAGTTCAATGTAAAGCCCGTGGCACCCCGACGATGGCACCGGTACGAACACATCCCACACCCCGGCGGTCAGCCCCAACTCAACGGCGTCCGCCCCGCGCTTCGGCCCCAGCCACAAACCGTTCGGGATCGCATGCACCCAGCGCAGCTCAGGATATGCTCTCGCGTGGAGCCGAAGCCACACGAAGAACGCCCGCTGCTCCTGGGCTTCGACCTCGGCGCGGGGCTTACGGGGCCGGATGCTCGCCATGCCGCGTAGGCAAAGCTGGCCGTCGCGCCGCTTACCCGGCATCGCTGGCTCCCAAGGCTTCAGCCCGCTCTCGTGCCAGCCGTTTCGCCCGCATCAGCACAGGAAGCGACTCCACGCCGCGCCGCCGCGCAAGAGACTTCTCAGGCTCCGTGCCACCCGTCAAAACCTCA
The DNA here is from genome assembly GCF_031410135.1 of Armatimonas sp. Lineage (GTDB taxonomy): Bacteria > Armatimonadota > Armatimonadia > Armatimonadales > Armatimonadaceae > Armatimonas. The sequence continues at coordinate 595 of NZ_JANNYP010000576.1, read as the reverse complement.
GCAAATGCTTGGGCTAGAAACTCCGCCCGTTCACCTTCAGAGAGTGCCTCCCATGCCGCCGCCGAGCTCTCGGGTTCAGCGGTGCGCGGAAGAACAGTCTCTGTCCGCATCTGCGCTGGTGCAACGATGATCCTCTGTGGCCGCTCGCCCAAGTCAGAAGCATGACTCGACGACGGCGTGGGTGCGAGCCACCCGGCACGTATCGCCGTAAAGAGAAGCGCGGGCAGGCTCCGCACTTCGTGCGAGGCCGCGTAAGCCCGTGCCGCTCTGACCGCACTCCTCACCGCATCCAAAGGCTTCTCCCCGACCGCTCGACGGGCGGCATGTACTGTAAGTCCTGCATCTACAGCCACGGTGACGGCTTCGCTATCTGGCTCTGAAACCTCCGCAGGAGAGACAACAACATCCACTATCTTGGACTCTGAGCCAGCCCTTCGTACAGTTGTCGTCTTCTGCGCTTTGCTCTCTTCTAAAGGAAAGGGCCGCGCAATTGTCCGCGCAGACCCCGCGCAATTCTGGTGCTCAGAGCGAACCCCAAGTCGGCCCAGGTCAAGCTCCCTGCGCCACTTGCCCAGGCGCTTGAGCAGCGAGCGAC
>NZ_JANNYP010000575.1:0-11176 GCF_031410135.1 Armatimonas sp. | reverse complement strand
CGGGTCAAGTTTTGCGTCATGTGACTGCCTTAAACCTTTTGCAACAACGTATTCTTAAACTGCTGGATTCTTTGCCAGAGGTGTACATTCGCCTGGTGGAGCAATCTGTTTTACCGCCACAAAAAATGAGCGAACCATGAGATAAGACACAAAGGCTGTGGAATTCTACTCCCCAAGTGCCCAGTTTCGCTGCGCCTCGGGGGAGAGAGTGCTTGCCTCGCGGCGGAGTGCGGCTATCTCAGAGTCGGGGATGTTGCCCTCGGTGACAGTGCGGGTGAGCCACGACTCGATCTCTTGGGCAATGGGCGAGCGCACCTGTTCTAGAAGGGAGATGGAGACAAGATAGAGCCGAGCTGCCTTACGGAAGTCCTGCTGGTTCTCCGCCACCTCACCGATATTGGCGAACATAAAACCAAGCCCGAGTGTATGCCGAAGCGACTCGTAGTGTGGGATCGCCTCGCGGTAGTAGCGTGCGGCCTTCTCCCACTCCTGGCGCTCAAAGGCCAGCACCCCCAGGTTATTGAATGTCTCGGCTAGCCCACGGCGGTCATGCAGCCCTTGACGCAGGCGCAGGGCTTCGGCGAAGTGCTGCTCAGCCTCTGCCGTACGCGCATCACGGCGCTCCAGTACCCCAAGGTTATTCTGGACAATGGCGATCCCCACCTGATCCCCTACCTCCTCAAAGTTCGCAAGCGCGGCGAGGTACTGTCCTCGCGCCTCAGAGAAGTCCCGATCCTGCATGGCCGCCTGTCCTAGGAGGTTCTGGCCTTGTGCTTGGCCGAGCCGATCTTGGAGACGCTCACTAATGGCCATCGCTGCCAGCACACACGCCCGGTTCTTCTCCGACTCTTTGAAGTCTGCGTGGAGTCCCGCCCGTTCGCGTAGGAGCTTGGCGTGAAGGGACTCGGGTATCGCTCCCCCCAGCCCAAGCTCGATGGCCTCGACGGCATCACTGAGAAAGCCATGGCGCTGCAGGAACATGCCATTGACCAGAGCGAGCTCCCCCAGAAGCAAGCTGTCGCCCTGCTTTTGGGCAAGCTCCAGCGCGGTGCGGAGGTTGATAGACTCCTCTTCGAGCTCGGCCAAGGCCTCAACCTCATCGGCCCGGCGGAGCTGCTTGAGGTGCTTCTGCGCTAGCGAAAGAAAGAACTCTGCGTAGCGACGGCTCACCGAGGAGATATCGTCGCCTTGCCCCTCCCACTTCTCCGTTGCATACTCCCGCATGGTCTCCAGGAGCCGGTAGCGTGTCTGCTTCTCCTCCTGCTCCGCCAGAACCAGGTTCTTATCCACGAGGCTCGTCAGAAGATCCAGAACCTCCCAGTCCTCAATGCTCTCGTCCGAGCAGACCGCCTCCGCCGCATCGAGTATCCAGCCACCCGCAAAGAGGGAAAGGCGATGCAGAAGCAGCTTTTCCTGGTCGTTGAGCAAGTCATAGCTCCAGTCAATAAGGGCACGGAGCGTCTGCTGGCGCGGCAGTGCGGTCCGGCTCCCTCCGGTCAGAAGGCGAAAGCGCTGATTGAGCTTGCCGTCGATCTCCTCAACCGAGAGGGAGCGTAGGCGTGCGGCGGAGAGCTCCAGAGCCAGTGGGATGCCATCCAGACGGCAGCACAGCGACGCGACCGCCTTGGCATTCTGTGGGGTGATCTGGAAGTCGGGGCGGGTGAGCCGGGCACGATCCAAAAAGAGCTGTACCGACTCGAACTGCTCCAGAGCCTCCGGGGTATGCTGGCGGTTGCGATTGGGCAGCGAGAGCGAGGGAACACGATAGGTCTGCTCACCGAGAACCCCCAGTGCCTCGCGGCTGCTGGCGAGCAGGTGCACACTCGCACACTGCCGCACCAGCGTCTCCGCTAGGCGAGCACAGGCATCGATCATGTGCTCACAGTTGTCTAGGATGAGCAGGAGCTCTTTTCCCTTCAGGTACTCCACGAGGAGCTGCTCGGCAGGCACTCCGGGTTGCTCCTTGGCTCCCAGAGCCCCAATCACTGCCTGAGACACCTGACTCGGCTGGAGAGTGAGGCAAGCTCGACAAGCCAAGTACCATCGGGGAAGCGCTCAAGTAGCTCGGCCGCGACCTGCAGGGCAAGACGGGTCTTCCCTGTTCCCCCGGCACCCGTTAGCGTTAAGAGTCGTGTCTGCCCCAAGAGCTCGCGAACCGCGACCGTCTCTTTCTCTCGTCCAATGAACTGTGTGACCTGCTGAGGAAGGTTATTGGGATGGGTAGAGAGCGAGCGTATGGGAGGGAACTGAGAGGGGAGCTCGGGGTGCTCTAGCTGGTAGATATGCTCCGGGCTTGCCAGGTCCTTGAGCTGGTGCACTCCCATATCTCGTAGCGATGCACGCTCTGGCAGGTTCGTCACAACGAGCGAAGAGGTATTCTGCGAGAGGAGCGTCTGGCCTCCGTGCGCCGTCGAGAGAAGCCGTGCGACCCGGTTGAGGGGAGGACCGAAGTAGTCGTTGTCACGGCTCTCGACGGGGCCGGTGTGGAGCGCCATGCGAACTCGGATGGGAGTATGTTCGGGCCAAGTCTCAGACGCTAAGGCGGCCTGCGCCTCCTTCGCCGCCGCGACGGTATTTACGGGGTCATCAAAGACCACACAGAAGGCATCTCCCACGGTCTTGAAGACCTGGCCTTGGCGGTGCGAAACAACTTGGCGAAGCAAGGCATCGTGCCGAGCAAGCGCAAGCCGCATCTCCTCAGGAAAGCTCTCCCAGAGCCGCGTACTCCCCTCGATATCCGTAAAAAGAAAGGTCAGCGTCCCCGAAAGAAAGGGAAGAGGGTCACCTGGTTGGCTCATGTCTTCCCTATTATAGACTACTTGTCCAGTGCTTCTAGCGAGCGGCCTTTGGTTTCGACAATAAAGGGAAGCAGAAACAGCCCCACAATCGGGACACAGCCGACAATCACTAGGGCTTTGAAGGCGGCGTCGAGTCCCTGCTGGGCAATTAGCCCCACCAGAAACGGCCCAGCGGCGGCGATGATGCGCCCGATGTTGTAGGTAAAGCCCGCTCCCGTGCCGCGCAGGCGTGTGGGAAAAAGCTCCGGGAGGTAGTAGGTAAAGCTCCCAAAGACCCCAAAGACCGTCAGCCCAATCGGAAAGTAGCCGTAGAGGCGTGTCGCGCCCTCCCAGGGGAAGGCGAATGTCCCGATAATACTCGCCGCGCCTAGCACGAAATAAATCGCAAACATCGTCCGGCGGCCTAGAAACTTGGCGATGGGAACCGTGAGAAGTGTCCCGATCAGTCCACCGAGGCAGAAGCTCACCAAGGCGATAGACTTCCAGCTCTCGACCAGTGCCTGTGTCGCAGGCTTATCCAGCTCTTGGAGCTTGGCCTGTGCCCCCGCCATCTGCGAGGCGATCACGGATGCGAACGTATTGCAGCTCCACCAGGTGATTAGTGCGATCAGCGCCATCGCCATCCCACCGAGTGTGGAGCGGCGTAGCTCCGGCGTGAAGAGCTCGGCAATGCTGGGGCTTTTCTTATCGCTTGCTACTTCTTGCCACTTCTCCGGCTCCTTGATAAACATGCGGAGCGCAAACGCCACCAGCGCGGGCAAGAGGCCACAGGCAAAGACCCAGCGCCAGCTTGTCTCCGGGCTGTCTTTGAGCAGGCCGCCGACAATATAGAAGCGCATGGCATCCGCCGCAAGCAGGCCCAGTGGCGCTGATGTATAGAGAAGTGCCCCCGCCTCGACACGGCGCTTCTCAGGAACCACTTCCGCCACCATCGCCGCGCCCGCCGCCCACTCCCCGCCGATCCCAAAGGCCACAAACACGCGGCAGAGTAGCAGCACCCAGATATTGGGCGCCAGCGCACACAGCGCCGTCCCAACCGAGTAGAGCAGCATCGTGAGGAGCAGCGTCTTGGTGCGTCCGAGCTTATCCGTGATGCGCCCAAAGAGCACGCCGCCAATCGCCCAGAAGATCAGCAGCAGCGAGCCCATGATCCCGTTCCAGTAGGGCACCGACGCCTTGGCTTCGGGGCTCCCAATCGCTTGCCCAAGAAGTACCGGGATCGCCTTATCCGCCACCAGAGCATAGAGAAGCCCGTCGAAAATATCAAAGCCCCACCCCAGCCACGCGGCAAAGAGCACGGTCCACTGATAGCCATTCATGTCCAAAAAACGACGCTGTCCGTTCATGTGGGCCATTATAGCCGAAAGTCAGGTCAGTGATATAATTTTGAGCATGACCACTGCCTACCGTGAAGAGACAATCGTTGCCAAAGAAGGCACCTTGCTTCTGAAAAATCTGCCCTTTGTCGAAGGGGATGCCGTCGAGGTCATCGTGCTCTCCCGCCCTACTCCCAAAGCAAATCTCTACCCCTTGCGTGGCACGGTTCTGCGTTATGACCGACCTTTTGCCCCTGCGGTTGAGGCAAGTGAGTGGGATGCTGAGCAATGATTGTTCTGGATACCCACATTTGGATTTGGTGGGTAAATGGGAGTCCTGAGCTAACTGCCGAGTTAGAGGCACTACTGCAATCACATCAAGCAAGCGGTTTGGGAGTTTGTGCTATTTCTGTGTGGGAAGTTGCAAAGCTAGTGGAACGTGGCCGACTTACTCTGTCTGCCCCTATCACTGATTGGATCGCAGAGGCGCTGAGCTATCCCGGTGTTCAACTTATTCCCTTGACACCCGAGATTGCAATTGAATCTACCCTTCTTCCCCAACCATTCCATCGTGATCCCGCAGATCAACTGATCGTTGCTACTTCACGTGTTTTGAAGGTGCCACTTCTGACAAGGGATCTCGCCATTCAAGCCTATCCCCATGTTGCTCTGGTTACTCAGCCATAGCGCACAAGCGGAAGTTACGAACGGTTTGGCCAGGAAGGGCTTGCCAGATGTGGCGCTCGGGAATTTGTAGAGCGGTGAGGGGGCCGCTGCGGCACGCGCCGGTGTCGATTCCGATGCGGAAGTAGTCGTCCTCAGGCTCGGCTGTCGGGGTGTGGCCATGGATGGTGATGCGGCCTGAGAGATCGGGGTTGTCTAGGAAATCCCAGCGTGTCCAGAGGAGAGTATCGGGGTGAGTGTCTTCGACGGGCTTGCCCGGCGTGGTTCCAGCGTGAACCCAGACGCAGTGGGCCAGCTCAGGGAAGCGCTCGATGGGGGCTTTCCAGTAGGTCTGGAGCAGCGAGAAGTAGCGGGCGAGGTCGTCGGGGCACTCGCGCTTGAAGCACTCGGGCGGGTCGCGCTCCCAGCTCTTCATTGTCTCGATCCCGCCGTTGCGAAACCAGTCAAAGTCGTCGTAGACAATGCGGCAGGGATGCTTTCCCGTGAGATAGGCCGCCGCCATGTCTTCGTGGTTGCCCCAGAGTAGCACGGTTCTGTCGGGAGCCGCATCGTGCTCGGCGAGCAAGCGATTTACCACCCCGCGTGAGTCCGGGCCACGGTCAATGGCATCGCCCAGAAAGACCGTGACATCCTCCGGCCCACGAGGAAGCGCCGCCAGCAGCGTCTCCAGACGCGCGCCCATCCCATGAATATCGCCGATTGCCCAGACGGATGCCATTAGATTAGTTTACTTTCTCGTTGGCGATCCGCAGACAAACACCTTCTGGGGCTGCCCAAAAGCTAAACGCCCTCTCGTAAACTTGAACGGGATAGAGTAGCACAGCTCTCCCTGAGGAAACATGCTCAACTCCAGCTCCGACGCACCCGTATCAATGAGCAATGCGTATTTTGTGCCTTTGAGTGCTTTGAATTCGTTTAGCGCTGGGTACTCGTACAAGCGGTAGCGTTTGCGAAGGGGGGAGGCCTTCGGAAGGAGGACGAATTTATCGTGATGAATTAGGAAGCACCGAACTCTGGCACCCGCAGGGACGCGAAAGCGACTGAGTGCTTCCCTTGTTAGGCTTTCGATTAGGTCGTGGTGTGCCTCGTTTTTCATCCGATTCCCTCTGATTATAGCACCAGCGCCTGAAGTGTGGGCAGGGCGAGCTCCCACTGCTGGCGGAAGCTGTCGTAGTGCTCAGTGCGCTCCGTCTGAAGGCGACGGCGCAGAACCGTGAGGCTCTCTCGCTCGCGCCGACGGGGGCGAAGGCGGCGCTTTTTCTCAGACTCTAGCCCACGGAGCCAGATGCGGAGAATATCCAGGTCGTGAATCGTCCCCAGCACGGTTTGCAGCGCTGCGACAGACTTCCTAAGCGCCTTCTCCGTCTCGGGGAACCGGCTGAGGGTGAAGCGCAGGCGCTTGACGGCGATCCGCAGCTCATGAAGCTCGGTGATGTTTTTCGGGTCGCGGATAAGTTCATCGAAGCGCAGGGCATTCTCGGCGGCGAGGCTTATCTCAGCCAAAGTCGCGGAGGGCTCTTCGGTCGCCACAGTAAGCAGTGCACTCTGCGCCTGACTGGCTTGCTGGAGCCACGCGCGGCCCGCCTTGCACCGACGAACCCCCTTCATGGCCTGCGTGCGTCGCTTCTCCAGAACCCTCAGCGCGAAGGCAAAACCCAGGTGCTCTTCTTCGGTGGCGGTCGTCTCTGCCTCTTGCAGAAGCTCTTGCTGAGCATCCAGATCGCGCACCACGCCTAGCGACCTAGTGAGGGCTTGGGTACTGTCGAGCAGGCGCTGCCGTAGCTTTTGGGGGAGCATCGCCGTGGCAAGAGGAAGCGCCACCCGCAAGCGCCGCCCCGTCGTCCGCGCCGTCTTCACCGACACCGGATCGCCTCTCTGTGCCAGAGGAAGCGCCGTACTCAGCCGCTCTAAAAGTATTGCGATAGGTTCCATAGAGCAGTGTACCTTAGTTGACCACTCTTCCTTTTTTGCGAGGGGGTTGGAGCTGATGGCAGGGGCTAACCATGCCAAAGCTTTGAAAGTAGGTGTAGCAAGGCAGTGGCTCTGCTGGAGTCTACCTTTGACGAGGTGACGAGTGTACTTGTCTTGCCGAGCAAGTATCATCGTTTGCTTCGGACGACCAACTCGCAGGAGCGTCTGAATGAAGAGATTCGCCGTCGAGACCGAGTCATCCGGATTTACCCCAACAGAGCAAGTAGCGAGCGACTGTTGGGCGCATTTCTTATGGAATTCGACGAAGCAATGATGACGGGAAAAGTTTACACCAACATGGACGATTATTATGCTTGGCACGCTTCACGGGAGGCTTTGCTCAAGACAGAGGGCTCTGTTGTTGCTTTTTCTGAGGTGCTCTTGACGGTGGCTTAAGCCGCTATCCAGCCGCTTTTGAAAGCGAAGCTACCAAGCTTCGTGGGCGGCAAAGCCGCCTAGGGAGAGGGAGCCGAAATTACACCAAAATATGGACTTGACACCCCGTTTTGACGGGGTAGTCTATCTCCCAAAATGGGGTCAACCCCGTAACTCCTAACAAATTCTAAACAATGTAAGACGTCCCCTCGTCGCTTGCCGACGAGGGGACGTCTCGATGGTCGTGGGGTTTAGCCTCTGCCTACTTCCAGTTCCCGCGGGTGAAGTCGGGGAAGGTGATCCCGGCGTTGCCTTTCTGAATGGACTCCTCCGAGAGCGGGCCGGGGGCGCTCCACGCAGCGGCATCGTAGCAGTTCATGTCTGGGGTGAGGCCACTTTGGTAGCACTCAATTAGGCGGAAGTTCATGATGTAGTCCATCCCGCCATGGCCCCCGAGCTTGCGCGCCAGCTCTCCCTCACGCTGCCAGAGCAAATCTTCGTACTGCTTGTAGACCTCCGTACCCACAAAGTCCTCGCCGCCTTTCTGGCCCTCGATATAGAAGCGCGCCGGGTAGTCCATGAAGATTCCCTTGCTGCCCTCAATCACGTTCAGGCGGGAGTAGGGGCGCGGGAGCGTAACCGTGTGTTGGAGGATAACCGTGCGGCCTTGGGCAGTCTGGATCAGGCTGGTGTTCATGTCGCCGCAGGCGTAGGTTTCCTTGCGCTTGGGGCTATCGGCGGGCACGTGGGAGTCGCGGTACTCGGCGAGGCCAACGGACTTGCTGCTCATGGAGACGAGGCGGGTGAAGCGATCTCCGCTGTGTACGCCCATGTACTGCGCCACCGGGCCGAGGCCGTGGGTAGGGTAGAGGTTGCCATTGCGCTTGATGTGCGGGACGCGCCGCCAGAGTCCCTCGCCCGAGTCGGCCAGCAACAGGCCGCGCAGGTCATGGTTGTAGGCCGCTTCTCCGTGCAAGAGCTCGCCAAAGAGGCCCTTCTTGCACATATTGAGCACCATGCGCTCCGTGTAGCCGTAGCAGCAGTTCTCTAATTGAATGCAGTGCTTGCGGGTGCGCTCGCTGGTGTCTACTAATTTCCAGCAGTCGGCGAGCGTGGTGGCGGCAGGCACTTCCACGGCGGCGTGCTTGCCGTGCTCCATCGCGCAGACCGCCATCGGGACGTGCCAGTCCCAGGGCGTGGCGATATAGACGAGGTCAATATCCTCGCGAGCGCAAAGCTTCTCGTAGTCCTTCTCGCCCGCGCCGTAGACCTGAGGCCGCTTCTGACCCGCTTTCTCGGCGCGGTTAGCAAAGCTCTCCGCACGCTGAGCGACCACATCGCACGTCGCCTTGATCTCTACGTCTTTAATGTTGAGCAGGTCGTTGAAGAGCCCACCACCGCGCCCGCCGCAGCCGATAAACCCGATCCGCACCACCTCGCGCTTCTCAAACGGCACGTCCCGCATCGTCGCCGCTGTTGTTGCCGGAGCCACCGTCGCCTCCGCGCTCACACCGATTGCCGTCGCCACGCCCACTGTGGCTGCACTCTTAAAAAGATCTCGTCGCTTCATACTGTCCTAATTCCCGCTAGAGGCATTTATTTCCTGCGTGCCAGGTGGGCTTTGAGTAAAGTGATTATCACAGTGTTATGCTGCTTCTCCGCGATCTGAAGGGGAGTATCACAGCTACCTGATGAAAGGGTCAGATCAGCACCATGTTGGAGGAGGTAGATCACCGCATCGGGCTTGTTGCAGTAAGCTGCCATTCCTAGTGGGGTGCTATGGCCTTCAAAGTCCTTGCCATTAGGATTGGCACCAAGCGCCGTGAGCTGTCTCATACGGGACAGATCACCCCGAGCCGTGGCTGAGACCATCTCCTCATTGAGAAAGATGGAGCCGATACTAAGCAAGACAAGCCCAGTAGGAATGGTAAATACTGCTAGCAGGGTTTTTAGCGTTTTACGTGACATCGGAAATATCTCCAGGAGGTTCAAGGCGCTTCTCTGCCGCATTATATCGGCATGGAAAAGATTCGTGTGGGAGTTTTGGGGCTGGGGCGCAGTGGCTATGGCATTCACTGCAAGGCGTTTGAGAAGCTGAGTGATTCCTATGAGCTGGTTGCGGTGGCGGATATCAATGGCGTGCGAGCGGCGGAGACAGGCGCAGAGCTGGGTGTGACTGCGGTAAATTCTGTGGAGGAGCTGGTGGCGATCCCGGAGATCGAGCTGGTCGTGGTGTCGAGCTACAACCGGGATCATGCCAAGAACGCGGTGACCGCGCTGGAACACGGCAAGCACGTGGTCTGCGAGAAGCCGTTTGGGCTCAGTGTGGCCGAAGTAGACGCGATGCTGGCGGCGGCAAAAGCGGCGGGGAAGTTTGTGGTGCCGTTCCAGAACCGGCGCTACGAAGACAGCTACGTGAAGGTTAAAGAGATTCTCGCTAGTGGCGTGCTCGGGAAAGTGGTGCACATTCGGATCGCGCAGCACGGCTTTGGGCGGCGCTGGGACTGGCAGACCCTCTCCGAGTTCGGCGGCGGACAGCTCCATAATAACGGCCCGCATATTCTTGACCAAGCACTGGGGCTCTACGAAGCCTGTGGCGTGGACGATGTGGAGAGCTTGGAGGTCTGGAGCGATCTGCGGGCGACACTCTCGTCGGGGGACACGGCAGACCACGCGCGTGCGACTTTACGCCACCCCGATGCGTTCACGCTGGACATTGAGTTCGCGGCGACTTGCCCCTACGGTCAAGACAAGTGGCTGGTGATGGCCACCTCGGGTGGGCTACGCGGCACGAGCAACAAGCTGGAGTGGAAGTGGGTGGACTGGAGCGCACACCCCGAGCGCCCCGTGCAGTGCGCCTCAACCCCGGATAGGAGCTACAACCGAGAAGACTTGGTCTGGCAGAGTGCTAACTACGACTGCACCGAGAGCTTCGAGCGGCTCCAGGGGAGCTTCTACACGGATCTCTGGCACTCCGTTCGTGAGGGCGCTCCGCTCTCTGTGACCCCTGAGAGCGTCCGGAAACGCATTCGGCTTTTAGAGCGGATTCGGGGCTAACCCAGCCACGCGCCTTGGGCTCGCAAGCGGCGCTGTAGCTCCGCAGTGTCCACACTCCGCACATCGCCGCTCTCAGGAAGGCTGAGCGCGGCGGCGAGTCCGGCGGCCTCACCGGTGGCAAAGGCGTAGGGCATGACGCGGGTTGCTCCCTGGACGGCGCGCTCTGCAGAAAGGCAGCGGCCCGCGACCAGCAAGTTCTCGATGCCTTTGGGAATCAGGCAGCGATACGGAATCCCATGGCTCTGTCCGGCAGGCAACGAGTACGAGCGCTGTGCGCCATCGGTGACGGACTTTGCGCGTGCAGCGACGTCGGTGGTGACGGCGTGCAGGTCAATAAAGTAGGCGCACCGGGCAATGTCATCTGGGAAGCTCCGGCAGGAAAGATAATCGTCCAGAGTCAGCGTGTACTCCCCGACAATCCGTCGCGACTCGCGCACCCCGATATGCGGCCCGCTGGAGACCAGCTCAATGCTCTCTTGGCCAGGGACATAGCGTCGAAGAAAGTCCATTAATTTCACAATCACTTTTCTGCCCTCACGCTCGGCAGCACTCACCGAAATCGGATCGGTGGCATCGTAGCCGTAGACATGGCCCAGATTGCACCCGGCGACCGTCTCGCTCTTAAAGCTCATCCCCACCAGCGAGCTATCGGGCAGCGTCCAGTTCCCCTCGGCTTTTGCTTTCTCCACAAGCTTTGCCAAGTACCCATCGCCGGTTGCATAAACGTACTCTAAATACTTACTTCGCGAGCCGCCCGCCACCGTGAAGCACAGCGTCATCCCTTGCGTCTGGCCGTTTTCGTCGCCCAACTCAAAGGCACACCCGGCCCGTGCGGCAAGATCGCCGTCGCCCGTGGCATCAATAAAAACGCGGGCTTTTGCAAGCGAGAGCCCAGCTTTGTTGGCGAGCACCAGCCCCTCCAAGCTCCCCTCTCTTGCCTTTAGGTGAGGGAGGGGCGGGGGGGTGGGAGAGGTG
>NZ_JANNYP010000574.1:0-6872 GCF_031410135.1 Armatimonas sp. | reverse complement strand
CGGGTCAAGTTTTGCGTCATGTGACTGCCTTAAACCTTTTGCAACAACGTATTCTTAAACTGCTGGATTCTTTGCCAGAGGTGTACATTCGCCTGGTGGAGCAATCTGTTTTACCGCCACAAAAAATGAGCGAACCATGAGGGAGTACGCACGTAGACGAAGCATTACCCTCATCCGATAAGCTCGGACAGGCAGTGTGTGCCTTTCAAGAAGCTGGGATTGACTCAGAGCCACCTCTATGAGCTTCTGGCCTTGAAGAAATTATCTGAAGAGACTTCTTAACCTTGCTCTTCAATGATCAGCTCGCAGCCATCGTCGTCGGTGTTGCGGACGCCGCTGGTGGTTCGGCTGACCTGCCGCACGCGTAGCCGTTTTGCTGCGCCTACGGCTGTGGGCTCAACGGTGATCGCGCCGGTGAGGATGCCAAAGCTTCCGATATCGAGCGTGACGGTGGAGCCACTCAGTACCCAGGAGACGCCACCAACACCACGATAGTTAAATGTCCCGCTGTCGCGCAGTACAATCATCTCTGCTGTGCCGCAGGAGAAGCTAATCTTGGTGTTGCTCGTCTTCTTCAGCGATGCGGTACACGGAGTGTCCACTCCGCCGCCGGTGTAGGTGGCGTTCCCCTTGATCGCCACTAGCCGCCATGTCTTTTCCGTGGTTCCAGCCAGAAGATTGCGTGTCACATCGCCCGTTTCTGAGTCACCGCTTCCTCCTCCGCAACCCACAAGAGTCATCAGCGCAAGTGTTGTCGCGCATAAAAAAATCGCCTGTTTCATCGTAGTACCTTTGCTTCCTCGTAGTCACCGGGATTGATGCCGTTCAATTCGTTGAGCGTTGTGCCGCCCTTTAGCCCGATGTAGCTGTTGTCGTTTTTATTGATATAGTAGCGCTCGTATTTATTCTCCACCTGGAAGGTGCGCCCACTCGGCCCGGCCACGGTGTTCTCCTCATTGATGTAGTTGAGGAAGCCTCGGTGGTTGTTATCGCTGGCAGCATCTCGGGCTTTGTAGGCTGCCATAGACGCGTCCCCGGCGGCATGGATCGCGTCCATCCGTGCCTGGTGGCGCACGGCCATTCCGTTCAGGTTCGCCATGTTGTTCTGGTGATTGACCCGAAGCTGCTCCGTGTTTCGGGCGATCTGCGCCATGATGTACTCATGCTGGCGCTGCCGGTCTGCTGCCGCCTGCTTTTCTTTTTCTTTCCAGGCAGGGGCTGTTTTCTGGGACTCCATAATATGAAAGAGCGCGGTCTTGAGATTCTGTGGTTCGTCGTTGCTGACGATGCCCGCCACCGATGCCATCCAGATGGTGCCAACGCTAAATGTCGTGCTGTAGATCGCACCATGCCGGGTTTTATCACCATCACGGAAGGTGAAATCAACACGCGCCGAGTCGAGGCGGGACAGGAATACTCCTTGTTTCTCGGCCATCGCTCGGTTTTTCTCCACCAGCTCGGGTTCCTGAGTAACGCCAATAATCTGAAAGCCGGGAACTTTAGCGAAGCGGCTCTTGAGATACGTGGGCAGAAAGCGCTCGGCGGGGGTGTAGGTCTGGCCCTTCACATTCGGATCGTTGTGCTGATGAGGCAGCATGGCCTGCGGTTCGATAAACGTGGGCAGCTTGGGGTCGCCAAAGAACAGAGCCGCCGCACCATCCGGGCTCTCGCTAGTGGCGATGGGCACCGTGATGATGCCTTTGCGCTTCATGTAAGCGTCGTTCTTCCAGCCCTTGGGTAGCTCGATGGTAAACGATTCTTCTACCGGGTCGGTCTTTGTCTCCCACTCCATCTCCGTCGCTCCTCTCGAATCGCTCACTGTCGTTATTTCCGTAGCTGCGGGGGGTACCTCGTCTTCGCCGCCATCGTCACAACCTACCATTAGCCCGCCGAGGGCGAGCAGACCGACCAGGGACCACGCGGCTCGCCCGCGGCGGGGATTCACAGGACTTCCTCCAGCACAAACTCGTTGCCCGGTTGTTGGGGGTCCAGACTGCTGCTGCCTTCCTGGGTCTTTGAAATTGTCACGAAGCGCAGACGCCGCTTGCCACCCACCGCACTCTCTTCAAGGAGCGTGAACTTCGTCTCGACGCGCTCTCCGCCGGTTCCAACGACGATGGTGAGCGTATTGCTGGCCAGGCCCCACGATCCGCCGAACGCATCCGCCGCGCCGCCGTCAGTACCTTCGCGCAGAGTGGAATCAGAGCGAAACTCAACGTAGTCTTTCGAGCTGCAGCTTGCCTCGGACGCGCCGTCCTTGCTATCGATGGTCACCGGGCAGGGCTGATCCCCCCCGGTGCCTTTGAAGAAACTGTTCGGGCGTAGCGAGAGTACGTACCATTTTCTTGTCGTCAGTGTCACGCTATTGCCGGTTCCGGTCAGGATCGTCCGAAAAGTGCTGCCCCCTGGCGTTGGGGAAGGGCTCGGAGTCGGGTTGGTGTCGGGCGTCCCTCCGCCGCTACAGCCTATGAGTGCCGTTATTGTCATCGCAAACAGTGCTACCAGAATCGTTTTTCGTCGCATTATCTTTCAACCTCCTGAGTTACCCAGAAGCTTACAGAGCGACCGTGAGGCCAGCGTGAGGTACTTCTGTGTTACACTGTTTTTTGTGAGCTGGCGGATTACTTTTCTTGGTAGCGTGAGCGCGACTCGTGAGGGCAAGGCCCTCACTCGCTTTGAGAGCTCACGGGCGATTGCACTGCTTGCCCGGCTTGCGCTTTTCCCACGGCGAACCCACCCGCGCGAGGAGCTTATCGAGCTACTCTGGCCCGAGGTCGAGCGGGAAGTGGCCCAGGTTCGGCTCCGTCACACGCTCCGTACTCTCCGTCAGCCTCTGGAACTGGGCCTGCCAGCAGGCAGTGTGCTTATCGCGGATCGGCTCTCGGTTCGCATCAATCCCGATGCCATTACCACCGATGTGGCCCAGTTCGAGCAAGCGCTGAAGCACAAAGACCTCGCCACGGCCCGCACGCTCTACACCGGCGAGCTACTCCCCGGCCTCTACGACGACTGGATTATCGAAGAACGCTACCGCCTCGAAGCCCTCGCGGAAATACTCCTACCCTCCGTGCTCTCTACACCCTCTTCCGGCGAGGTACGAGCGGATCGGGAAGAGGGTCGGCGAGGAACGAGCCGGGGAGATGGCCCGAAGGGGCGGGGAGATGGCCTCTCGTTTCCGCCCTACCTCACGGCCTTCTTCGGGCGCGAGGCCGAACGCGAGGCGATTACCGAGCAGCTCACCCGCTCCCGGCTGGTCACGCTCACGGGCTTGGGCGGCACGGGTAAGACGCGCCTTTCCGTGGAGATTCTACGGAGCACCGGGTCAACGTTTGCTATTTCTGCCTTCGTGGGCTTGGGGGAGTGCATTGTTGCGGGACAGATTCCGGGGCGGATTCGTGATGTGCTGGGGCTACCCGCCGTCAGTGCCGACCCGCTGGAGCAAGTTGCCTGGGCGCTGACCGATGCTCCCGCGCTGCTGATTCTGGATAACTTTGAGCAGCTCGTGGACTCGGGCGGTGCGGAGCTGGTGGAGGTCTTGCTGGCACGACTTCCTCAGCTCACGCTTCTGGTGACTTCGCGGCGGGCGCTCGGCATTGCAGGCGAGCGTCTCTTTCCACTGGAGTCGCTCTCTACGGAGGCAAGTCAGGCACTCTTTCTGGATCGGGTTCAAGCGACGCGCCCTGGTTTTCATCTGACCGAGGGCAACCGTGCGGATGTGCTTGCCGTCTGTCAGGGGCTGGAGGGAATCCCGCTGGCGCTGGAGCTGGCCGCCGCCCGGATTCGTGCCTTCTCGGTTTCGGAGATGCGTCAGGAGCTACAGACGCGCTTTGAGTGGCTGGCTCGCACGGGGCTTCGGGGCGACAAGGACGACCGGCACCGCTCGCTTGCCGCTGCGCTGGACTGGAGCTGGCGGCTTCTTCCGGGCTCCCAGCAGCGCTTTCTGGCAAATCTTGCTCTCTTTCGTGCCCCGTT
The DNA here is from genome assembly GCF_031410135.1 of Armatimonas sp. Classification (GTDB taxonomy): domain Bacteria; phylum Armatimonadota; class Armatimonadia; order Armatimonadales; family Armatimonadaceae; genus Armatimonas. Next base: position 2,900 of record NZ_JANNYP010000574.1, on the reverse strand, counting down.
TAGCGCCGCCGATGCCGCCGCTGTGACGGGCTACCCAGACGCGCGGGAGCGCCTGGAAGCGCTTGTTACCGACTCGCTGGTGCAGAGCGCGTCGGACAAAGTGTCGGGCCAGACACGCTACTCTATGCTCGAAACAGTGCGTGAGTTCGCGGTGTCTCGCCTGAGCGATGGCTCCGAGGCGCGGGTGCTCTTTCGCAAGCACTACTTGACCCGCTCGCACCGTGACCAGAACACCGTAACTGCCTGGAGATATGCTCTCGAAGACGACGATGGGGAGAGTGCACATGCTTTTGTTCCTCACCTTGCCTTCAATGTCACCGGCCTGTTAGGTACTCAGGCGCGTGACATGCTGGAGCGAACCCTGGCGCTTCCGTGTACCGACCCACGCCTCCGAATGCTCGCGGCGCACCGCCTCGCCGAGACTTTCCTACGAGCCAACGAGCGCACCAAGGCGCTCTCGCTGATGGATGAGATAGCGGCGGCGCTGGAAGATGCGGGTGCCCCCGATGCACTTCTGGCGGAAACCTTGAGCTGTCAGGCACATATTGGCCTGTTTGATGCGCCAAAAGAGAAGACGTTTGCGCTCATCGAGCGCTGTCTCTGCCTCACGACCGACTCCTTCATCCGTGCTGAGACACTTGGCATGAAGGGGGGGCTGCTCTGCCAGACGCCCGACTTTGAGGATGCGGAAGCGATTTTTGATGAGGCGCAGCAGCTCTACGCCCTCGACGATTCCGGGCAACGTCATCTGTATATCCACCGTGGACTCCTTGAGAGACGACGGAAAAACTACGAGGAAGCGCTACGGCTCTACCAAACCGCCACGGAGCTTGCGCAACGAGCAGAGGATCCGATGACGTATAAGTTCGCTCAGAGCAACGCCGTTGAGATTCTGGGGTTCTTGGGCCGCTGGGACGAAGCGATACAAGCAGGCCTTGCCTGTCTCGACATGGAAGAGATATTGGGAGATCGTCACAATCTGATCCTCGTGCTCTGGAATCTCGCTCTGCCGTTTCTTGAGCTCGGCGAGCCAGAGCGTGCGGCAAGGCTCATTGCGGCGGCGTCCGCAACCTGGATGCGGGAAGTACGTCCTCTCACCGACGAAGATGCGGACGAGATTGAAGACATCCGCGCAAAACTTGCCATACGGCTCGACGAAGCTACGCTCACGAAGCTCTGGGCTGAGGGCGAGGCACTCACGCTCAAAGAAGCCCTCGCCCTCGCCCGTACAACACCGTAGAGACCGTAGAGGCTTAGGTTGATAGATCGTTGATGACAATCTCCACGCCGTCTTCGTCGGTGTTGCGTACGCCCTTCACCACACGGCTGAGCTGCCGTAGACGGAGGCGCTTGGGCTGACCGGCAACCTCGGGCTCGGGAGTGACGCTGACAGTGACTATCCCGAACGTGCTCCCGAGATCAAGTGTTATCGTGGAGCCGCTGAGCGACCAAGTAGCGCTCACGCCGAGATACGTCGCCGTCCCGTTGTCGCGTATCACGATGTCGTCTTTCGAGCCGCAGCGAACGAAGAGGCTCGGATTTTTGATTTGTTTGAGCGTGACTGGGCACGTCGCGTCCGCACTTCCGCCCTCGTAGTTTGCGTTGCCGCGAATCGTTGACATCCTCCAGTCACTCGTGAGCTGCTCGCGTGTGATATCCGGCTCGTCGCTCCCGCCTCCGCCTCCGCAGCCGGTCAGGGCGATCAGTGCAAGCGCCGCCGCGCTCAGAAAAAGTACTTGTTTCATGTTGTTTTGCTTTCTTGTTTTTAGGGATTGACGATGACGTAGGCGCTCTCCGCCTCTGCTGTGTCCGTTACGCCGCCAGCGACGCGATTGATCCGGCGCAGAACGAGCCTTCCGCTGTTGAGAACCTCGACTCGGTCGGTGATCGTGCTGCCGTCGAAGGCAAGCGTGAGGGTAGAGCCTTTCAGACTCCAGATTCCGGCTCCCGGAGTGGCCCCGACGCTGTAGGTCACCCGCCGATCTTGATGGAATGTAATTGTGTCGGTCGCGCCGCATGCCCAGGCCGCACCGCCTGCTGTCCGGCTATAGCTATTCGGGCATGCTGTGTAGGTATTCCGATCGTCGTCCCCGCCGCTGAAGTTCCGATTTGCATCTATCAGCGAGACCTTCCATATTTTGGAAGAGCCACCCGTAAGAAGCTCGCTCGTCGGAGCCGCGCTCCCGCCTCCGCCACCACAACCGGCCAATGAAACCAGCACGAACGCTACTAGAGAGAGGCCCAATAAATGTCGTCTAACTTTCATTTTCATTTTCCTTTTTGGATTTGTGAGGTTATTTCCAGTTGATTTCGCCCAGTGTCGCAGGCGCACCAAGATTGGGGAACAACTGCGTGTTGTCCGAGCCGTCGGTCTTGATCGAGTAGAAGCCGCCGTTCATCGCGTAGACGATTCGTTTGCCGTCGGGAGACCAGGACGGGCTCGCCGGATTGGACGCGGTCGGGCTGGACGCTAGCATCCTGGCTTCGCTGCCGTCAGCGGAGGCGATATAGAGATCCTTGCGCGTTCCCGAGCTGCGGTGTTGCTGGAAAACTATCTGTTTCCCATCGGGCGAGAAACGCGGCCCGGACTGCCAGTTGACCGCCTCGATCTTCTGGGGATTGCCGCCGTCGAGATCCATCGTCCAGATCTTAAACGAGCCGCCGGACACCCCCGTGAAGGCGATCTTGCCGCCATTGGGCGAGACGTCCGGCTCGAAGCCAGGAAGCTCCGGCTGGATGTTGGGCTTGATCTCCTCGCTGGAGCCGTCGAGTCCCACGCGGAGTATAGCGGAGCGTCGCGTGCTTCCCCCGCTGCCGGAGCTAATCGTCCGATAGGAACTGATAACCAGCCCGTTGCCGCTCGGTGCCCAGCGAGGCCCTCCGGGAATATCCAGATCGGT
>NZ_JANNYP010000573.1:0-5601 GCF_031410135.1 Armatimonas sp. | reverse complement strand
GTATAGCTCGCTCCCACATAGCGCTCAACGGCTGGTGCAACAATAATCAGATCCGCATGCTCGATGTGTCGTGCCACTAAAAGCGCCGAGGGTAGTGTCACACACTCATGGTCACCGCCAAACGCCTGCCCACAGGTCAGTGTTACATCCAGGAGATTGCACTCTCGAAGCTGGCAAACGAGGCGTGAGAATCCGAGCGGAAGTGCTGCCGAGTCCGTCATGATATAGGCCACACGGCAGTTGGGGTTCGTCGCCTTTGCTCCCGCTGCCACCGGGGCGAGCTGGCTATGAAGCAGACAGGCCACCACGCGGACACCATCCAGTGTCTCCGGGAGAGGCGCTTTCAAAGCCTGCTCCGTCGCCATAACCGCGTGTTGGAGTGGGGTGTAGCGCAGCTTGATAATATGCCCGACGTTCTCACTTTCGGGAAGCGTCGGGCCGGACATCACGAAGTCCACTCCCCCGGTTCCCAGAGAAAGCGCTGTAGCAGTGACATTGAGGACAACGGCGTCTCCTACACTTAAAGCGCCCGTCAGAGCGGGGTAAGCGACGAACGAGCGCGGGTGCGTCTCACCGGCCACTTGGGCCACTCCCCAGAGAGCTTGTGAGTCCGCGCGTGTGATCGCCACGACGGTGGCAGGTAGGGCATCCAGACGTGACATCTAGCGCAGTGCGGACTGCTCACCAAGCAGCTTGGCGAGATCTGGCCCTAACACCACCACGATATCGGGCTTGGCTTCTTTCAGGGTTCCCGTCGTATCGGGCCCCGTGTCTTTTTGAACCAAACCGCCTCCCAGTAGCTTAGCAACAGCGTCCGCACGGGACTTATTGGCGGCTTTCGTAAACGAAATCGTGGTGGAAGTAGTCTTCTCCATCGGCTCACTCACATAGTCAGCATCGAAGTCGCCACGGTCTCGGAGTATCTCAGCGGCGCGACGGGCAGCTCCAGCAATATCGGTTGCATTGTGCACTGCCACGGTAGTCACTCGGTTGGCTGCTCGCTGATCGCCTTTTACAAGCCACTGCACTAGTGCTTCCGTCTTACGACGGTCGGGAATGAAGAAGTAGGGCCTTACTTTCTCAAACTCCCCAGAGAGCGTCGCCGAGGCAACTTGATCCGGCTTGGCGGTCCGAAAGATCGAGGCAATCGCCAAAAGCTGGTCGCGTTCGAGATTGGTCTCAAACTGCTTGAAAGCGGTATTGACAATTTTGTCGGCTCGGTAGAACTGTTTTGTTCCGGAAGCGATCATCGCACGGATCATGTTCTGCTGGCGTGCCATGCGGCGCGTGTCGCCATTCTCCAAGCACTTATTGAGCTCGGCGATCTCGGCAGAAGGCTTTAGACGAAACGTTGTGTGGCCTGTTGCGATTGGGGAACCATCGGGGTTGCGCTGGTAGATATCAACTTCACGGTAGCGGCAGTACCCAATGGCATCATTGGCATTGGAAATTTGCACCGATCCTTTGGGGAGCTTGACGTGGAGACCCGCTTTATTATCGTGGTACTCAAAAGCATCAATGGTTTCGACATTGACTCCCCCCAGCTCTTCCACCAAGTTGCCGACGGCATCAGGCTTAATCGCGAGATAGTAGTCTGGCTTGACACCCGTAATTTCCTCAACCGCATCACAGAGAAGCTTTGGCCCGGCGATTCCGGGGTAGGTATCTTCCCGGATGGTTGCGTTGATCTTGCCCGTCTTGCCGGCCACGCGAATGCGCGTATCACGAGGAATCGAGAGAGCCGTTGCACGCTGGGCTTTGAAGTTCAGCGTCAAAAGCATGATAGAGTCTGCACGACTCGAATTCCCGGTGTAGCGCTGGTAGTTCTTATCGTACTCGTAGTCTTTGCCGATTAAGAGAACGGTAACTTGGTCACGCTTATCAGCCGGGAAAAATAAAGTCGGTTCTCGAAGAAGCTTCCAACCAACTTTAGGATTGCCACCCGTAATTCCGATCAAGCTCTTTCCCGCCAAAATCGCGGTTACAATTAAGCCACTCAGAACAACAAATCCAAAGAGTTTCCGGAGGGGATTGGTGCGTTTTTTGCGACGACGGGGACGGCGACCCGCAGGTTGAGAAGGCACCGGCGTCGGTACGCTGGTACGGCGGGAGGGAGGAGGTGTAGATGATCGTCCGTTCACAGGTCGTTTTCCATTCACTATACAGAATTATATCCTAAATTCGTTCCCAAGTTTAGGGCATGAGGTAAACTCTTTCTCGTGATCTCTGAACGCCTCCTGGTCTCCGACCGAATCTCTCGTCTTATCCCCTACCAACCTGGCAAGCCCATTGACGAAGTCAAGCGCGAGCTGGGCATTGTCGGAGAGGTGATTAAGCTCGCCTCAAATGAAAACCCTCTCGGGCCCTCGCCCCAGGGAATCGCCGCTCTGCAAGCCGTTCTGCCAACACTCGCTCTCTACCCGGATGGTGCCTGTCATGCGCTACGACAAGCTGTCTCCGAAAAGCTAGCCGTCTCCCCGGACTCTCTGATCTTTGGCAACGGCAGCGATGAGGTCATCCACATGCTGGGGCTCTCTCTATTAGAAGAAGGCGATGAGATCGTGGTGGGCGATCCGACCTTTGTGCTCTACGAAGCCGCCGCGACTCTGGCGGGCGCGACGACCGTAAAAATCCCTCTCACTCCCGGCGACATGAAGCACGATATTCAGGCAATGGCCGCCGCGATCACTCCCAAGACGCGCTTGGTGTTTGTTGCCAATCCCCACAACCCCACAGGCTCCGTGATCTCCAAAACCGATGTCGAGACACTACTGGCGGCCCTGCCTTCGCGCACCTTTCTCGTTTTGGATGAAGCCTATATCGAGTATGTCGAAGACGATCCCGAGTTCCCCGTCTCTACCGAGTGGATTAAAGCGGGTGCACCGGTGATCGGTCTGCGGACGTTCTCCAAGCTCTACGGCCTTGCGGGCTTTCGCGTGGGCTATGGCATCGCAGCTCCCGAGGTGATTCGCCTGCTCAACCAGCCCCGCTCGCCCTTTAATGTCAACCTTGCCGGCCAGGTCGCCGCTACCGCTGCGCTCTACGACGATGACTTTATCGCACGGAGTCGCAAGAACAACGACGATGGAATCGCGCAGCTTATCACGGGATTTGAGAAACTGGGGCTGAGCTGGGTGCCCACACGCGCCAACTTTATCGTGGTGAATACCGGCAAGCCCGCTAAAGAGATGTTCGATGCGCTCCTGAAGCGGGGAATTATCGTCCGTGCATTCCCCAAAGACCTACCTACCCATCTGCGCGTCACCATTGGCACCCCCGAGCAGAACGCACGCTTTTTAGAGGAACTGGAAGCATGTCTGGCCTAGAGCGCACGTACCGGCTAGCGGCGCGGGACACTAAATCCGAACCAACTGTGGTCACGATTGGGCAGCTACGTATTGGCGAAGGCTGTCCTGTTATGATCATGGCGGGGCCGTGTACGGTTGAGAGTCGAGAGCAGACACTCATCACAGCTCATGCCGTCAAAGCTCAAGGTGCGACCGTACTTCGTGGGGGAGCCTACAAACCCAGCACATCGCCGTATAGCTTTCAGGGGTTGGGTATCGAGGGCCTAGAGATTCTCGCGGAGGCGAAAGCAGAGACGGGCCTGGCGATTATCACGGAAGTCATGGACCCACGCAATGTGGAGCTGGTCTGCCGTTACGCCGATATCTTGCAGATCGGGACACGTAGCATGCAAAACTACGATCTCCTGCGTGAGGTGGGCAAAACGCAGACGCCCGTCTGTCTGAAGCGTGGCATGTCGGCGACCTTGGCAGAGTGGCTCCAGGCGGCGGAGTATATTCTTCTGGGTGGAAACCCCAATGTGATTCTATGCGAGCGTGGCATTCGGACGTTTGAGACCTACACCCGAAATACACTTGACCTCGCTGCCGTCCCGTCGCTTCGTGAACTTACCCATCTCCCGATTATCGTGGACCCGTCGCAAGGCACTGGGCGTGCCTCCCTGGTGGCCGCGCTAAGCCGAGGTGCAGTCGCTGTCGGGGCCGATGGACTCTTGATCGAAGTGCATCCCGACCCCGAGAACGCGCTGAAAGATGCCCTACAGCAAGTTACGCCTGAGGAGTTCGCCGCGCTGATGGACGGCCTGCGCCCCTTAGCCGATGCCATAAATCGAGGAATCGCATGAAACGCTTTATCGGACTTCTAGTCGCTGTTGTGATTTGTGCTGTGATCACGCTCCTGAGCCTGACTATAGCGACCTCAGCTGCCACTATAGGAATGGAAGGTAGCTACGACATGCCACCTGCCCAGACCCAGCAGTTTCTTGGAGCCGCCGCGCAGAAGCTAGGTGGAAAGCCTGCTGAGCCAGGCAGCTACACCATCCCCGTTCTCCCTTGGTCTACCGTTACGCTAAAAGCCACTGTCACCCCACAGGCCGAGGGTAGCCGGGTGACATTCTATGGTCACGCCACCAAGTTAAAAGAACTTAAACAGCTTCTCGACAAGCAACTTCCACCGTTGAAATAACACTCTCAAACGCCTCTGGCTTACGCTGCTGATTTGCCTGTCGCCGCAGCTCCCCCACTTCAGCTCTTAGTGCGGCTAGCTCACTGGCCTGTGCCCGCATCAGCACCAATACTTCCTCAAGCTGACTCTCCGTCGTCCGACGGAGAGTTTTTTCTTTGGATGAGCCGCGCTTTGCTAGCTCTCGGCGAATCTGCTCACTCGGCATCCCGGATTTCTTCCACGCCACCAACTTCATGAGCTGCTCCTGAGTGCTCTCTGGGTAGCGGCGGCGTTTCCCCTCACCCACGGCGGGCAAAAACACCTCGAACTCGTCTCGCCATACTCGGAGTGTGCTTTCGGGAAGCTCGCATTGTCTTGCGATTTCGCGCATTGTCATGCTGTTATTATACAACTATTTTGTGATAATGCGCAATAAAATCAACACCACGATTTGTGTCCTTAAATTTATCTTTACGGACACAAAATAACTGCGCTAAAATAGGGAACGAATGATCTACGACTTTGCGATTGTTGGCGGTGGAATTGTGGGGCTGGCGACCCTGCGTGAGCTCACGCAAAAATATCCCCAAGCACGGCTGCTGCTCATAGAAAAAGAGGAACGCTGGGCCGCTCACCAAACGGGCCACAACAGCGGCGTGATTCACTCGGGGATCTACTACAAACCAGGGAGCGCCAAAGCACGCCTCGCCGTTGTAGGGGCGCGGAGCATGACCGCGTTCTGCCAGACGTATGACATCGCCCATCGAATCTGTGGAAAGGTAATCGTCGCTACCGATGATAGCGAGCGCTCCCGCCTGGACGCACTGCTAGAGCGGGCGCAGGCCAATGGGATCGTCGCGCACCGCCTCACGCCCGAGCAGCTTCAGGAACACGAGCCCCATGTCCGAGGAGTCGCAGGGATTTTTATCCCCAGCACAGGCATCATTGACTACAAAGAAGTGGCACAGACACTGGCTCAGTTCAGCTCCGAGCATGGGGCAGATCTGAGGCTACAAACAAAGCTTCTCGGGATTGTCCATAAGCCCGATGGCGTGACACTACAAACCACTCAGGGCGATTTTACGACGCGCTTTCTCATTAATTGCGGCGGGCTCTACTCCGATCGTATCG
>NZ_JANNYP010000572.1:0-1994 GCF_031410135.1 Armatimonas sp. | reverse complement strand
AGCGTTCGTTCATAGCGGCTATGCACTCTGCTTGCCGGGTGTTGGCAGAGGGGACACATTGCCGTGAGAGCAAGAACGGCAACGATGAGCAAGATTGGCAGACTACATTCGGGTTGGGCGCTGTAGTGCCGAATCTTCATTCCCGGAAACGCGAAATCTAGAAACATGGCAAGACTCCAGAGAGATTTTTAAAGAATAATACTCTCCAGATCCTGCGGCGATCTTGCGGCGGCGTTTTCGGTGTTTGCTCTCGGGGCTTCATCGAAAGTGGCGCAGAACCCAAAAGAGATTGACAAAATCACGGTGCGACCTTGCTGCACTTCCAACTATGCTGGGTCTGACTAAAGAGCTTTTTGAAATATCAATCGGACTCCAATTACTACAAAAGCCTATTGTGAGAAGCATAGACGACTTCGTCGCCACTTCCCGCCGTTTTGGTGAAGTACGAGATTTGCTAGCTCATTTGCCTTGTAAATTAACTCCAGATTTCACACCTGCGTATGCTTGGCAGACTCTGATGCGTTGGCTTCTCCACTTCCTACCGCAACGATACACCTATACTCGACCAAGGCATAGCGAGGTATTCGTGCGAAAAATGAAGAGCGATTAGGATACCTCACTCACCTCGTTATTATAGAGCCCCTCCTTACTATCTAGGAAGGACTCGTTCCCCAAGCCCGAATGGTCATAGAAGTCCACGGAAAGGCTCGGGAGCGTCACCTTCACCCGGAAGCGCAAACGGGGATTGGTCTCTTGCTCAAAATTGTCGTAACCGAGATAGCTGATCTTTCCCGACTGCCGGTGCAGTTTGATCACATCGACGTCTTCAATATCTCCAGAAAGTGCGCGGGCACACCCCTCGTAGATTCGCAAGAGTGGCTCCGTATCAGCAAGAGCACTGTGATGGAGCAGAAGCGCATTGTCCACAAGCCGCCCAAGGGGAGAGCGGCAGCAAGCCGCATCAATAGCAGTGGCATCGCCCACTTTGAAGAGAAGCGCATCTGCCTCTGCACAGGCACGTTGGTAGGTGCCGAAAAACGCCTTCGCATCGCGCTGGGTGGAGGATGGCAGTGTGGAGAGTGGCGGTCGCTTCGGAAAGCGTGAGAGAGCCAGAAAGACCAGAAGATCTTCAGCACGCTTTGCGGCGATAGCGGCCCACGCATCCGCTCCCGTGACGCGGTTCACGATCGACAGCGCACGCTTCGGGGAGCCAAGCCTTGCCACGAGCTCGGCGTACTCAGGAAAGTCCTCAGGGCCAGGGAGCCGTCCTAGGCGGGCCAGTGCAGCCATGAATGGCTGAAGAACCTCCTGGTGCTTCTCAAACAGCGTCTCCGACTGCCGTGCACGCGGGATCGGAACCGCGCGATGGTAGCGATTCGCGAGAAACTGCTGCCGGGCGCTTTCCTGGCGAAAGACATAAAACACCCCTGGAGCTGCGGGGATCGCTTCCACACCAAGCGTGCGCTCCAGATAGCTCCGAAGCTCCGACTGGGTATAGTACTTCTGAAAGGTATTGCGGGAGGTCAAAACCCCATCGGCGAAGGCGAGCAGCTCCTTGTCCGCCGCTGCGAAATCGAGCTGAGCCGCCACCACGAGAACGCCAAGACAGAGATTCCATGCCTTCTTCAGCACCTCGGAGCGCTCGTGAGGGTTCTCGATCACATTGATGACGTAGCTGAGATTGACAACATCGGCTGGTGTGACAGCACCATCGGGACGGTGAACCGGATCCCAACCGCTACAGGGAATCTGGAGGTCATCGAGAAACTCCAGGTCCTGGCCGCGCCCACAACCATAGTCAAAGAGGGTTCGAGAAGAGTCCACCAAGCCATCACGCAGCAGGCAACGCACGGGAAGCGAGAAGCCCGCGCGGCGGATCGCGGTCTTGTGTCGGTGTATCTCAGGAATAGTATTCACTCATGGTTCGCTCATTTTTTGTGGCGGTAAAACAGATTGCTCCACCAGGCGAATGTACACCTCTGGCAAAGAATCCA
>NZ_JANNYP010000571.1:0-1411 GCF_031410135.1 Armatimonas sp. | reverse complement strand
ATCGTGCTGTAACGTCCTTGGTTCTGGATCCTTGAGCTTTGGTTTTGGGTGATTGGGACACGGTGATTTCTTCCTTCCCGCGCGTCTGGCGGGTAGAGTGTACCTACACCGGACTGTCTCACTCCATATTGACACAAAGGGAGGTTCAGTATGAGCAGTGGTTCCCGCAGATTGTCTACAACCACCACCAGACCGGCCCGGCAGGCACGGTGCTCTTTGCCCCGCCGTTTCGTGCGCCCCACAACCACCACTTCGACCCGCTGGTGGTGACGGGAATTGACCTGGTGGGCACCTCGATGCACAACCGCTTTGTTTTAGAGAACAAGCCTGGCGCGGTGCGGCGCTCGCAGGCAAGCTACCAGACCTGGTGGAATGGGGGGCTGCGTACCACGACGTACTTTCATAACATGATCGGCCTGCTCACCGAGACCATCGGTAGCCCAACCCCGATGGAGATCGCCTTCACGCCCGACAAGTTAATCCCGCAGGAGGACTATATCTTTCCCATCACGCCACAGACCTGGCACTTCCGGCAGTCCATTGACTACTCCCTCACCGCAAACTGGGCAGTTTTAGACATTGCGTCGCGCCATCGAGAGCAGTTTCTCTACAATATCTACAAGATGGGCCGCAACGCCATTGACAAAGGCAGCCGCGACACCTGGACAGACTACCCACGGCGCATTGCCGAAGTAAAAAAGAGTGCAAAGCCAAGCTTTGCCGCCCTGCGCACCCCCGAGCTGCGCGACCCCCGTGGCTATATTCTCTCTGCCGACCAGCCGGACTTCCCGACCGTGGTGAAGTTTATCAACACGCTGCGTCAGAACGGGATCACGGTTCACCAGGTAAGCAAGGCGTTTACCGTCGGGGAGAAAACCTACCCCGCGCACTCGTTTGTGGTCAAGACTGCGCAAGCCTTTCGCCCTCACGTCTTGGACATGTTCGAGCCGCAGGACTACCCCAACGACATTCCCTATCCCGGTGGCCCGCCCAAGCCGCCCTACGACAACGCCGGGTACACGCTGGCCTACCAGATGGGCGTCCAATTCGACCGGATTCTCGATGACTTCACGGCCCCACTAGAGGTGATTGCAGGAAAGGCAAGTGTACTGCCTGGCAAGCTCACACCAGGGAAGGCGGGCTGGCTCGTGGATCATGCCGTCAACGATGCGTTTATTGTGATCAATCGCGTTCTCAAAGCAGGCGGCGAGGTGCACTGGCAGCTGGAGGGCGGCAAGTGGTTTATCGCCAACACGCCCAAAACCCAGGAGATCGTGGCGAAGGCGGCGATAGAGCTGGGGGTGGACTTCGTAGGCGTCGAGACCGTGCCCGAGACCAAGGCTCTGCCGCTCAAGCCGCTACGGATCGGGCTGTGGGATCGCTACGGGGGCTCGATGCCCTCGGGCTGGAC
>NZ_JANNYP010000570.1:0-5942 GCF_031410135.1 Armatimonas sp. | reverse complement strand
AAAGTGGATCAGATGAGCGCTCTTCTACGTCCCTATGTCTGGATTGAGGCCGAGCAAGTCGCAGGCTACACTTTTGACATGGTAGATGACCGCCCTGGTGCCAGCGGAGCGCGGGTGCTGGTGAGTACCAATCGCCCTGCCGATGCCGCCCCCGCAACAGCCGTTTTCCCCATCTCCATCAACCTTGAAGGAGCCCTTCGGCTCTATGTAGCCGCCACACCAGGAGCGACTTTCCGAGTGCTACTCGATGGCCAGCCTTTCGGAGGAAACGACGCGCCGCTCCCCCGCACCCTAGGTGAGACATTTGCCCTCGGGACACTGAGCTGGTATGATTGTGGCTCCATCGTGATACCACGAGGTATTCATCAAGTTGAAATTCGTGCAGAAGGGGCTATCTCTTTAGATGCTCTCTTGCTGGCACCCGCGGGGATCGTGCCCAATGGCCCTCTCCCCCCTCCCTTTCAACCATAAGTTGAAACTCTCAGAAGAGAGATATGTCTAATCAGACACCCGGAACTAAGGAACAAAAGCTATGAAGATGCTAAGTCGTTTTGCGTTAATGGCACTGGTGATGAGCACCGCAAGCCATGCATTTGCCCTACCTGCCTACGCAAAAAAAGAGAATAAGAACTGCGCGTTCTGCCATACGAACCCTAAGGGCGCTGGTAAACGCACGGCAGCAGGCGAGTGGTACAAGGCCCACGCGCACTCTCTAAAAGGCTTCAAAGAACCTACCAAACCCGCTCCTAAGAAAAAGTAGATAACGATCAAGACGATGCAACAGAAAACCCCGCAAGAAGCTCCCACCACAGATAAAGTTAAAGATCTCTTTGCGGCTCTGCGCATTGTCCATGAAGAAACGAACTTTGACGAGCTGAAAAAGATCGGCGGCGCGTTTGCGACCTCCTACCGTATCCCTACCTACGAGCTCACCTACAAAGCTCCGGGACGACTTCGAGTCGAGGGAAAGGCAGGACCACTCTCTGCGCTGCTGATCTATGTTGGCAATACCAAAACCTACAAAGTGGGGATGCTGAAAAAAACCGAGGATGTACAAAACAACCCTGGCCAAAAGCAGAGCCTCATGGATGTGGGAATCTTTGCCAAGGATTGGCTCACGACGGACTATCAAGCTGTCTTCCAGCGCCGTGAGGGAGCTTTGCTGGTCTACAAGCTCGTTCAGCGCAATACCAACAACAAGAGCCACGAGCTGGTCTGGCTCAACCCTAAGACCTTTATCACGGAGAAGCGCCTTTCCTACAACTCGGAGAGTGAGCTCCAAAAAGAGATTCGCTATGTTAAAGCACGGGAGCTAAAACCGGGGATATTTCTGCCCTCACGTGTCGAGATCTACAACCAGTTTGGTAAACTTGGTGCCGTTCAGACCGTGGAGGCAGCGCGGATCAATGTGGGGGTTCCGGAGAGTCTTTTTACACTATGAAAGTGGCTCTCGTGCTCGTCTCAGCGCTTCTCGCTCTGCCTGCGCTGGCACAGACACAAACACCACCCGAGCGCCCGAGCTTCTTTGCGGTCTATCCGCCACCGCCACGTGGGACATTTCAGCCCACACGCCCCCCCGACTCAACTGCCTCCCGTGACCCCGATCTGATTGGTCCCAAGCCTTTCTACCGCACTCCCGAGACCTGGCTCTTTGGTGGGGCGCTGGACTGGCGCTACCGCAACGGTAGCAACGACACACGCGGTGGCTATATCGCCTCGGGGCGCTTCACGCTAGACTACATTAAAGCAAACCCCAAAGATGGCGATGAGCGCGGTGGAATGCGGCTTCAGCTTGTGAGTGAGTCCGAGGGGCCACGTGGCACGGCGCTCAATCGTCTGCGTACCTCCGAGGTCTATGCCTTCTATCGCTTTTTACTGCCCGGGGTAGATGCCACCGTGCGAGCGGGGCAGTTTGTGCTCCCCTTTGGCCTAGCCGCCGTCTACGATACACCGCTTCAGCCGATCCAGACGCTCTACGAGAAGTCTCTAGGGCTACGGGTAGATACGGGTGCAATGCTAGAGGGAAACTACGGCCCCTATCGCTACTATATCGCCGCGACAACCGGCTCTGGCCCAAACCGCTCGGACTTTGATGGCAATAAAGTGATCATGGCACGGCTGGAGAGTCGCTTTAGAACGCAGGCCGAGGACGGGCGCTTGCAGCTTGGCGGCTCGATCATGACGGGACGTGGGCCGGTGACCACTTTTGATACCCGGCTTCCTGCTTCGGGAACCTCGGCTGCGAGAAACTTTGTGGACAAGACCCGGATGGCAGCCGATGCGGTCTATCACCTGAATAAGCTCCTGGCTCGGGGTGAGGTAGTCTTCGGGGCGGACGACCAGAACCCAGTCTGGGGATACTTTGGCGAGGGCAACCTGGCCGTCTCGCGGCATATCACCGTTGTCGGGGTGATGCGGAGCTGGAAGTTTGGCGACAAACCCCAGTCCGCCACTGCCCTCGGACTAGGTGCCAACTACAAGTTCGCCAAAGATATTACGCTTCGGGCGCTCTACGAGTACGAGCGGGATGTCCCCAGCCGCGCTGCAGGTGGCAAGGCCACCGTGGAGAAGCGCTTCACCCTCCAGACCCGTGTGAATTTCTAGGCAAGCTCGCTGAGTTTGAGCCGGACAGTCATGATATAGGGTGGCTCGCCCTGAGCCCAGTGCCCGTAGGTCGTGGTCACGATCGTGCCCTCTTTGAGGCAGAGCACGCCGGGATAGGCGCAGTCAGAGCCGTTGGTATTGTGCATCAGGCGCACCCGAAGCTGCCCCTCACGGCCCATGAGAATATCGTCGTAGGTGCCCACCCAGGCCACCCAGTCGCCCTTGGTCGGGGACTCGTGGCACATGTCGCGAAATGAGATAAAGAGGCGACCATCGGGGGCGTAGACTCCCGTGTGCCGATCTCCTGTGAGGGCGCCAGGCAGCTCGCGCGGCTTTGTCCAAGTGACTCCCTCGTCATTGGAGAAGATAACAGAGGAGTTCTGCTTGCGAGAGTTCTCGCGTAGCAGAACCGCGATTTGTTTCCCATCCGGTGAGCGGAGCGTGCCGGGCTCACAGAGCTGCGCATCGGGCAGGTGTGCGATGACCGTCGGATTGCTCCATGTGACGCCGCCATCGGCAGAGCGCACGGAGTAGACAAAGAACTTACCCGTTGCCTTTCCCGAGTTGGCGTAGAAGCGGCCATCGTCGTGAAAGAAAGCCAAGTAGTCGCCGTTGGCAAGGCGCACCATAGAACCCATCGGGACAATCCCACCGTAGTCGCCAATCGGGGCTAGCTCGCTCCAGGTATGGCCCTCGTCCTCAGAGATTGCCTGACGGATCGGATAGAGGCCACAGAGCAGCAAGACCCGTTTCTTGCCCTGCTTGTCTTGGGTGCGAAAGAGAGTCGGGCACTCTTGCGATGTCACCCAGTTGGGTGGAGTCGGCAGGCGTTCACTCCAGGTCTTGCCGCCGTCTAGGCTTCTCTTGTAGAGAATCGGCCCTTTCCCATGCCCCTTGGGATAGACACAGAGAATCGTCTTTTTATCGTCGAGCAGCACCGTGGTCGGGTGACCCAGATACTGTCCCGGCTCGCGATCCACAAGAAACTGGCGCTCTTTCTGCGCCGCGAGGTCTACCAGCGGAATCGTGTAGCCGCGTAAAACTTGCATGGCCTATCATTCCGCTTTGTGGTACGCTTCTCCTACCATGCAACGACGAAGTTTTTTGACCCTGAGTAGCCTACTCTTCACCACGCCGGGCGCATTTGCCCAAGAGCTCGCACGCACGCCCAAACAGACCGAGGGGCCGTTCTACCCCGACAAGCTCCCGCTGGACACCGACAACGATCTCTTGACCATCAACGACTCGCTCACGCCCGCAGTAGGCGTGGTGACCTATCTCTCCGGGCGGATTCTCGACAGCCAGGGCAACCCGATCCGCAATGCCACGGTGGAGATCTGGCAGTGCGACCACAACGGTGTCTATATCCACAGTCAGGACAGCACGCCGAAAAAAGAGAAGCAAGATAAGAGCTTCCAGGGCTTCGGACGCTTTGTCACCGGCTCTACGGGCGAGTATCTGTTTCGGACGATCAAGCCGGTTCCCTACCCTGGTCGCACCCCACACATCCATGTTGCAGTAAAGCTCAAAGGTAAGAAAGAGTTCGTCACGCAGTGCTACATCGCAGGCGAGGCGCAAAACCAGACCGACGGTCCCTTAAAGGGCATCCCGGAGCCGCAGCGCAAGCTCCTGCTCTCCGAGTTCAAGCCGCTCAAGGGCTCCAAGATTGGAGAGCTGACAGCAGGCTTTGATGTGGTGCTTGGCATTACCCCAGACGCGCACTAGGGCTGCTGAGCGTGTAGGTGTAGACCACAGTGCCGTGGATATCGCGGTGCTCGAAGAGAAGGCTCTTACTCTTGACCGTCACGGAGAGAAAGCCGCCTTTGACCCGATGAAACTTGTGATAGCGCTTGTTCTCGCCAGGCGTGCCTGCCGCGTGCTCATCGCTGGCGGCCCCGACCGAGAACTCATTCAGGCCCGTCTCGGGGTGAACCGAGTGGTACTGCCAGTGCCGGTCACCGCAGATCACAAAGAAGTTATTGGGGACATTGGCCTTGAACCAAGCCCGCAGTTCCTCGCCCTCGTGCTGAAAGCCCGCGTTGCTATGATTATCGTTCTTCTTGGCGCGATCTGGCCCGACCAGCGGAGTCGGGGAGATCAGCAGCTTCCAGGTAGCAGTGCTCTCTTTGAGCGTGCGCTTGAGCCACTCTTTCTGCACCTTACCGAGAATTGTCTTCTCCGGCCCATCGGGCAGCGTGTTGGGTGAGCGAAAATCACGCCCATCGGTGAGCCAGATTTGGAGATCTCGGCCCCAGCGAAACGTCCGGTAGCTTGGCCCCTGGGTAAGCGGCGCTTGCTGGCGGAAGATCTTCTGGCCCTCCGCAAATGTAAAGCTCCCCATGGTCTTGCTCGGCCAGGCGTCGTCATTGAGCGTGTCGTGATCGTCCTTGAGCCAGTACGTCCCGACACTCTTGTTGAACGCCAGCAGGCGCGGCAGGCTGAACATGCGCTCCCAGTGGTAGTGCGCCAGCTGCGGCGTCTCCGCGCGCGGTGGGTCGTTGTCGTAGTAGACCAGATCGCCCGTGAGGCAGGCAAAGGCGGGGCTGAGTGCCTGCATCGCCGGGTAGATCGCGTGACCGTCGGCGTGCCCACGGTCGGGGTAGCCCTGGCAGGCCATCACACAAAAACGCAGATATGTGGGCGTCTTCTCGGTGGGCGCGGTCTGAAACGCTCCCCGCACCTCGGAGCCCTCCGATTCGCTGGCGTAGAAATAGCGCGTCCCCGGCTTCAGGCCCCTCAGTGCAAAGTGGTGTGTAAAGTCCGTCGCCTCGGCCACGCTTACCCAAGGCGTTGCCTGCGCCCCGCTCAAGTCTTCCCGTGTCCCGTAGCGCAGACGCACCCGCCCTGCCGCGCCCGGACACGCGCCCTCAAACTCTGCCAGCGTCCCTGGCTTGCGCGTCGCTGCTGCCGTTAGCCGAACCCACACCACGGCTGTCGTCGCGGTCGGCTCGCCCACACGGGTTCCCGTTGCTTGAAATGTACTCATGGTTATTTTCCCCAGGGCCTGAAGTCCCCGTCTAGGCCGACTTCTGCGAAGCGAACCTAAGCAGACTCGTTTAATTTCAGCAACGTTTTAGCGAGTCGTGCTGCATTCATCTGAGCCACCGACCAGTGAATGCGGCGCTCCAGTTGCTCGAAACTACCAAAGAGCTGGTTGGCTAACCAATCGCGCTTGAGCCAAAGCCAGTCACGTTCAATGGCGTTCAACTCAGGAGCATACTTGGGGAGCCATTCTACTGTCAGCCAAGGACGAGAAGCAAGCGCCACCTGACTGGCTCGACTGGTATGGATAGGCCCATTGTCCAGAACAAGAATCTCGGGCACGGGATTGACTCGTG
>NZ_JANNYP010000569.1:0-17538 GCF_031410135.1 Armatimonas sp. | reverse complement strand
ACCTCGTGTATTGACTGCCTCCAGCCGTATTATTTCCACCAGCACCTCGTCGGTAGTGCGGGCAGCATTCTCGACGAGAAGCTCACGACGCTCCAGTGGCCTGGCCTCAGCAAAGACCTCTGGACCAAGCTCGGGGTTCCGACCGTGGACTCCGGCGATGTGAGCGATCATCCGTACCCGCCACAGTTCCAGGCGTTTATTGACGCGCTCCAGAACAACCAGCCCATGCCCTACACGGACTTCGAGACCGCCTTCGAGACCCACAAAGCCGTCTTCGCCGCCGAGCTCTCGGCAGTCGAGCGCCGCCCCGTCAAGCTCAGCGAGCTGGACTCGTAACCTGCGCGAGTGTTTCTTGGAGGCGCAGGAGGATGGCGAGGAGTTTGATGGGCACGTCGCTGGCGGGCAGTGCTTCGGAGAGCGTGAGGACAACTCTATCGTAGCCGGGGGTCAGCGAGGACGAGAGGACGGTGACTTTGAAGGCCGGGTAGGTCTTCTGGAGCTGCTCCTGAAAACGCTCTCGCTCGGCTTCGCTCTTGGCAGATAAAAAGCCGACGGCATCTATGTCCACTGCGTTGTGATGGATCTTGAGGCTCAAGGGGGCCAGAGCCGCGTTGGGAGCGGGAGCCTCGCTACGAGAAATCGCCAGATAGCCCCCTAGCGGCTCTTTTTCGCGCGCGAAGCCATAGGCATCATCAATGCGCCAGCCCTCGCGCTTCACCTGGGTGATCACCGATTTCTGAAAGGCATTGACCGAGAGCTTTGCTAGGAGCTTCTGCTCTTTCTCGGAGTAGGACGCGGGGCCTCGCCGGGCAAAGAGTCGTGCCAGGTGAAAGCTCTCTAGCTGCTCTACCAAGCTAAATTGTCCCCGCGCCGAGACGGGATAGGCCAGCTTGAGCGTAGACATACTTGGCGTCGCCAGAGAGCCAAGGAACGAAATTTTCGCTTCGGGGAGGAGCTTGCTTAGCTCCGCACTCAGCTCTCGCTCAGCGAGCTCGCGTGGCTTTGTGAGGCTGATCTCGGTGCTGGTCGTGTAGAGTGTCGCTTTCGCCTGAGGAAAAAAGGCAACCATGCTCTCGTCACCCTTTGTATCTTTTGCAAGAAGCTGCACAAAATACGGCGGCGTGAGCGCCGAGGACTCTCTCTTCTCCAGCTGTGACACGGTAAACCGGTTCGTCGTCAGCGCTCTCAGGTGCTCTTGAACTCCCGACTTGAACGCCTCGTCCAGGGCGAGCGCATCTAGCTGTGGTGAGGGAGTGCCCACGAGCTGCTTGTCGGCGCGCTGGAGCGTTGCGAGCGTCTCGGCGTACCAGGCGGTTGGTGGGGTTGCCGATGTACTGATGAGGCTCAGGTTCGCCAAGTTCTTGCCATCGCTGGAGCCTAAATAGAACTGTTCCAGTTCGGGAAAGGCCGCCGCAAGCTGTTTTTTGAGTGTCTCACTCTGGCCGTAGAGCGCGTCACTGAGGGGCACGTTCAGGTGGATCTTTACCTGAGCAGGCTGAAAAACCACCACGAGCGTATTGGGGGAGCCAGAGTGCTTGAGCTCGACCACGCCACGGGTGTTGGGCGGTGCGCTTGCCTGGCTCAGCATGTAGCCGAGGCGCTTGAGCTCGGCGACGGCGGTTTGAAGCTCAGGCGCGAGCCTGGCCAGGCTACTCTCAGGGGACTGTTGCACAACTAGTGCAGGAGGAAGCATGGCTACTTGATATCCTTCTCCCCGTTGAGCATCTTATCGGTCTCCTCTCCGACGGCATTGACGAAGAAGATCAGGTCTTTGAGCGTTGTGGCAAGCGTGTCGCCCTTCTCCGAGATGTCTTTCAGACCCGTGGCATCGAAGTGCGCCCCAAAGCGAAGCGCCCAGGTGCCCTTGGTGTCTTTGAAGAGATAGAACTGACCCAGTTTTTTACTCTGGAGAAGCACTTTACGGAGCAAGGCGTCATCGGGAGGTGCGGTGGCATTTATCCAGACCGTTGTGTAAACCAGGTGAGTGAGCAGGCCACCAACCTTGGTGGGAGCAGTGCCAACAAAAATCTTCTGCTGGCGTTTATCAGGATGGTCAAAGAGAACGGTGTAGCTCAAGCCACTGGGACTGGCTTCATGTTTGAGGCCCGTGGCATCCAAAGCGCTCTTGAGGCGGGCTTTACCTGCCTCATCCACTTGCGGGGGCGCGACACACAACACGAAGGCGGCGAGGGCGGGAAGAAAGGGCGTAAGCATCAGAGTTTATCCTCCTGGGTAGGATTGAGTTCTTTTTCCAGATTATCCGCGGTGCCTGAGACAAGATTGAGGTACTCCTTGAGGGTCTCAGGCAGCGCCGAGGTGGTGATTGTGGCCCGAAAGCGAATGCGCCAGTTTGTCTGTGTCTCGCTGGGAGCTTCCAGCACCAGCCCCCCGATTGCGAATCGCTTCTGAAACACGCTCTGAAGCAGCTCGGCGCTGGGTGTGTCTTTGGAGTCGTAGCAGATCGAGAAGATCTCCTGGACTTTCAGGCTATTGTAGCTCTCCTCCGTCTTGCGGATATAGACAGTCTGCTTGCGTTTTGTGTCGCTGAAGTCGTACTTGAGCTGGTAGAAGTTCCCAATCTCCGTGTAGCTTAGCTTTGCGTCTTTGAGCGTCGCCTCAAGGGGACTGGTGGGTGTCGAGATGGGTGTAGTAGCCGCGCCTCGGTTTTGCTCGATGAAAGCGATGGCTTTTTTCGTCTCCGCCAGAGCGTCCACGACGCGTTGGGGCGTTGCCTCAGAAAGCTCTACCTGTACGGCAGCGTAGGTCTTTCTGTTGACTTCGTAGCAGGTGAGTACAATACTCGGGAACTTCTCTTTGAGCAGCGTGCCATAGCGTGTGGTCGCCTCCGCTTTGGACTCCGGCACCAGCGTCTCGCGCTCCACCGTGCTGTCATCTTCCGTGTAGAAGACCAGAGAGATCTTCTCTTTGCCATCGGGCGAGAGAAGATCTACCTCGGTGGCACTTCCCACAAGGACTAAATCGTCCTCTTCGACGCGGGTGCGCTTGTAGCCCTCTTTCTTGAGTGCCGCTAGAGCCTCTTTGTGGACGCTGGTAAGTGGCATACCTTTTAGATCAGCATCGTCGTCGTTCGGGCAAACCATATAGACCAAGGCGGGCATGGTCAGTGGGATCGGAAATAACATCACTTTCTCCTTAAAAGTGTCTTGATTAGTTTGCATTATACAGGCCAACGTTACGGCAGCGTTACAGGTGGGGTACACTAGAGAGGAAATTTACAAGGGCCGGATCTGCGGCCTTTTTGTCTGTCTGGAAGGAAGTTAATGCAATGAGCGGGAAGGCGAACTTTGACCCGTCGAAGGATACGGATGTTGTCGTGATCGGAGCGGGGCCGGGCGGCTATCCGGCGGCCAAGCGAGCGGCGCAGCTGGGGGCGCGGGTGGTCTGTATCGAGTCCGATAATCCGGGAGGCACCTGTCTGAACTGGGGCTGTATCCCAACCAAGACCATGATCGGCTCGGTCGCGGCGCTCCACACGCTCAAGCATGCCAAGGACTTTGGCCTAATCGCCGAGAACGTCGGCTATGATTTTCCTGCGCTGATGGGCCGCAAGGATAAGATCGTCACCGGGCTCAACAAAGGGGTCGAGTTCCTGCTCAAGAGCGCCAAAGTGAAGCATGTCGCGGGCTACGGCAAGATCTTAGACAAGAACACCGTGGAAGTCACCAAGGCGGATGGCTCCGTCGAGAAGATCACCACGGCTAATATTATTATCGCCACGGGGTCTGTCCCGAGCAAGGTACCGATTCCCGGTGTGGACAGCGCCGATATCTGGGTCGACAACGCCGCCGTGAAGGCCAAGAAAGCCGACGGCACGCTGGCGACGGGTCCGCTCTGGACCAGCAACGAGGCCGTGAGCGCCAAGCAAGTGCCGGGCGAGCTGGTGATTGTCGGCGGTGGCGTGATCGGTGTGGAGTTTGCCTATGTCTACGCCGGCTTAGGCTCGAAAGTCACCGTGCTGGAGTTCCTGCCGCGCATCATCGCCAACATGGACGAGGACCTCTCCAAGGAGCTGGCCAAGAGCCTGAAAAAGCAGGGCGTCGCGATCCAGACCGGCGTCAAAGTAACCCGCGTCGAGGATAAAGACGGCAAGAAAGAAGTGTTCTTTGCCGGAGAAGATGGCGCGGAGAAGAGCCTGCCTGCCGATGTGGTGCTAATCGCCACGGGCCGCACACCCTTTACGACCGGCCTCGGGCTAGAGAGTGTGGGCATCACGCTGGGCTCGCCCAAGGGCCGCGCGGCGATCGCGGTCAACAACAAGCTCGAAACCAGTGTCCCCGGCATCTATGCCATCGGTGATGTGATCGGCTCCGGGCTGGCGCACACAGCCACGGCGGAGGGCCTTGTGGCGGCGGAGAATATCTGCGGCCACGCGGCGACCATGAGCTACAAGGCGATCCCCAGCTGTATCTACACCGAGCCAGAAGTGGCTTCCGTGGGCCTCACCGAGGCGCAAGCAAAAGAGCAGGGCTACGAGGTCAAGACGGGCACGTTCCCCTTCCGCAACCTTGCAAAAGCCATGGCGATCAACCAGACCGAAGGCTTTGTCAAAGTCGTCGCTGAGGCCAAGTACGGCGAGATCCTCGGGGTTCATATCATCGGCCCCCACGCCACCGACCTCATCATGGAGGCCGTGGTCAGCATCCAGCTAGAAAACACAGTGGATGAGCTGATGAAGACCGTCCACTCCCACCCCAGCCTCGCCGAGGCCATGGGGCAGGCCAATGAAGATGTCAAGGGCTTAGCGATCGACAAGTAACCTCTCCCCCTGCCCCCTCCCCCAGACGCTCCTTCGTCGCTGGGGAAGGGGGTTCAGATCGTGTCCCCTTTCCCAGTGAGGCACGAACGCCCGGGAGAGGGGCTAGGGGAGAGGTTTTATGTGGTCAAGAGAGCTTTGTTTCTTCGGGCGGTGGGACGTGCGTGGCAAAGAACGCGCTGTCACGGTCAATAGTGGTAGCTATGTCAAGGCACGGTTCTCGGGCACGAGCCTCAAGGCGAGCTTTGATCTTTCCCTCAATAGGCCTCACTGCGAGTGCACCAAAGAGGGTTCGTACCCAACCATCGCGTGGCGCATAGACGATGGCGCGTGGCAGGAGGGCGAGCTCGCGGCAAGTGTGACACTAGCCGAGGGGCTGGTTAAGGGCTCGCACACCGTGATGCTAATGGTGCGCGGCCTCGACGAGCACCAGAGTCGCTGGATGCCGCCGCTGATCGCCAGCGTGACGTTCACCGGCTTTGAAGCGCAGAAGCTAGAGCGGGCGCTCCTACAGTGGCGTAAGCCCAAGCTCACAATGGAGTTTCTGGGCGACAGCATCACCGAGGGCGTGATTGTTAACGAGGGCCGCGCGGGCGTGCTACCGGGAATTCCCTTCACCTGGCCCTGGCTCGCCGATGCTCGGCAGTCGTACGCAGCGCAGACCGCGCTCACGCTCGGGGCGGAGTGGCGACAGGTGGGCTTTGGGGCAACGGGCCTAAAGCTTGTGGGAAGCGGTGGTGCGCCAGGAGCCCTAGCAGCGTTTGACTTCTTCTACGCCGGTTGCCCGCGTGATAAGTGGCAGCCCGATGTGGTGGTGATCAATCAAGGCACCAACGAGCCGCCTTCTCCCGAATATCATGGGCTCTATGGTCAGTATCTGGCACAGATACGTCGTGCCTACCCTAAAGCGAAACTTGTCGCCCTGCGCCCGTTTGGTGGCGCACATGGGGAGGATATCAAAGCTGCTGTGGGCGCTTGCAATGCTGCGGGGGACTCGCGCGTGTACTACATTGATAGCACGGGCTGGTACAGCGGGCCACTGCATCCCAATATTGAGGGAAGTGCCGCGCTTGCGGAGAAGCTGGTACAGGCGCTCAAGGCCCAGGGAATCGTCCCCTCAAACTCTGCCGACTAGGGGATTTATTCGCTTCTCCCTTCGGGTACAACGGAGGTATGAGTACCCCCCGTGCTGAGCACGTCTTTATTTTTAGCTTCGATGGCGGCAAGCCCTCGGTGATGCAGCAATGCTACATGCCCACGCTCCAGCGGCTCCTCAAAGAGGGCGCGGGCACTTGGGCGGCGCGGACGGTTTTCCCTAGTATCACCCTTGTTTCGCACACGTCGATGCTCACAGGGGTGCTGCCCAAGACCCATAAGATAGACTGGAACGACTGGAAACCAGAAAAGGGTGTGGTGGGTGTGCCGACGGTCTTTGCGATTGCGAAGAAGGCGAAGAAGTCCACCGCGCTTTTTGCGGGAAAAGAGAAGTTCGCGCATCTCTACCAACCCAAAAGCCTCAATGCGTTTGCCGTCCCGGAGTACAGTGCCAAGATCGTGGCGGAGACGGCGGCGGGCTACATTCGTGCAAATAAGCCCAACCTCTGTTTTATCCACTTTGCCGACTCGGATGGGGCGGGCCATAGCAAGGGCTGGGGCTCGCCCGAGCAGATCCAAGCCTTTGCCGATGAAGATAAGGCTCTCGCGATCGTTCTAGAAGCGATCAAGAAGGCAGGCATCAGCAAAGAAAGTGCGGTTATCCTGACCGCCGACCATGGGGGACATGCCAAGACACACGGCACCGCCTCCGATGAAGACATGCTGATCCCCTGGATTGCCTTTGGGGCAGGGATCCGTCGTGGCGTGACTCTCACGGACCCTGTCTCTACCTGTGACACAGCGACGACGGCACTGGCTTTACTGGGGGTGGAAGCTCCTGCGGCCTGGGACGGCAAGCCGGTGCGGGAAGCGCTTTTTTAGAGCCTCTTGACAAAATCTAACCGTTTAGATACAATCGCATTGTATCAATGATGGTAACAATCCGCGATGTTGCAAAAGAGAGTGGCGTGTCCGTGGCGACCGTCTCCTATGTCCTAAACAATGGCCCCCGCGCCGTTCGTCCCGAGACACGGGAGCGTGTGGTCTCCACCATGCGTCGCCTCAACTACCACCCCAATGCCGTGGCGCGGAGCCTTGTTCGTCAGCGAACTCATGTCATGGGGATTCTGGTAGGCGATGAGCAGTCCGAGATCGTGACCAATAACTACTACGCCGGAATTTTAGCAGGCGTCTTTGCGGGAGCGCGGCAGCGTGGCTACAATATCACCTTCTTTACGGCAGGAACTGACAAAGACATCGAGCACCACATTCGAGCACAGCAGCCCGATGCCATGCTAATGATCGCCCCCCGGCTCGGGCAGGACCTGCCTAAGCGCCTGAAAAGCGTCGGGATTCCATTGGGAATTGTAGGAGCCGGAGATTTCTACGAAGACGATGCGACGATCTGTGTAGACGTGGACAATGTAGTGGGAATGCGGCTGGGGATGCAGCACCTGTGGGAGCGAGGGCACCGCAAGATTGTGTATGCCATCGGCAATCCGAACCAAGAGAGCACGCAAGTGAGACGCGCCGTCTTTGAGCAAGTTCTACGCGAGTGGGGAATCGAGCCGAATGACCAAGACTTCATCGCTCACTCGTTTCAAGCAGAGGTCGTCTATGCCGCCGTTCAGCAGTATTTGGAGAAAACGTCTACCCCCACGGCGATCTTTGCGGGCAACGATGGTATTGCTCTTGCCGTTCTCCAAGCGGCGCGTGATAAGGGCCTGCGCGTTCCCGAGGACGTTACCGTGATTGGCTATGACGACTGGCCGGTCGCTTCGTACATGACACCAGGCTTAACGACCATCCAGCAGCCCATGCACCAGATCGGAGAAGCCGTCGTGCAGGGCCTTGCGAACCTTATCGAGAAGAAGAACGTCAAAGCCGAGACTAGAGTGAAGCGTTTCCCGCCAACTCTGGTCGTACGAGACTCGACTTAAAAAAGAAGATCAGACACTAAATTCCAAACCTAATGTGAGGTACTTTGCAATGTTTCGCAACCGTAGAGCGTTTACGCTCATTGAACTCCTCGTGGTGATCGCGATTATCGCGATTCTCGCCGCGATTCTCTTCCCGGTCTTTGCACAGGCCCGTGAGAAAGCACGCTCCATCAGCTGCCTCTCCAACCTGAAGCAAATCGGCACCGCGTCCATGATGTACATTCAGGACTACGATGAGACGTATATGTGCGGCTGGGGCGAGCCCGATGGAAGCACGATGTGGCGCTGGGTGCTCAACCCGTATATCCAGAGGAACGGGACATCCATGTACACCGGTAATGCTACCAACAATAGCATTCTGATCTGCCCCAGCACCCGTATCGGGGTAACGAGCTATGGCTATAACCAAGCACACTTCGCCAACCGGTGGGCACAGTCGCCTACTAACCACTGGAACAATGCGGGTGTGAGCATGGCCGCTATTACGGAGCCGGCAAACCTCGTGATGATTGGAGAAGCCGCCAAGTCAGGGCGTACATCACCTGGGGTTGATCCCAACTACGCCGATGGCTCTGCTTACTGTGGTACACGCAATGGTACAGCAGCCAACAACCCGACAACCTGTGGGCCTTACCGCTTCAGGCCAGATGTTTGGCGGAAAGATCCCGGTGATCCTACCTGGGACGCAACCGTGGACTGGGATATGGCGATGCCTGGTGATGGCAAGGGCGAGTGGAATATCGCATCAGGCCAAGGCAACAACGGTAGCCGCCGTCCGCTGTTCCCGCACAGCGGTCTGGGGAACTTTGTCTTTGCGGATGGTCATGCCAAGGCGATTCAGGGTGGCAAGCTTGCTGTTAAGATCGGTACGCCAGACGATATCTGGCATAACCGCTAGTTAGCCTACCAAGAGGTACACTTGTACTTCCTGGTAAGAAAAAAGGGGGAAGCGCTTGCTTCCCCCAATTTTTGACCCCCTATGCGTCAGCGTCGTTTGGTTACAACCCTCGCCTTCCTTCTAGTGCCCCTCGCCGGGGTTCTTTGGTGGCGTGCCGCCCGTTTCCTTCCCTCATCCCGAGAACAAGAAGCGGTGCGTCTGTCCCTGCCTGAGCTAGAAAAAGGATTTCTCACCCACCAGAACGACCCGATTTATCTCTACCACCTTGGGAGTCGTCTACAGGCGGCGGGCCGCTCTGAGGAAGCACTGGGCGTTCTTGAGCGTGCTGCCGGGCTGAGTCCCGATGAAGTTCGAATCCGTCGCGCCTGGACTGATGTGCTGATGGCAACGGGGCGTGTCACCGGAGCGCAGGGCTATCTCCAGGAGTTTGTCCGCAGTCACCCCAGCAGCTCCGAGGGACACACCCTACTCGGTGAGTTCTACGGCTCGCAAAACTCGATGGAGCGTGCCCAAGAGGAGCTAGAGACTGCCATCCGACTGGACTCCCAGAATAGTCATGCCTGGACACTGCTTGCCAAAGTGCGCGACTACTTCTTCAATGTGGGAGGAGCGCGTGAGGCAATACTTGCGGCCCTCAAAGCGAACCCTCAAAACGCGGAGGCCCATGCCTACCTGGGTCGTCTAGAAACCAAAAGCAATCCTGAGGCCGCTATTGGCTCGCTCCGTGAAGCCGTGCGTCTTGCCCCAGAGCAGAGTGCGTTCTCCCGAGCACTTGCCGAGCTGCTGCTGGATACAACCAAGCCAGAGTCCATCACGGAGGCGGAGGGACTTCTCCGTAAGCTACAGAGCACACGTCCCGACGATGCCGAGAGCATGCGCCTTCTGGGCCGGGCCTTACTTCTACGAAAGCAAGTCGCCGAAGCGCTCCCCTTGCTTACGAAAGCCGATACTTTAGCGCCAGGTGAGCCGCTGGGCGCCAAGTACTTACTGGAGGCCTATCGCCTTGCGGGAGATACCAGCCAGGTCAGTCGCTGGCAAAAAATCTACGAAGAGCGCCAGAAAGATGCCGAGGCAACTCGCCAGCTACGAGATCAGCTCGTCAAGGATCCCAAGAACAAGGAAATCCATCGTCAGATGGCGCATCTCATGGCGAAACGTGGGCAGCCCGAGCTGACACTACGTCACTATGCCAGCGCTATTGGAGCCGCACTCGACTCGCCCAAGGCACTGATTCTCGCTGCCAACGACCTGACAGAGTTTGGTTTCGGGAAAGAAGCTCTAGCGCTTGCACGTCTTGCCGTGCGGCATGGACAGAACAATCCGGGTGCCCTAGAGGCCCGAGGCAATGCTCTACTCTCGCTAGGACGTATACGGGAAGCCTCGGTGGACTATGCCCAGATCAGCGACCTCCAGCGCGAGAAAATGCCGCTGTATCGCCAAAAGCTTCTGACCGCCATCCAGAAACAACAACAAAACCCAACCCCAGGCGAGCGGGTTCTTTTTGATATTCAACAGAGACAGCAAGTAGAAATTGGCCCTCGGCGAACTACCAACGAGCTCTTAGGGCTCATTGAAAAAGCGCTCGAAAAAGAGCCCGAGAGTATTGCCCTACTCTCAAAACGCTTTGAGATGCTGGTGGCACGGCGTGAACGCGATAAGGCCTTGGCTTGCGGCGCTCAGCTCCTAGCTCTCTCTCCTGAGGACACTCAGACACATGCCCGAATGGCGGCCCTGCTCACGGATACCGATGAGGCGAGCTTTGACCCGGCTCAGGTAGAGAAGCACCTTGATGAAGCAGACCGCGATCCTCTTGTACAGCCCACCCTACACTATGTTCGTGGACTTCTTGCGCTACGCCGCCAAGACTGGCCCGTCGCGGTGACAGAGCTTCGGCAGGCAGTTGCCATGGATCCGGGAAGTGATATCGCGTATCTACGCCTTGCCAAGGCCGAGCGAGCCGCGGGCCACGAAAAAGAAGCAGCAGACGCAACACAAATCTACGAGCAGCGGCGACGAAGTAAACAAGAAGAAGTAGATCTACTCATGGAGATTGCCGATCACCCCAACCAAAAATCGGGCTATCAAAAAGCCATCCAGTACTACCGTCAAAAGGACAAAGCCAATGAGGCGGATGCAATCCGTCGGGAAGCAATCCGTCGTTTTGGCAGTCTCTGAGACAGAGTCTCAAAACAACCAAGAAAGGCCTTAAAACAAACAATGAAAAGTGAAATAAAACCCCTTTGGATTGCTCTGGCAGCAATCGGAGCGATTCTTCTTTTAGGAGTTCTCTACAAAGTATTCCTCGCAGAGCCTCCTATCCCTGCTGGAGTTTCAAAAGAAGAAGAGATGAAGCACAAAGGCATGAACGCAGCAAACTATTCCACTAGCTATAAGCAACAAAACACCAGTGGTGCCCCACGTGTAGGATCACCTGGTCAGAGTGGCGGCTATGGTGGCGGTTACGGCGGTGGCTATGGCGGAAGCCGCCCTGGTGGCTACAGCGGAAGCCAGGGAGGTTATAGCGGCGGTGCACCGCGCTAACCAACATCGTTTACAGGCACTGCTGACTTCCTCTCTGGCGATAGCCGGAGGGGGAGTTTTTCTTGTTGGTTGTCCCCAAGGAAAAGGGAAAGCCCCCCAAGAAGCACCTCTCTTTCGGAATGTCCTTGCGGAATCCGGAATGCGCTATCGTTGGGAGATCCCCGGCAAGCGTCCCTTAAATATCCTCCAGACCATCGGCAATGGGTGCGCGTTTTTAGACTACGACGGCGACAGCAACCTTGATATTTTGCTCGTCGGCTCCAAGCCTGCACTC
Source organism: Armatimonas sp. (assembly GCF_031410135.1). Classification (GTDB taxonomy): domain Bacteria; phylum Armatimonadota; class Armatimonadia; order Armatimonadales; family Armatimonadaceae; genus Armatimonas. Next base: position 6,016 of record NZ_JANNYP010000569.1, on the reverse strand, counting down.
TTTAAGGGTGATGGTAAAGGGAAGTTTGTCGATGTCTCCGAAGCGACAGGGATTGGGGCGCTGTCCGGACACTTTCTGGGCTGTGCTATTGGGGACTACGACGGAGACGGTTTTTCCGATCTCTATCTCACGGGCTGGCGTGAGGGTCGGCTCCTACACAATGACGCGGGCAAGAGCTTCACCGATGTCACGGTGGCCCAAGGACTCTCACCCGAAACATGGGGAACATCCGCCGCCTTTGTGCCTCGGGGACGATCCTCACTGCTGGATCTTGTCGTCTGCAACTACGCGATCTTCGGACCAGAACCAGGCATCAAGCTGCTCTGTGAGGCAAAAGATAAGTCCGGCAAAATGATCCTGACTTCTTGTGGCCCCCGTAGCTACACCCCCGTTCCCGCAACTCTGTACCGTTTTTCCCCCACAGGAAAAGCGCAGCGCATTGTTCTAAAGGCCTCGACAGGCCGCGGTCTCGGTGTGGCCGCACTCTTCCCCGAAGATGAGACCAGTCCCTACATTGCTTTCGCAAACGATGAGATCGCGGGCGATCTTCTCCAAGAAGGCCCCAGCGGTTTTACCAATCTCGCAACCACAGCAGGAACCGCTTACGATCGCGACGGCAATGTGCACGGCGGGATGGGCACTGACTGGGGTGATGTGGAGAACGACAGTCGCCTTGATCTGCTGGTCGCCACGTTTCAGAACGAGACCAAGTCTCTCTATCACAACGAGGGCAGTAAAGTTTTCTCAGACATGGCCTACCCCGCAGGAATCGGCAATAGCACCACGCCGCCTGTCGCCTTTGGAATCCGTTTCTTCGACTTTAACAACGATGGCTGGCTTGATGTTGCAGTTGCCAATGGGCATGTCCAAGACAATATCGCGGACATAGACACGAGCACCACTTTTCGCCAAGCATCCCAGCTCATTCAGAATCAGGGGGTTGGAGCCAACCACTACGCCCGCTTTGAGGATATCAGTAAGCGCTGCCCTGACCTTCAAAAACCCATTATCGGGAGGGGGCTGGCCACGGGGGACTTCGACAATGATGGACAAATAGATGTGCTGATCGTGGATGCCGAAGGGGAGCCCTTACTTCTCCATAATGAAAGCCGCAGCAAGAATCACTGGCTAGGGCTAAAACTCGTGGGTACAGGCGCAAATCGGGATGCCTACGGTGCCCTTGTGACGCTGGAGATAGGAAACCGCAAGATTGTCCGACACTGCCATGCCGATGGCTCCTACATGTCCTCATCCGATGCCCGTGTCCACTTTGGCTTGGGAGACGCCACCAAGATAGATCGCCTCACCGTCCGCTGGCCCAGCGGTCGGTTGCAAACGATACCAAAGCCCTCCCTAGACCGCTACACCACCGTTCAAGAGACAACAAAATGAAAGATGATTTCTCACTGCCCAAGCAACGTTCCTGGATCGAAGCCTACGGAACACCAGTGGCACTTGGCGCTGTGATCCTTATTGTTATCATTGTGATCTTCTCCTCCGTGCCTGCGTCTGTGCAGCCCAAAGTCAATCCGTCTCCTGGCGTCACGGAAAAAGAGTACTACGAGAAACAAACAGAGGACACCGATCAAGTGATCCGCAAAGCCGTTCAAGAGTCGGGGGGAGACTGGAATAAAATTCCACCGATTGGTCAACAGCGTATCCAAGAGCTAAGCCAAGGTCATGGCAAAGAAATGCTTGAGATCTATGTTGAGCGTATGAGAGAGGAAAAGAAAAAAGCAAAGGCGAAGGCGCCATAAAAATAGCCCCCGTGCCGCTGGCGCAACACGGGGGCTCTCGTGCAAATCGGAACTACTGTGGGTTTCCGCTACCCGGATAGGCAAGCAGGCCGCGACGAGTTGCCTCGCGGAAAGCTTGGAGCCTATTCGTAACACTCAGCTTGCTGTAGATATTGGCCAGGTGGAAATCCACTGTCCGCTTGCTGACATAGAGCTGGTCGGCAACTTCTTTGCTCGACTTACCTTCGATGACTAAAGACAACACTTCGACCTCACGCTTGGTGAGCTTCACTTGGCTGTCCGATGACACTCCGCTATTGGTATAAACGCCCATGGGGCTGTATCCCTCCTGTTTTCTCTCTTCATGACTGATGGAAGATCTTCTGTCTCCTTACAGTCCAGAGCCCGATCTCTCTCTTCGGTGCTCTGTACTTTATATTTGCCATACCCAGGTAAATAAATCATTGAAAAAATTACCAGTTTTCTCGTGATTGTTCTAGCTGGTGTACAATACAGGTAATGCAGGCTGTCATTCTCGCAGGGGAACGCGGCGCTCCCCTCTATCCACTGACGGCGCGAACCCCCCGCGCCATGCTTCCGATTGTGGCAAAACCACTGGTTCAGTACTCGCTGGAGCTTCTTAAGCGGCATAGTATCTCCGATGCCATTCTCTGCCTCCAGGTGCTTCCTGAGGTCTTTGAGAGCCGCTTTGAAGAAGGCAAGGAGCTGGGGCTGACTCTGCGTTATCACCGTGAGCAAGTCCCCCTCGGAACGGCAGGAGCAGTGCGGGCCGTTTCGGATCGCTTGGTGGGCAAGAATATTCTCGTGCTCAATGGGCATGTGCTTACCGATGCCAATCTCAGTGCCTTAATTGCTTTCCACGAAGAAAAAGAGGCGGCGGTCACGATCTTGCTCGCCACGGTGTCGGATGCATCACGCTACGGGGCGGTGGTGCGCGATGCGGAGGGCCGCGTGCTGGCTTTCGCAGAGAAGCCGCCCGTGGGTGAGGTCGCCACGGACACGATCAATGCGGGAATCTATGTGATCCGCCGCGATATCCTGCGCCGCATTCCCGCAGGCACCGAGTTCTCGTTTGAGCGCCAGCTCTTTCCCCAGCTTGTCGCGGAAGGAGCGCCGGTCTATGGTTGTGTGGCTCAAGACCGCTACTGGCGCTCCATCACGACTCTGACAGACTACCAGCGTGCGCAGTCGGATGTGCTGGAGCAGCGTGTCGAGGCGAGGATTGAGGGGGTCGAGGTTCGCGAGGGAGTCTGGGTGGGAGAAGGCGCAACCATTCACCCCACTGCCGAGATTCGAGGACGCGTCTTTCTCAACCACCACACGGATGTGGGGCGTGGGGCACAGATACGGGGAACCGTGGTCATTGGCTCACGCTGCCAGATTGGGGAGGGAGCGCTTATTGAGGACTCCGTGATCTGGCGTGGCTGCGTCCTAGAGGAGCAGACCGAGGTTCGCGGGAGCATTCTGGGCAACCACTGTACGGTTCGTGCAGGAGCCAGAATTCGCCCAGGAGCCGTGGTAGGGGCCGATGCTGTGATTGCGTCCGTGGTGGCGCATCTGCCGAGCCAGAGTGAAGTCCAGCGGGCAGGGATTCGCTTCGGCACCGATGGCTGGCGGGGCATTTTGGGCGACGATGTGACTTTTGAGAATGTCCGTCTTGTCACCCAAGCGCTCTGTGACTGGGTCAAGTCCGATGCCGTGCCCGGCGAGGGCGTGATTATCGGCTACGACACCCGCTCCCAGTCCGATCTCCTGGCCCGTGCGGCGGCGGAAGTGGTTGCGGCCAATGGGCTGCGTGCACGCCTCTCCCGGAGCGCTTGTCCCTCTCCTACCGTGAGTTTTGCCTGCCGCTTCTTTGGAGCCGCGGCGGGTCTTGTCGTCACGGCAAGCCACAACCCTGCTTCTTTCTCAGGCCTGAAGGTGAAGGCCAACTACGGCGGCCCTGCTTCACCTGAGATGACCACGCGGATTGAGGAGAAATTGCGCGAGCTACTCATGAGTGGAGGCACCGCTCGCACGGAAGGCGGAGCTGTCGAGGTCACCGATCTGGCGGCTCCCTACTTGGCACACTGCGCTCGCTTTGTTCCGTTGGAGAGGCTCTCGGCGGCGGGCCTTGTGGTGGTGGATGCCCTTCATGGCGCGGCGGCGGGCTACCTGACCCAGCTTCTCGCCCCAGCGGGTGTCGCCATTCAAGAGATTCGCACCGAACGCAACCCCTTCTTTGGCGGCGTCATCCCGGATCCGACTCCTGAGAACCTGGAGGCTCTCTTTACCGCCGTGCCTGCCGCACAAGCAACGCTAGGGCTCGCACTAGACGGCGATGGGGATCGTCTGGGTGCCTGCGATGCTTCCGGGGCGTACGTGGATGCCCACAAGCTCTTTGCGCTTCTCTTGCGTCATCTCATTCGCACCCGTGATGGCAAAGGCAGTGTCGTGCGCACCGTCTCCACGACCCGGATGATAGACAAGCTCTGCGCCGCGCACAACCTCTCTCTGATCGAGACCCCCATTGGCTTCAAGTTTCTGTGCCAGAAGATGCTCACCGAGGATATCTTGCTCGCGGGAGAAGAGTCCGGGGGCTTTGGTATCGCAGGCCACTTACCCGAGCGTGATGCCGTTCTCTCTGCGCTTTTAGTCCTGGAGGCAGTCGCTCTCTCCGGAAAATCCCTCCCCGAGCTTCTGTCTGAGCTTACCGAGGAAGTGGGGCCACATGAGTATCTACGGATCAACCTGAGGCCCACACCCGCCCAGATGCACCGTATCCATACGGCACTCCAGGGCTTTCGAGAGACTCACCTAGCGGGAGCCGAGATCGCTGCAATCCGTCGCCGCGATGGCACTCGGCTCGACTTCACCGATGGCTCCTGGCTGCTCCTGCGCCCCTCCGGCACCGAGCCACTCGTCCGTGTCTATGCCGAAGCCGCCACCCGCACCCGTGCTCGTGAGCTCACCGAAGCGGGCGCGTCCTTCATAGTAAGTTCGTAACATACAAATATTGGAAACATTTCTTGTATAATAGGCGATCTGATGCAACGGTGCCTTATAAAAGGCTAACTTGAAAGGAAACATAGATGTCACTTGTAAAAGAATTTCGTGAATTTGTTGGATCGGGGAGCGCGGTAGATCTCGCCGTGGGTGTGTTGGCAGCAGGAGCCATTGGCACTATTCTAAAATCGTTTATTGATGAGATGGTTCTTCCGCTGACAGGACTATTAGGAAAGGCAGATTGGGCCAATTCCTACGTTGTCCTCAAGGGAGATGTCCCTCTAGGTAAGGCTCTGGCAGAAGCCCGCAAGATTGATGGCGCTGTTATCCTCGGTTACGGCCAGTTTATGACCGTCGCCGTGAATACGCTGATTCTAGTATTTGCTGTCTTCATGGTCGTCAAAGCCATCAATGCCATGAAGAAGAAGCAAGCGGAAGAAGCCGCCGCCGCACCTGCACCGCCTCCTGCGCAAGAAGTGCTCCTCACAGAGATTCGCGACCTGCTCAAATCTAAGTAAACGCGTTTCGCGGATTTAAAGCCCTGGCTCGTCTCTCGTCTGGAGGTGGTTGTGACAATGACCAAACAGATAGCAGTGGCGATGTTGGGGCTTTTACTTTTCTCGGCAGGCGCACAGACCCAGGCACAAGAAAAGGGCCGGGGTGGCTTCTCCGCTCCTGAGGGCACTCAGATGCGAATGGGGCAACCTAGCCCGGAAGAGCTCAAAAAGAGAAAGGCCGAACGTGAGAAATGGCTCGCCTCTCTCAAGCTTAGCCCTGAGCAGAAGAAAAAATGGGACGAGATCGAGCGGCGCTACGCCAAGCTGATGCAAGAGAAATTTGCGACACAGGGTGGTAAAGAAGGCCGCATCATGATCTCTGGCAGCTCGGGTGATGCAATGAAAATTATCGGAGAGATCCAAGCAACCCAGAAGAAAAAGCGTGACGAGCAACGTAATCTTCTCACGCCAGCCCAGAAAGCAATCTTTGACAAAGCGCCCGACCCAGGATTTAGAACACGGATGATCACAAAGTAATTTTTGGGAACTCAAGTCGGAGAAACGCGTAAAGTATCCCAGCATGGATAGCAAAGGTTTCCAGGCGGCGAGTTGTGCACTCGTCGCCTTTCTCATGAGTGGCCCCGCCGGAGCATCAGGCCCTGCACAGCGGGAGAGCTTTGCGCTTCCCACCACAAAAACAGCCCCCAAGATAGATGGCGATCTCTCCGATGCCTGCTGGAAGAGCGCCTTCAAGGCCGGAGAGTTTGTGCGTTTTAC
>NZ_JANNYP010000568.1:0-8192 GCF_031410135.1 Armatimonas sp. | reverse complement strand
ATGCTCAACGTCTTGCTGGCAGAGGTCACATTGGCAGATATAGATTTCTCTATTTGGCATGGTTTCTTCACCGTAGAAAATGGAGTGGCTGACCCGTCTATTCTACACCAAAGAACAGGAAGTTGATTTTGGACGACTACTTAGTTGGGGAATGTCCTGTAAATCTCTGTACCCAATCCCAGCCCGACTAACGACCAGAACGCTCCGGTGACGAAGTCGCCGAGGATGAGGCCGAGGAAGAACGGGAGTACGGTGCGGTAGAGCTTGATGCCACCGTAGCGCAGGACGCCCGCTTTGAGCACCCAGGCGATAAAGAGATCCAGCCAGAAGAGCTCGTTGGCCCAGGTGAGGTTGAGCACATAGGCAGAGGGCGAGAGTGGGAAGCCCACAAAGCGGGTGCGGAGAAAGCCCAGCAGAAGGGTTGTGGCCGCGCCGAAGAGTGCGCCAAACCAGGCTTGGGAGTCCGGGGGACGGGGCTGGAGCCAGCCTGCCAGACGAGCCCAGGGTGAACTGCTGGCGAGCAGGCGGTAGGGATTGACATTGGCCGTGCTAGCGCCGTTGACATGGTAGAACTGCATGTCCCAGAGCAGGGCGCTGACAATGGCGACGGCGAGGGCAAGCAGGCAGGCAAGAGCAAACGGACGTAGCGGCGAGCGGGAGCGATGCATCCCCACAAAGCCCTGGAGCGCCTGCGGCATCACGGCGGCGCGGTAGTCGAGGTTAAACCAGGAGAGAGTCGCTAGGAAGCCTAGGTCGCGGGTGGAGAGCACGGCGGTTCCGGCCAGCGTCGTGATCATGCTCTGAGGATCTACCCAGCTCAGTAGCGGCGAGAGCACGGCGGTCTCGGCACAGAGGCGGGTGAGCGCGAGTTGGAGGAGCACATAGATCGTGAGCAAGACCAGCGGGAGCCACCACGGAGCACCCGCGACCAGTAGCATCGCCCAGATCGCCAGAAACCCGATGGCCGCCCCAATGAGCGCTATCCGTGCGCCGGGCTGTTGCGGGAGGGTCGCAAAGTAATGTCGGGCGGCAAAGAGCGCGGCGACGCACACCACGAGCCAGGCGCCCCACGCCTGGTACTGGATAAAGGGAAACTGATCCGGGTGCTCGTTTTGTGTATCCGTGCCCAAATCGCGCCAGTTCTGTGTCACGCCCCAGAAATTGAGCAGCTTCTTGGCCAGATGAAAGACCCAGAGCGAGAAGAGCATGTCCGCGTTGATCAGAAACCCAAAGCCAATCCCCGACGGATGGATCAGGGCCAGAACCGTCCCGAAGCCACTAAACGGCGGCGCGTTGAGCGCCATGAGATCCACGGGCTTGTTAAAGGGCAGCGACGGCAGGCTCGGGTACATCCCGGCGAGTGTATTGAGGGTGTAGAAAAACGTGGGGAGCGCAAACCCCGCCCAGAAGAATTTATTCCGAAAGAGCGGGACACCCTCACGGCAGAGTTCCAGCGGCAGCGCGACGACGGGAAACGTCAGGTGCTCCTGATCCGCCCAGCGCTGGCGCAAGGCGTAGGCTAGACAGAGCAGTGTCGAAAAAAGCAGGAACAAAAACACGCCCCAGAACGCGAGGCTCGGCCCCCACGCCAGCAGCGCCTCGCGGGTGAAGAAGCTCGTGTGACCCTCATAGAAATCTTTCAGGCGCGCCGGATCGCGTGGGCCGAGGATACTCTCGGGCAGGTACGGGAAGAACTTCTCCCAGCCGCGCTCGGGGCCGTAGCGCCAGGCATTGGTGAGAAAGGGCGTGAAGAAGCCCAGGTTCCCAATCCCCGCCACCGACGAGCTGAGTGAGAGCATCACATATACTGCAAATAGCTCCGCCGGACGCAGGGCCGTGCGTGGGGAGAGTTTTCGCACTAGCGCATTGGCAAGGCTCAGCAGAAACAGCAGAAACGCGACTCCGATAAACAGGGTTGTGATCGTGATCTCCGTCACTTTCGTGCGCATCTCGGAGTTTGCGATCCAGCCCGTGTTGAGCACGATCAGCGGCAGGGCAAGCCCCAGTGTCCGTCCCCAGCGCACCGCTCCTGTCTCTGTCATCCTGGCTATTCTACGGTAAAATGCTCCAAGAGGAAAAAACGACCAATGCGCTGGGAACCTGATGGGAGTGAGCCTCATCTCAAGAGCTTTGCTGAGTTTACCGAGCTACGGCGCTTTGATTGGGGCGCAGTCGACTCTGGCATCAGCGACGATCCGCGTCTACCGGGCCGGTACATCATTGTCTTCCGCGATGAAACTGAAACACCTGAGCCCGTAAACCTCTGGTTTGTCTACCCCACGCCCGCTGAACACCACGCCGCACAGCAGCGTGTCCTACGCTATGGCACCGACAATGACATACAAGGTGCGGGCGTTCCCAGCAAACCGCGCCCACCCCGTCGCCCTGCCAGCAATGCGATTGCCCTTGAATGGTAACTCTCCAGGACTTGGTGATCGCCACCACACAGCGCCTTACCAGTGCCGGAATCCCTGCTGACGAGGCCCGCACTGAGGCGCGGCTTCTCCTCCAGCACGCCTTTGGTCTCACTCGCGAGCAGCTTATCCTGCGCTCAGATTCCCCCATTGATGGGGGCCAGGGGGCCATTTTGGAGCCATTGTTAGTTCGCCGCGCAAACCGTGAACCACTACCGTATATTTTAGGAGAGCGAGGCTTCTACGGCTTGAGTTTTCGCGTCACCCCCGCCGTGCTCATCCCCCGCCCGGAGACAGAGCTGCTTGTCGAGGCTGCACTAAACCCTCTTCGCGAAGCCGGAGAGGGTCGCCGTCTCAGCGGCGGGGAGAGGCAAGGCGAGGAGAGGCATATTTTAGACATTGGCACAGGCTCAGGGTGTATTGCCATCACGCTCGCCAAGCTCTTGCCGGGCACTTTGGTCTGGGCGACGGATATCTCGGAGGAGGCGCTGGATGTGGCAAAAGAGAATGCGTCGCGGCACGGGGCGACGGTGGAGTTTTGCTTGGGCGATCTGCTGGCTCCCCTTCCGCCTGATCTCTGCTTTTCGGTAATTGTCAGCAACCCACCCTATATTGCACCCGCCGATGCCGAAACGCTAGAGCCCGAAGTGGGCGTTTTTGAGCCGCACCTAGCGCTCTTTGATCCGATCTCAGGCAGCGACGGACTAACGCTCTACCGGCGGCTTGCAAGCGAGGCCCCCGCGCGGCTCACGAATGGCGGCTGGCTGATGGTGGAAGTGGGGCAAGGACAGGCGGAGGCAGTTGCCCAGCTCTTTGCAGACGCGGGGCTAACGGCTATAGAAGTGCGTGAGGACTTGGCGGGAATCCCCCGCGTCGTCCTCGCGCAAAAAAGTGGACTCGACAGGACTTGAACCTGCAACCGTCGGTGTGCAAGACCGATGCTCTACCCAATTAAGCCACGAGCCCGAAAAAAGCCAAAAGCGCCTGGCGGGAATCGAACCCGCATCTTCGACTCGGAAGGACGACGTGCTCCCTTTACACCACAGACGCAAAACTCACAAGCGCTCGACCGGAATCGAACCGGCGGTCTTCAGCATGGCAAGCTGATATGTTGACCAAACTACACCACGAGCGCAAAACAAAAACGCAAAAAACAAAAAACCAGCTCTCGCCGCGTGGCGGGAGCTGGTTTATCACAAGGTTCTCTCGAACTTGTCAGCCCACGCCATCGCCCTGCGCACCCGCGCCGCTGACAATAAATCCAGCGCCGCCGAAGCGTCCGTTCCCAAAGATAGCCCGAGTAAAGTTCATGATGCTCTCTCTATCGCAAAACAAGTCCCATTTGCTAAAGGGCCATATGGTATTCTGAAAACGATGTCGACGGTTGTGCTGGAGAACGTGGCCTGGGAAACCTACCAGCGGCTTCTCTTTGAAGTCGGGGAGCAGGCACGCCTCACCTACGACCGTGGTTGCCTGGAAATCGAGATGAGCCCTCTTCTAAAGCACGAAGCCCCCAAACGCCTGCTCGAAAGCCTAGTGGAGTTCTTCTGCGAGGAGCACGAGCTTGCGTTTCTTTCCCTCGGAAGCACCACTTTCTCGCGTGAGGAGAAGCTCCAGGGAGCCGAGCCAGACTCAGGGTTTATCTTAGGAGCACGTGCCGAGATCTCCGAGGACTACACCGAGAGCGACCCTACGACAATGCAACCAGATCTGGTGATCGAAGTGGATATCACCAGCCCGTCGGTGGGTAAAGATGGGCTCTATCATACACTGGAAGTCCAGGAAATCTGGCGATGGCGTGGGGCAAAGCTACAAATATTGAGCCGCACCGAGGCGGGTTTCGTGGCCCTACCCAGTAGCAAGGTACTAGAGGGAGCTGAGGCAATAAGACTCACAGAGCTCGTGCTACAGGGCCAAAAAACCACACAGATTGCCTGGCGCAAGCAAGTGCGTGCGTGGGCGCGAGGAGAAGAGAGCTAGTTTTATGAGCGTGACCTATGCCGATTCCGGCGTGAGTATTGATGCGGGCAACGAAGCGGTGCGGCGGATGAAGCAGCACATTCGTTCGACCTTTAACGACGGCGTTCTGGCGGATGTGGGCAGCTTTGGCGGGATGTTCCAGCCCAACTTTGGCGGGATGCGCGAGCCCGTGCTGGTGAGCAGCATGGACGGTGTCGGCACCAAGCTCAAGGTTGCCTTTATGACCGGCAAGCACGACACCGTGGGCCGCGATCTGGTCTGGCACTGTGTCAACGATATTCTCGTGCAGGGCGCCCGCCCCCTGTTCTTTCTCGATTACTTCGCCACCGGCAAGCTCGACCCGATTGTCGCGGCGGATGTGGTCAAAGGCCTCGCCGAGGGCTGTAGAGCCTCAGGCTGCGTGCTGATCGGGGGCGAGACGGCGGAGATGCCGGGGATGTACCAGGACGGCGAGTACGATATCGCGGGCTGCATTGTCGGAATGGTGGACAAGAGCAAGATTCTGACGGGGGCCACGGTCGCGCCCAGCGATGTGCTGATCGGGCTAGCGTCGGAGGGCCTGCACACCAATGGCTACTCGCTGGCAAGAAAAGTCTTGTTTGAGGTCGGTAAACTCCCCGTCGAGGAGGTCGCCGACGAACTGCTTGCCCCGCACCGCTGCTACGCTCCCGCGATCCTGCCCATCCTCAATGCAGGCGAGACGATCAAGGCGATGGCCCATATCACCGGCGGCGGCTTCTACGACAATATCCCCCGCTCCCTCCCCGAAAACTGCGGCGCGGTGGTTCAGAAGTCCAGCTTCACGGTTCTGCCGATCTTCGAGCGCATCCAGAGCATCGGCAATGTCCCCGAGGCAGACATGTACCGGACCTTCAACATGGGAGTCGGTCTCGTGCTCGTGGTCGCCCCCGAGCACGCCGACGCCACCCTAGCCACGCTCCGCACCTCGGGCGAGACGGCAAGCATCATCGGCGAGGTTACGGCGGGTGCACATGAGATAGTGCTGGCATAAGCCACTATTATTTTGTAAACTGTCTTTATGAACGCAACGCTGACACTGGACAAGGACTTTGTCCTCTCTGAGATCGATCCGCGCGTCTACGGGGGCTTTGCGGAGCACCTGGGACGGCACATCTACACCGGAATCTACGAGCCGGGCCACCCGACGGCCGATAGCGAGGGCTTCCGTGAGGACGTCATCGCGCTGGTCAAAGAGCTCTCAATGCCGATTATCCGCTACCCCGGCGGCAACTTTGTCAGCGGCTACAACTGGGAAGACGGTGTCGGGCCACGTGCAGAGCGCCCTCGTCGGCTGGAGCTGGCCTGGGGCATCACCGAGACTAATGAGTTTGGCACCAACGAGTTCATGAGCTGGTGCAAGAAAGTCGGCTCCGAGGCGATGATGGCCATCAATCTCGGAACCCGCGGCCCCGACGATGCGCGGCGCTTGGTCGAGTACTGCAACCATCCAGGCGGCACCCAGCTCTCGGATCTACGAAAAAGCCACGGCGTCGCTGATCCCTACGGCATTAAAGTCTGGTGTCTGGGTAATGAGATGGACGGCCCCTGGCAGATGGGTGCCCGCACGGCCTACGAGTACGGGCGGGTCGCCAATGAGGCCGCGAAACTCATGAAGTGGGTGGACGGTAGCATTGAGACCATTCTCTGTGGCTCGTCGGGGCGCGGCATGGCCAGCTTCGGCAAGTGGGAGTGGGAGTCGCTCACGGAGAGCTATGAGAACGTGGACTACCTCTCGCTGCACACCTACTACAACAATCGGGCCAACGACACGCCCGCGTTTCTGGCCGAGACCGAGAATATGGCCGACTTTATCGCCGAGGCCATCGCGCTCTGTGATGCGGTGAAGGCGAGCAAGAAGAGTAAGAAGACCGTCAACCTGAGCTTCGATGAGTGGAATGTCTGGTACCACAGCGGCGACTGGGGACAGCTCGGGGCGCGCTGGGACGATGTCCGGCCCCAGCTCGAAGACATCTACAACATGGAGGATGTTCTCGTGGTCGGGGGGATGCTGCTGGCGATGCTCCAGTACGCGGATCGCCTCAAGATCGGCTGCATCGCACAGATAGTGAACGTCATCGCCCCGATCATGACCCGCCCCGGCGGTGGCGCGTGGCGTCAGACCATCTTCTACCCGCTCCAGCAGTGCTCCCAGTACGGCCGTGGCACCGCGCTTCGCACTGCTATTGGCTCTCCCACCTACGACTGCTCCACGCGTGATAAAGCGCCGTATCTGGCAACCACCGCCGTGGTGAGTGAGTCCGGCGACGAACTGACGATCTTTGCGATCAACCGCAGCCTCACCGAGCCGCTAGAGCTAACCACGACACTTCGAGGCTTTGCCAAGGCCGAGGTGATCGAGTGGACCACGATGCACCACGCCGATCTCAAAGCCGTCAACACCGAGACCAACCCGGATAATGTCGTGCCACAAGCCGCATCGGGAGCAATGGTCAGTGGCGAGACGCTCACGGCAACCCTGCCCGCTGCGTCCTGGAACGTGATTCGACTAAGAATATAAAATAAAAATCGCCCCGCCTAAGAAAACTCAGGCGGGGCGGTTTTTGCTTTTTAGGCCTGGCTGAAGGTGATGCCACCGGCTTCGTTGACATCTACGGCCAGCGAACCGGAGATCACTCCATCGAGGAGGGACTGGTTCAGCATCAGCGCAATCTGGCGCTCGGCAGCGTTTTCTGTCTTGGCGCGGCGCACACGTGTCGAGAGTGCCTTGAGTTCGGCGGCTTCATCGTGGATTCCACGTGCCCACATCACGACTGCCAGCGCTTCTTCCTGCGTTGCACCGCGCTCACCGCGCGATTTCAGCAGAGAGGCCACTAGGATCTGCCCTTGAGCGGCGTGATCCACTACGGTGCGGCGGCGGCGGCGTACCACAGGTGCAGTTGTGCCTGCTTCTGCACCTTCTGTCAATACTTTAGGTCGTCTTCCCATGTTTTCTCATTTCTACCTTGATAAAAGAGGACTAATTTTCTCCTCGGCAGGTAATAGTCAAGTTATACCAGGAAAAATAACGGAATGCTAATTTTAGTCATGAAAAATAATCCATTAGTCTAAAATTCACAGCATACAACCCGCATCAGATTTTTTGTAGAAGAATGAGGCAAGAACTAGCCATATAGACTATAATAACCTTTACCTATGGCGACCTGTCTGGAGACAATTTTAGAGCGGGTGTTGCGCTACAACCCGGGCGCTGATGTGGCGTTGCTTGCCCGCGCCCATGACTTCGCCACGGCCAAGCACGACGGGCAGTTCCGCAAGAGCGGCGAGCCCTATATTATTCATCCCGTTGCCGTCGCGGATATCCTCGCGGAGCTGGAGATGGACGAGGCGAGTATCTCGGCGGGCTTTCTCCATGACGTGGTTGAGGACTGTGGGGTCACGCGCGACGAGATCAAAGAAAGCTTCTCCGAAGAGATCGCGCTTTTAGTGGATGGTGTGACCAAGCTCAAGCTCGCGGACTTTGAGCGCCTCGCCCCCGAGCTTGCCGCCGCTGCCAAAGAAGCCGCCGCCAAAGAGGCCGAGACCGGAAAAGTGGATCCGCGCCGCCGCAAGCGCCTAGAGACCCACTCGTCGTCGGAGAACCTCCGGAAAATTCTGCTGGCCACCGCCCGCGACTTTCGGGTGATGGTCATCAAGCTCGCCGACCGGCTGCACAACATGCGCACGCTCCAGGGCCTGCGCCCGGAGCGCCAGCAGCGGGTGGCAGAAGAAACCATGCAGATCTTCGCGCCGCTCGCCCACCGCCTCGGGATCTGGCAG
>NZ_JANNYP010000567.1:0-7693 GCF_031410135.1 Armatimonas sp. | reverse complement strand
CTGTTGTTCCTGGTCTACCTGGGGGCATTTATCCTCCTGCTCCTCGCTCTGGCAGCCGGGGCGAGCTTTATCAGCTAGAGGGCAGGAGAAAATTGCCTCGATGCCGAATGGGTTGGCATGAGACCGATTGTACAGATTTCCCTAGATATCGTAGACCTCGATGAGGCCCTTGAGACCGCGCATCTTGCGATGCGGGCGGGCGTGGACTGGCTTGAGGCGGGGACGCCGATGCTGATGGCGCACGGGGCCAATGGCGTGAAAGTGCTGCGCGAGGCGTTCCCCAACGTCCCGATTGTCGCGGATCTGAAGATCATGGATGGCGGCTACCGCGAAGTGGAGATCGTCGCCAAAGTCGGCGCAACCCATGTGGTGGTGATGGAGCGAGCGCACCCGCACACGGTCAAAGAAGTCGTCCGAGCAGGCCGCGACTTTGGCGTGGAGGTGATGGGCGACAACATGATCTCCGAGAACCTGATTGACTCCGCCCGGCGCTTGGAGGATCTGGGCTGTGGCTACGTCATCCACCACATCGGCTTCGACGAGCGCCGTGGGATCGCGGCCAGCGGTGCACGCATGCCCAGCCCCCTCGACCAGCTCCGCGAGGTCTGTGAGGCCGTGAGCATTCCCGTGCAGGCCGTCGGTGGCCTCACGACGGACCAGGCCATCGCCTGCCCCAGCTATGGAGCCCCGCTTGTTGTGCTGGGCGCCCCACTCACCGTAGACGACTACGCCTTCAAGAGCGCCAGCAACAACCTAGAAGAGATCGTCCGCCACATCTGCGAGCGCATCCACGCCCAAGGGTAGTCATCCACGGTGATTCCCTCCTC
Organism: Armatimonas sp.; assembly: GCF_031410135.1. Taxonomy (GTDB): domain Bacteria; phylum Armatimonadota; class Armatimonadia; order Armatimonadales; family Armatimonadaceae; genus Armatimonas. The sequence continues at coordinate 6,866 of NZ_JANNYP010000567.1, read as the reverse complement.
CCAACCCTGCGAAGGCAGGGTGGAGAGAGGGGGTGCGATTGACGATTTCTGAGGAGCCCGTGCTCTACGGTGCCCTCTCCGCGGGCGATATCTGGCGCTTTGCGCACCTGGAGCGTCGCACCAAAACCATCACCCAGGACGTGAACCTCTTCCGTGTCTCCGCCGATCTCGCCGAGCTGTCACGAGTGCTTGTGGGAATCTTGGAAGGCGTATAAAATAGGCGTATGCTAACAATTACGGTCGAAGGTGAGCTAGAGAAGCGTCTACGGGCACGGGCAATGCGTGTCAAAAGCGAACCCAATAACTTTGCTCTGGCAACCCTGGAGCGTGGCCTACACGAAGAGGAGGACTGGACAGAGCTTCAGAACGCTCTAGCACAGCACGCGGGGATGGGTGTTCTCCCTGACCTTCTGCCCAATGATTCTACAGAGGCACAAGCGCATATCTTGGGAGCCTTCGCCAATGACTCAGAATGGGATGTTTTCGAAGAAGCCATTGCTCAAGAACGTGCCCTTGCCAATGCTCGTGAAGCTGAATGAGTGTCTATCTACTGGATACGGATACAGTATCATTGCTCTTTCGCTCCTCAAGTGACGAGACTCCACTTTACCGTCGGTTTCTCCAAACCGTTGCCACAGATCGTGCTATCAGCACTGTCACCATTGAGGAGATGATGCGTGGCGCTCTTGCCGTGATCCGAGCGGAAGAGATGAAGGCAAAGGGAACACAAGGTTACCAGAGGCTGGCACAACTTGTGCCTTTCCTTGCCACGTTTCGGATTGCGCCCTTCACAGATGCTACCCAAGAAATCTATCGCGCCATGCCCGCATCACTGCGTCGTCTTGGCAGTGGTGACTGTAAAATAGCAGCGACCGCGCTGCACTATAATCTGATTGTCGTAACACGAAACCTGCGCCACTTCCAACAAATTCCTGGTGTGGTCTGCGAAGACTGGACAGAGGAGCTAGAGCCATAACTCCTCACGAAGCCCTCCAAGATTTGCAGACACGCCTCAGGAAAGAGCAGCGGGGAAACTGGATTGGTAGCTACTGGCAAGGAGAGCACCTAACCCTTTTCTTCCATGGTAATCCCTGGGAAGATTACTTCTTCGAGTTTATTCGTATTATCTCGGAACCGGATATATCTGGCGTCTTAATTAGTCTGGAATTTCATGGCCCCGATGAAGGAATAAACGGCACCCGTAACTGGGATTTCTCCGTGTTCCTCCAGCAAGATATAAGTTTCCCTCACCTAAAACGCTTCATTGTGGCTATCTCGAAGCCCAGTGATCACAACCGTTCTATTATTGGGGAGGACTACGAAGAAAATGGGCAGCTAGCGATGCTTCTCAACTACATGCCCTCTCTTGTCCTCTTTGCAGCACCTTCTGCTCCGAACGCAGATTTTTTCGCTCGCACAAAACATCCACTAGAGAGGCTTTTTGTGGGGTGTGGTTATGATCACCAAGACTTCATTTTAAACCTCAGCCAAGCGACTTGTTTTCCTGTCTTGAGTGTCTTCGGATTTAATGATTTCTCCGAGTTTTATTTGTCGGACTGGAGAGAGCTGTGTGTTCCCTTTAACCACTATCAAGCCCTCTTTCAGGCATTGCATATCCCGGAGTGGAGGTATTTCTCTTTGACGAGCTCGCTTCTCACACGGGAGGAAAGAGATGCTCTACATGCCCTTCGTCCCGAACTTCAATTTTTCTGTTCTGACCTGAGGAAATACCATGAACCAACCAACTAAAATAGCACTTGTCACAGGAAGTGTCCGGGGAATCGGGAAAGTGATCGCCGAGCGTCTGGAGATAAAGGGCTGGACGGTGATTCGGCACGCACAGACAGCAGCGGAGCTGGAGGGCTTGGTCGGGGTTGCGGGCGATCTTGCAGACCCAAACGTGCCCGAGGCGCTGATTGCCGAGGTGATGGCGCGGTACGGGCGGCTGGATGCGCTAGTGAACAATGCGGCGCTGACGACGCGCTCGAACTTGGAGACGACTGATGCGGCGCTCTTTGACCGGCTGATGGCGGTGAATCTTCGGGCACCGCTACTTCTCATCCAAGCCGCGCTTCCGCACTTTCGGGCGCAGGGGGTGGGGAAAGTGATCAATATCGGCTCTTCAAATGCCTACTGCGGCGAGCGGAATCTCTTAGCCTACTCGCTGACTAAGGCGGGGCTGATGGTGCTCACGCGCAACTTAGGCGACACCCACGGGGCCGAGGGTGTACGGGTGAACCAGCTCAATCTCGGCTGGACACTCTCCGACAGCGAGTACGCGCTCAAGATCTCCGAGGGACTGCCGCCCGACTGGCCCGAGCGGCTCCCGAAGTCCGTCGCGCCCTCGGGAGGGTTGCAGACTCCCGAGGACGTCGCCGCGATGGTCGCCTGGCTCCTCTCTGATGAGGCCCCGCGTGTCAATGGTCAGGTCTGGGACTTTGAGCAGTACCCGCTGATCGGACGCAATCCCCCCAAAGATGTCGCCGGTTAAAAACCGGCGTCTACTTCCAGTGGGCGGCGGCGTGCCAGCTCTGCCACGTTTTGGGTTTGGACGAACCACGCTCCAGCCTCTCTTCCAGATATTGCCGCTGTTCTCCCGCTGGTAGTCGCTTGATCAGCGCAGTAATCTCAGAGCGAGCATCATCCGAGAGATAGTACAGAGTGCGCGAGTCTAGTTTTCCCGTCTTTTCCCAGCGCTGGATATTCTGGTGCGCCACCAGTGCATCGGGGTTGAGGATATTGAGACTCGCGGCAAAGCCCAGAGCACACGCTAAACCGCCAATTGCAAAACGACTTGACCAAGGGCGCGACCAGAGTGTCACGACCAGCCAGAGTAGGGTGAGCCCCAGCCAAACAATAAAGACATCTACGTGGAGCCGGGTCTGGGTTGCCCCATAGGCCGCTTCGTAGGTTGCCATCCGCCTCCAGGCAGAGAGGAGAAGCACCAGAGTCTCGGCGACAATCAAGCTAGAGAGCGCTGCAAAATGGGTAGGCTGCTTGCCCGTGCGCTTGGTGGTGGCTTTGAGGCTTAGAATCAGTGCCAGAGTCAGCGCTGCCACCGTGACCAGCTCCGCAAAACCGCGCCGGGCGTAGTCCGCGTAGGTGAGGCTAGGAACCGTCAGCACTCGCGTCGCGCCTCCGAAAAGATAGGCAAGCTGGATCCAGAGAAATATCCCAAATACAGTGGCGACGCTGGAGAGAACGGTCATGGCTTCGACAAAGCCTAGCGGCAGCTCTTCTGGGGCTTTCTCCGCTACCAAGACGCGCTGTGCTGTAAGCGCAAGAGCTAGCCCGCCCGCCACCAGCCACGAAGTGAGGAGAACCAGCCCCAGCCGTAGTGCCTGCTCCTGCCAGCGCTCAGGCAAGAAAAGCTTCCCCAGCTCTGTGACATAGCGTGAGAATACCGCATCTGCCGAGGCAAGGAGCGGCACCAAGACCAGCAAGACGGGCACGGAGAGCAGCACTCCCCGAAAGAGCGGCCCTATACTCTGGCGCTTCTCAGTGCTCTTGAGAGCCATGAGCACCTCACTCACCGCAGGAGCCCCACGCTTCAGGCTCGCCCCCAAGAGCACAAACGGTGCGCCCAGCAGCTCGCCCAGCCGCAGCTCCGCGAGCTGACCAGGAACCGCAAAGCGGGCAAGAAGCGCCAACAGAAACACACAGGCCAGAAGATTGAGTCCGGTCACAAACTCACTTGCTCGGAGAGTGAGCATCACGGCAAAGAAAGCGAACACTGCCAGGAGTGGCCCTAAGCTTTGCCAGGCAGTGCGAATGCCGTTGTGGCGTAGAAGCACCCAAAGTGCCACCGGCAATAGGAACAAGAACAAAGTTGTTCCTAGCCCTATTTCTTGTCCATAGAGTAACCCATCCGCCAGTGCACCCACTCCGAGTGCAGCTACCAAAAGCGAGCCCGCACGTGGCAGGCGACTCTCATTTTTCATTTTTATCTCCATAAAGAACTTTGTCTAGCAAAGTTAATTACGAAGATAGTACGAAGGACGTTCCCAAAGAATCACTAGCTGTGGGCGCAAACACCAAAAAGTCGCTCGTGCGACTACCAAATGGTCCGTCGTGGAGCGACTTCTGAGCTGAGGTACAAAGCCCTTAGACACCGATTTCAATCGGCGGGGGAATGACTATTTAATCGCTTTGAGGGCGCTCTCCAGAACCGGGTCGCTGGTCTCCGTGGCTACGGCTTCGACGGTCACATCGGGCTTAAGGGGGTTCTTCTCCAGACGCATCCCGCCTGGCGAGACATAGTCCGAGAGGGGAACTTGCACCTCAAAGCCCTCGGTATCGCGTAGGGGAACAAAGAACGAGACCAGCACCGCACCTGCCGAGGGCTTGCCCACCAAGATCGCCCCACGCTCCTCTTTGAGAACCGCGCTGGAGATCTCCGAGGCGCTTGCGGAGCCTTTGTCGAGTAAGATCGCAAGCTTACCCAGATACGGTGCTTGAGAGAGCTTGAAGGTCTTGCTGGTTGGCCCTGCCCACTTGGCAATTGCCACCATGTCCTTACCATCGCCGCCCACGGTCTGGATATAGCGCTCCGCCATCTGGCGGCCCACCTGGGTGCCAATTGGGGTGCCCACGGGTGTGAGAAGTGAGAGCAGATGATTACAGTTGCTGACCAGTCCGCCGCCATTGCCGCGCAGGTCAATCACCAGAGACTTTGCTTTCTTGGCATTGACTTCCTCAATAAAGCCAGCGATCTGCTTGACATTATAGGTGCGGGCAAACGAGGGGATACGCAAGACTGCCGTGGTTTTATTCGTCCAGGTAAGCGTGTTGGGCTGGTCGGTCGAGTAGGCTTTCTTGAGCACCATGTAGTTCTTGATAAGTCCTGTGCTCTTGCGCTTGATGGTCAGAAGAGTCGTCTCGCGGTCTGAGGGGATCGGGTAGGTCGTGGGCTTCTCCATGCCTTCCACGGCGATAATCTCATCGCCCGCTTCCAACCCTAGCTGTGCGGCAGGGCCTTTCGGGGCAAGGGCAGTAATCTTTAAGCCACTCTCGCTTTTCTCGGTACGAAGGCCAAAGTTCTGTGTGACCCCGGTAATGCGAGCCTTGGCGCTCTGGGGAGAGAAGAGGCGGATGTGGCTGATTCCAAAGTCACGGAGAGCTTCATTGACCGTATTGACAAACGTGGGGACATCTTCGGACTTGTCGAGCTCGCTGCGGCGCTTCTCCAGAAAAGTGGGCCACTGGGCGAAGTCTACACCAGGGACAAAGGCTTGGCGCTGAATGCTCGCCTGCATGGTCTGCAATACTTTTGTCTTACTCTCGGGGGTGATGGCCTGTCCAAAGGCACTGGAGAGCGAGCCCAGCAGGATGCCGAGCGTAAGAAAAGAACGAAATTTCATGGGGTTTTCTTGCCTTTCAGAGCGGCTTCTACAAAAATAGGGGCCGCAAGCTCCGCTGATGAGAGGAGCATGTAGTTTTTCGAGACGCGGTGAATCCGCCGCGCCAAGTCGGGGTCGAAGCAGCGCAGCACGAGCGGCATCGGTCGCTCAGCACGCGTCTCCTCGATCAGGCTCTGCGCCGTGAGGCCAATCTCCAGGTTCAGAGCATCACTGGATGTTGCCGCAATCAGCGCCCGTGCTCGTCCCAGTCCGGCCTTCATCAGCGCCTCAGGCCGGGTGGCATCTCCCAACAGAATGGGGACTCGGGTCGCGAGGTCGCGGAAGTAGGCATCATCGGGTGTCATGTCTACCACCACCACCCGCAGGTTTCGTGCCCGAAGGTGTCCCGCGATGGCATAACCGACACTACCGAGGCCGCAGATAATCACATGATCTTTGTAGCGCCGCGCCATCTGCTCGGCACGTGCCTGTTGGGCTGCCCCCGAGAGAATATAGTTGGTGAGCAGCGACGAGAGCGTTGCGAGCAGCAAGAGCCCCCCAAACATGAGCAGCATCCCAAAGAGCTTCATGGCTGGGGCGGCATCGTGGAGGTTGAAGTCGCCAAAGCCCACGGTTGTCAGGATGGTCACGGTGAAATAGGCCGCGTCTAAGTAGCTGATACCAAGATACTGATGAAAAATCAGTACGCCACCCACGAAGAGCAAGAGTAGCAAGAGCATTAGGAGCGACAGATCCGTGCGGGGTGCACGCCGCAGTGTTAGCTGAGCGCTTTTTCTCGCACGAGCGGGCAGGCGCTCGGGCGGCGGTGCGAGGGCCGCTTCGACAAAGTGTGGCGCGGCGAGTAGAGGGGGAACCAGCACGTGGGTGATGTCAAAGTCATGCTCCAGCCGATCCCCGAGGCGTGCATCCGAGTGTCGCATGACGATACACAGCTCCGGGTGCTGACTACGGACATCGAGGGCCGCCTCCAGGTTGATCAGATCGTCCGAGGTGGCCAGGATCAGCGCACGCGCACTGTCTAGTCTTCCTGCCTCGCGCGTGTCAGGAAACCGAAAGTCTCCTGTGATGAGCTGCGCCCCTAGATCCAGTGCGGCGACTCGTCTGTCCTCTCGTGTCTCCGGGCTCGTGATCGCCACCACCGCGATTTTCTGCTCTCGCAGGAGTTGCACGATCCGCAGCCCAAAGCGTCCCAGCCCACAAACCACCACATGATCACTAAGCTCGTCTGGAAAAAAATTCGTAGGCACACCGTATTATAGCCAGTACTTTAAGGATAGCGATATTGGCATGGAATTTGTTATATAGCTAAAACATGATGACAGGCACAAAACGTATCGCTTTTGGTTGGAATGGCACCCTCGTGCCTGAGGTGGGGGAGTTTAGCTGTGAGCGGCCACAAGGGGCTGCTGCCTTGGCCCTCAAGCAGGGCGTACGGCGTGGGGCAGTGGAGCTGATGCGCTCGCTTCAACGTGATGGCTGGGAGGTCTGGATCTACACGCTGGGGGC
>NZ_JANNYP010000566.1:0-13104 GCF_031410135.1 Armatimonas sp. | reverse complement strand
CGTATTTTGAATCGTTTCCTTGAATTTGGCCGTTGTGAGAGCTATGCCATCGTGTCGCCTTCTAACCTAGTAACTTAACGAGGTAGGTTCAGAAAATGCAGTTAAGCACGTCTATCCAAAAACGTTATGCAACAAAGCCGTTCATTGCCATTATGGCGAGGATTTACAGATAAATGTACTGGATATTCTCTAGGTTTCCGTTATAAAACCCCTAATATACTTTCTGATGAGTTTTTTCATTGGGCTCCCGAACGTGTAGTCTATAGCCGAGACAAGCAACGTAATCTTGTTCGCGATATCGTGCAGAAATCATCTCAAGAGTTAGATAATTCAGAAGATCCTTTCGCTTGGACTATTCCTTTAGGGGATATTCTTACTTTAAAAAGTCCGTTATTTTCCTCTGAACGTGAGTGGCGAGTGATATGGCGCGAACATGCTGCCTATCCTGTAAACAAAGGTCAGTATACTCCTGATGGCGCTACTCGAGATTGTCACTATATAGAACTCCCTCTAAGTAACTTGGAACTCGTTGAGATTATTAGCGGGCCTCGAGCCAATCTTCGGGCTGACTCTCCTGAAATCCTTGAATCCATTAAAGCATTCGGAGTAAATCCTGATAGTGTGCGTATTGTGGAATCTGCATGTAAGCTCTGGAGATAAAAGATCTCTCTGGGGTTCCAGTATAGTCTTGTCAAAATCACTGGGATCTCAAAATTATCGAGGTAGTTTTAAGGTTGGATTGGCTTGAAACTGCTTGGGGCTTTTACCGGAGTTATTCGGTTCGGCGATAATGAAGGATTGCGATCTCTGACTCATGCCCTATCATTCAGTGGTCGTATCGTCCCATCGGGCAATTCCTCGATCACTGTCCCGTCCTTCCCATAGACCACCCCGATCCCCTTACTGCGCAGACGCGCTCGCGCTTCCTGGGTAGCTGTCGCGCCTGCTGCATCCCACTTTTGCCGGGTAGCACGGGCATGGTCAAGTAGGGTTTCTTTTTTCGGAATGGGCTCCAGAACGATTTTCATGGTGATGTTTTTGCTGTGCGCTTGCTTGCGGAGGTTATACCCCTGTCTCCAGAAGCGGCTCGACGGGTATCCTGCCCGTAAGTAGGTCTTGCATTAGGCCTGTTTTTAACACCTTTAGCTTTTCTAATTGCTTCTGCTCAGAGACTAATCTCCGTTCGGTTTTTTGGAATGTTTCAACAATTAGATTTTGTTCCTGTATTGGAGGAAGTAGTATGGGTAGAGAAGCCACTGTTGGTAGATTCAAACCAGCTTTCGCACCTGATTCATTTAGCTGACTTATCCAATTTTGGGCGTTCTCACCTGCAAGTAGATTACCTACAAACCAAGGATTTACACGTTCGCGATCAAGCTTGACCAAAGCGATATGTTGATTGATGTACGCCTCGCCAATCCCTTCAGGAACAACGCCAATTATTCCGAGATCAGCGGTAATTGAAATTAGAAGATCGCCATGCTCCAAGGATGTTCGTTGGCCTTCGCTGCTTTCTGGTGGCTTGACGTACTGAACATCATCCCATCTCAAGTGAACATGGCGACGAGTGAGGTTTCCTATCCGAATGAATAATGCGCCTTCATCGGAGTAGAATGCTGCCCACCCGCGAGAGCCACTCGTAATCCGTATCGCGATTTGGGACAGAGGAACGCTTTTCCACTCGACAGGAATCCGTCCGAGCGGCGAGTCTTTAAACTTGTGCGTTGCCTCACTCCGCAGATTCCCATGCTCGTCAATCCCCCGCGTTAGTAAGTCCTGCATAAGCCCGGTCTTCACACGCTGGTACTTAGCGATGAGGCTTTCCGCCTGTTCGGTGGCGCGGTCTACTGTGGCAATAATTTCAGCGACTTTACGCTGTTCTATCTCACGAATCGGAATACTAACAATACATTTGTCTAACTCTTTTCTCGTAATGTGTTGCATAGTCGAACCATGTGCTGCATTAACAAGATCAGGAAGACTTGCTTCTATTCGGTATTTTAGGAAGGTCGAATCAACCCCTGTCCTTGGAATTACCCGGAACAAATGCTGATTCAGCAACGCAGGTCCTCGATCCCATATTTGGAGGAACAGAGAAGCACTCCATGAAAATATGAGATCTCCATTACGAATATAATTCTTAGTAGGAATTGCTCCGTTATAAAGATCACACACAGCACCTCTGTTTTTCAGTTGTTCTATTCTTATAACCGGCAATCCTGTATCGGTGAAGTCGTCCGGCTTAAATGCGTAGCCATTGATGTAGTCTGCCAAACTGGATAGTGGGACTTTCTTTGTGCTCATGCGACGCACCCTAGTTCCTGTACGAACCACTGAAAAATCCGAGGTATAATCGCCAACCAATCGCCAACAGAATCGCCAACACGCAGAAGGTTTCTCCCTGTACTGACCAGTAGAATCGCCAACAGAATCGCCAACAAGAGGCTCATGACTGCCCTCCCACGATCACATAGTAAACGCCTCGCCCCGAACCCTCACGGTGCAAGAGTCCCTTCGTCACAAGGTCGTTTAGTTCTCGACGCGCTGCCTCATCGGACATCGCATTCTGGGTACGGTACTGCTTATTCGTCAGCCTTCCCTCAAGTCGTGCGATCTTGATACCTTCTAGCTGCGTCTCTGTTAGGCCACGCTTGCGTAGCGCCTCGTCGGTAAGCGGGTCGCGGAACAATGTCATTTGGAATCCGGCTTTGCCCGTGGCAAAAATAGGAGGCTGTAAGCCGCTACGATGACAGGCTTCGATCACTCGAATCGTGCCCGTCCCCCAGCTCTCCCCCATCTGATACGCTGCCGTCGCAAGGCGCGGATTACGAGGTAGGGAAGCATGAGGAGCGGCAAGATCGGCAATCGTCAAACGCTCAGGAAGCCCACCAGAGTTCATAATGACAACCTTGTCCGCGTACACTCGAACCTGAATTGCGCTCAGTGCTGTGTAATCGCGGTGCAAGAGGGCATTGAGAAGCGCCTCGCGCAGTGCCACCAGTGGGATCTCCCAGGATTCCTGCCGCTGGAGCGCTGCTGTACCCTCGCCTTCACCGGGGAACGCATAGGTCACGCGCAGATGCCGCCGAAGCCAGTCCAAAAGCCCACCGAGCTGCTGGAAGAAATGCCCCTCGAAGCGCTTCTCATCCGAGAGGGTGATCTCGTCGTCCTCAAAGCGAGCCGCCTGGATACGTGCCATCGGAAACCAACGCTGAGGCTCCTCTGTGAAAAGGAGAACACCGGCGCGGCGCAAGCGCCCGGATTCATGCACCAGGCCCAGCTTCTCTATCAGAAGCGCATCTGATTCAGTCTGTGCGGCTTGTGGAAGCCGGGGAGCCGCTTGTAGGCGAAAGGTGGCGACGGCCTCGGGGGAGAGATTGGCAACGAGCGCATCAGAGGGAAGATCGTCCCAGCTCTGACCCGTTTTCTCCAGGAAGAAGCGTGGCAGCTCCTCAGAAGGAACCTCCCTTGTGGAGTTGCCGATACGCCGGAAAAATCGCCCGTTCAGTGCTACTGGAGAAACTGCCTGTGGCATCTGAATCGCAAGCACCAGCTTCCCGTCTAGCGTCTCAAGCGTCATTGAGCGCGGATGAACCTGAAGCTTGGCGACGATGGAGTTACTGATGCGCTCCATCTCCTTGCCATCGCCACCCCAGCCGACCACACTCCCATCGTCCTGAACACCGACCCAGAGTACACCGCCGCGTGTATTGGCGAGTGCTGCCAGTGCATCCAGGCACTCCTTATCCTGCCAGGAGCGCTTGTACTCCTCTGTCTCGGCCTCACGGGTAGGAACTAAGCCAAGGGCGTTCATGAGACGTAGCCTAGCTTCTTGAGAAAATCCTGGAGCCCTTCCATTGTTGTCGCTCGCTCTTGCTCTAGCGCACTCGCCGCCGCCGCGTACTTGCCCCACAGGTTCTCAAATACCCCGATCAGCGTCCGCTTCTCGGTGTTCAAGTAGCGCTCAAGCTGCTCTGCCACCAGATCATGATGCTTTTCCAGGATAAGCTCCCGCGCCTGCTCATCGGTGATGACACCGCCCACTTCGTTCACCAAACGCGTCAGCATCTCCGCCCGAGCAGTCAGTACTTCGATGTCTTTGAGTAAGCCAGCTAGAGGACTCTTCGGCTGACAGCCAGGCCCAGACTTTGCGGCAACGGCTTCTCCTGCCTCTGCCGCTTTCAACTGAGTCGTCGCAGCAGCAAGCAGCTTTGCCGTGTCTGCCATGCGCTTCACGGCTCCAAAGCGCTTTAGATCCAGCTTAAGCGTCAGCTCCTCGGTCTTGACCTTCAGCGAATCCTTCGTGATTTTCAGACCGGCTTCAGCCTTATCCAGCGCCTCAAGAGCTTTCTCTAGCTCTGAAAGCTCACCGAGCTTACTGCCAAACAGCCCAACACTGGTTGATTTGGCTTTCTCTTCCTTAATGGCGACCTTCAACTCTTTTCGCATATCTGCCGCCGTGAGCTTGACCTCGGCCCCTTCTTCATCGCCCTCTTCGGCCTCATACTCCAGTAGTGCCGCAGCGTTCTCAATGGCCTCCGCGAGAGCCGTCTCAAACACGCTCTGCTTGGCTTCTAGCTCCTCAATCTCGTCCGCCTCCTTCTGGAAGAAGCGCCGAATCAGGTAGGGATCGGGTATCAGTGTCGGGCTCCAGCCGCTCGTGGTGATGGTTTTGAGATCGTACTTGACCCCATCCCACCAGTTCACAAATACGCCCGCCACCTGGAAGCGATCAAGCACCCCAACGGGCACCAGCTTCTCCAGTAAGGAGCTAATCAGAGCACGGCGGACCTTAGGAAGGCGCTCCGCCTTCGTTGCACTACCCTCCCCCTCGGGGGCCAGGTGTGCGAAGTCGTCCCTTGCAATCGCCCACCAGTCGGCCAGGTGCTGGCGCATCTCCGTGAGGGTGCGCTGAACCTCTGTGTCAGCCTCGATACGGGTGCGTAGCTCGTCTTTCCCCTCGATCTCCTCACGGAAATCGTAGTAGTCGGCATCGGGCTATTGTCTTGACTGCGTTGCTTTTTTGACTCGCTGGGGCCAGCGATCTTGGCAGGCACGATTATGAGCTTCAACCGCGAGGGCGACACGGGTTTCCAAGTTCACACCACAACGAGGGCCCGAATGCCGACGAACAAGAAGACCACAGCGATGGCGAAGAGAGTTATTCACACCTTCCACCGTACAGGTGCCGCCATAGAACTTCTGACACACACGATGTTGCCAAGCCCAAAAGAAGCTGCCATAAGCTCCATACCCATCTGTGTAGACCAAACGGCGATGCCAGCTACGAGGCAACCGTGCCCAGAGTTTCTCCAGCATATTCCATTTACGATCACCAATCACCCAAGCAAGGATTTGCCCCGTTTGACGAGAGACGGCTGTCCAAAGCCACTTGTTGTGTTTCTTACTGATGCAAAGTTCATCCATTTCGATGGCATCTCGCGAGGGATTTATGGGAGTGATGCTAGTAGATTCTCTCTTTTTTTGGCCAACTTCTCGATGGTTATCCACCCTACCTTGAAAGTTCGCATAATGGCGATCCAAGCCATTCTCTCATCGAGAGCACGCTCAATAGCTTCCAGAATCTGCGGATCTTTTGCTCTTGAGTTAGGTTTGGGAGTAAAAGTTTTTTTACAGTCAAGGCAGCGACATCTCATGGAGCCTCCGCGGTTGGTGCCATGCTTAACAACGTGCTTTGCCTCTTGGCAGTGGGGGCAGTGAATCAGGTCTCGAACCATGACCAAATTATTGGTTCAAATCAACGCAGAAAAGAGAGTAACCCGGCATCGCGCTCCTTTACAAGGTGCGTGGGGTCAAAGTCAAACTTTCCAAGCTGCTCCGCCTTGGCCGCGACCTCTACCTTGGGTACACCGCCCAACAAGTGCGCCCTTACGTCCTCAGGCTCTGACGGCGGGGTATTGTCCACATAGCGACGGATATTGAGATTGAAGTCGTTTTTGCGAAGCTCTTCCAGATCCACCAGGCGCGAGTACCCCGGAATCCCTTCCTCGGGATGCGTCACCACGTACTCGATCTTATCGATGTCCTCGGGGCGTAAGTAGTTCTGGTTCTTCCCCTCCCCAAACTCCGCGTCCGCGTTCACAAAGAGCAGCTTGCCCCGCAGGTGGTCAGGCTTGTTCTTGTTGAGAACCAGGATGCTAGCCGGGATTCCGGTGCCGTAGAACAGCTTCTGAGGCAGTCCGATAATCGCCTCGATCACGCCCCCGTTCTCAGAGAGCATCTTCTGGCGAATCTCTTTCTCCTTACCGCCCCTGAAAAGCACCCCGTGCGGCATTACCACCGCGCCGCGCCCGCTGGTCTTGAGCGATGCGAGCATGTGCTGCACGAACATCAGGTCGGCCTTCTTGCCGGTCTCTGGTGCGAATCCATAGGTAAAGCGATCTAGACGCTCACACTTGGAGGCTTCGTAGTTCTGAGAGAACGGGGGATTTGCGATCACCCGGTCGAACTGCTTCAGGCGGCCACCCTCGACGTTCAGGGGCTCCGCGAGCGTGTCTCCGTACTCGATCTTGATCTTGGTGAGGTTGTGTAGGATCAGGTTCATCTTGGAGATGGAGACTACCGCGCCGTCGTTTTCCTGGCCTTCCAGCATCAGGTTCTCGGGATCGCCACCTTGCTCCTCGACGTACTGGCTGGACTGGATGAGCATACCGCCCGACCCCACCGTGGGATCGTAGACGCTCTGCCCTTCCTGGGGCTTCAGGAGCTGCACCAGGAGCCGTACAACCTGGCCGGGGGTATAGAACTGTCCCCCCTTCTTTCCTGCGCTATCGGCGAAGTATTTGATGAGGTATTCGTAAGCCGCGCCTAGCAGGTCAGGGAACTCAAAATTATCGTTGACCAGAACAACTGTGCCGTAGTGGTCCAGTAGGTTCTTGAGGTCACTGTCCTTGATCTTGGGCTTGCCGTTGATCTCCGCCTTGAAGTTAATGTGCTTGAGAACCCCGAGGAGCTGGTCGTTCTCCTCCTCCAGAGCGGCAAGCGCCTTGTTGAGCGTCTCGCCGATATTGGTCTGAGTGTTCTTGAGAGCGGGCTGCTTGTTGCCGTTTTCGCCTGTGAACTCATCGTGCCAGCGCGCCCGCTGGGGAACGTAAAAGGTGGCCCCGTAGCTCGTCCGATCCTCTAGTAGCTCGGCAATCTCCTCCTCGTCAAGCTTGCCGTACTTGATGCGCAGCTCCTCGCGCTTCTCATCGAAGACATCGGACATACGCTTGAGAAAAAGCATCCCGAAGATATACTACTTGTACTCCGAGGCGTCCATCTTGCCACGCAAAATATCTGCCGCCTTCATCAGGAAGCTCTCGAGCTGGGAAAGGCTGATCTTTCCGCTTGCCATCTCGCTACTAATTCTCACTCATTAACCTCATCACTCCCGCATGGTAGCCGATTATTGTAGCTCTTTCTATGGCTGATTTGCCTGGCCGTGAGCAGTTTGCCAGTGATCTGGTTTCCGCTACAGTTGAAGTACACCATGCCACCTACCCAGTCTCCTCACCCCAAAAGCACCCTCGTCAGCTTGCCCGAGCTTCTTTTTGAAGTGATTGCCCTCAAAGAGAAACACCTGATGGATGTTCTGTTCCCACGCTTCCTGGGGCGCGTTGCCGAAGCCCACATGATCCCGGACGATACGATACATACCCTCATAGAGTGGATGCGAGCACTAGAGATTTTTCTTTTGGCGGCACGGTTTCCTCGGTACTTCCCCAATACCAGAAACTCGGAGCGTGTTGTTGGCTGGGAGCTACGTCGCGCAATGCGGCGCTATACGATGGATCTATACGAGGCAGACAAGCAACGAATTGGGGCACAGCTAGAGCGGGTTGGGGTTCTTCTTCAGAGTATGGACGAGCAAGACAGCGATGAGCAAATCGCCTTTAAAATGGGCTACTGCTACATAAAAGAACTCGGCATTGAGGTCTCTGAGGCTGAGGGGCACGTGATCGCCGCCAATCGCTTTGCGAAGCTTGTCCTGGAGACATCCGATGACCTACTAATGGAAGCAGCGCTGCGCTACCGGCTGATCTGATCATCGCTTTCTCCTCTGATCACCACTATTCCAACGTGACACACTCCCCTGATCCAGCAACGCGCCCCACGCCGTTCCTACGCCGCCTGGGGAACCTCTACCTTTTGCGTCGCCCCCGTATTCGACTACCTAGGCCACGCACCACCTGGCCGGACTTTGCGGAGCTTGAAGTCGAGATTGTCGAAGCTCGCATTGTTCACCTTTTGGCAGATGGCACTGAGAAACTGGCAGGCTTTGAGACCATGATCCAGTTTCCGGATCTACTTCCCCCAATGGCTCTCAAGCAGGGCTTGGTTGAGAGCTTTGAGGAGTACATCGTGCTGGCGAAAATTGCGTTTTATGAGCGCTATCCAGATCATCCCTACTCGGAAAATCTCCGTGAGCAGCTTCCAGGACTCACACAACGAGATATGGTGAGGCTACTGCGTGATCGCAAGGCGTTTCAGGCATGGCGGCAAGCAACCGATGTTACTGCCGCCATGCTTCTGGGCGCTGCACGAATACCTCCAAAATCGCCTTGGCCCGTGCGCGTTCTGGAAGGGATACTTACGGCTCTTTTCTTTGTCCTCATCTACGGCGGTGCGCTCTTGGCGCTGATCTATGCACTGGCACAGTAAAGAGACCTTAGCTCGCGTCTTTATGAGACTTGCCCTCCGTCAGTTTTAAGCCCGCCTCGAGTAAGACCCGCACCACTTCGGAAAGGCTGACATCCTCAGCTTGCGCGAGGTCGGCGAGTCGTCCTTTTAGTGACTGTGGGAGACGAACTCCGACAAGAACAGAGGTATCTTCTCCGCGTCGCTTAAAGGAGAGGGGACTCACTGCCCCTTCTCTTTTACAAGTTTACTCTCCCGTTGTTTTCGCCCTTCCACATAGGTGCTATATTCGTCGAGAACTTCACTGGGCAGGCAATCTTCGAAGTCATAATCTTCGTAAGAAAGTTCTAAATGATAGAGAAATGACATGCGTTCGTCTTCTGGCATCTGTAATGCCAGCTTAATCGGATCATAAATCGAAAATACGTCATTTTCGCCCAAATATTCTAATGCACTTTGAAGTCCAAATGCCACGCCCATAAGATACCAAGCGGGTTCTGTTTCACCTAAAGCCAAAGAGACATCTAACATTTTAGAACTATGGTTGCGAAGCTCTTTCATTCGCTTGGCTGCATCATTAGCAATTTCTACCAACTCACGATCAGATAAAGTATTTCTAACTGGTTCCATATATAATTATTACTTGTTATACATAGTGTATAACATAACATTCAATATTAGTCAACACTCATTATTTTTATATGTAGAAGTACAGAGTTAGTATCAAATGTTTATTACAGCAATAATATTTATTTAAAAAGCAATTTTAGTGTCATTCGTTAACATAGGGATCATTTTTACCTCCAGATCGAGAGCACTCGCGATCATGAGTATCGTTTGCAGAGTGGCCGTCTGGTACTTACCCATCTCCCAGCGGGCCACCGCTGCCTGGTGGCTCCCTATTTTCTCGGCAAGCTGTCGTTGAGTCAGATTTCTCTGCTTGCGAGCGGTGATAAGAACGTCACCTATCCATGCCAGGGGTACAGGTTCTAACAAGTTAGGAACGGGCGGTATTTCAGTTTGCATTGCTGGGTGGGTTTGATTAGTGGCCGAGGCGAAGACTACTTGTAAAGTAAAGGGGGCTTTTTAAGGAGCCTCTCTTCGCATCGTAATAATAACATAAATGTTATTAAAGTCAAGTGTTTTGCATGCACTCGAAGCCAATTTGAAAAGGTACTCCGAGACGGGAAACCCGTCTCGGAGTAGTGCTCCTAGTTAGTCTTCGTGAGGCAGCATGATCGTGATCACTGGCTCTCCGTTGTCACCGGGGCCAGCCACCATTTTCACCTTAATGAGATCGGGTCTTGCAGGAAGGTCGTTGCGTTGCAGTAGGAACTCATAGAAGATTTCGAAAGAATCGTAGCTTCTTGCCTTTACTGCTGCCGCGAACCTTCCCATAAAGAGAAGATCCCAGAGCCTGCCCTCTAAGGAGTCTACGCTATCCTCGGGGATCGCGTTCAGCTTCCCCCAGAGTTCTGCGGTTAGGGCTACTGAGACTCGGTAGCCCGCCTCTTGTGCGATAGGGCCGACTTCAATGAGGAAACCATCTTCAATAGCTTGCGCCCTGGTGTAAGAATAGATGAGGTCGTCGTACATAACTGACTGAAAATTAAAGGATAATGTGCCCCCAAGCGAGCAACTTTGCTCGCTTGGGGGTTGACGAATCGAGAGAGTTTCTCTACTATCGCCCCGAGCGTGTTTCCTTCCGGGTTCGCGCTCTTTTTTGTTGGCTTTGACGCTCCGATGCGATTAGCATCCAAACGCCAAGCGCTAGGGACAGTCCTAAGGAAGAATAGATAGCTTCCATATCGAGTTGTTAATGAGCTTGTAGAGTTCGGGGTTAGTTAGATAAAATCTGGATGATCGACCTTGCCTCATCCATCACCAAGATAATAACATATATGTTATTATCTGTCAATACTTTATATATTCAATATCTAATCTGTAAAACAAACAAAAAAACAATATTATCTATTGACTTTTATACCATTTATGTTATTATTACGATGCGAAGAGAGGGTCATAAATCGGCCTGGACACTATATCTCTAGTATCTGTGGTTCCTCTTTAGATTTCCCCTTCATCAGGCGCACTTTTGCAATCTCGTAGTAGCTGCAGCTCGCTTCGATGCCAACATAGCCTAGGCCGAGGTTCCGCGCAGCTAGCAACGTCGTTCCCGACCCGGCAAAGGGATCAAGAACAATCCCACCAGGCTCCACGATCCTGAGCAGATCCTCCATGAGCACAAGCGGCTTGCCGGTCATGTGCAGCTTCTTGCCAGGCACTTCGACGGAGCCCATGCGCGGCGCTGGTCGCTCCACACGGTGACGAAAGACTCCTGGTAGCGTTCCCACATGGCGCTTGGCGGGTAGCCGTCCCTTGGCACCCCACACGATATACTCGGCTTGCGCAGCAAACCTTCCCATCTGTGGTCTACACGCTTCCGTCTTATCCCAGACAGCGATCCCGAGCCAGCGCCACCCGGCCCACTGGAGAAGCGTGGTGAGCAGGCCCAATTGACGCCAATCGATAAAGATCACGATGGGTGCTCCCTCCTTGGCAACCCTTTTACACTCCTTTAGCCAGCGGTACGTCCACTGCGCCCAAGCGTTCTGATCCATACTTTCAGACTCAAAATCCGGCCAAGTGGTTTTCTGCCGACTCTGTACGTATTTCTGGGCCGCTGGTCGTGCCCGCTCGCTGGCAGTGAGTCCACCTGAGCAGTATGGAGGATCGGTCACGATGGCATCGAACGAGGCGTCGGGGAAGGTTGGCAAAATCTCCAGCGCATCACCGTGGTAGAGAGAATCCCCGTTGTGGAGAGTGTCTCGCTTCATGAGATTCTAGCTAGGCTTGCCGCAAGCTCGCGTGAGAGAGTCCCTCTGCCCTCGCGCTGGGCTCGCTCCAAGTTCCGCCTGATCATCGCCTGAATCTCGCCCACTGTCGCTTCAGCACCGGGTAGCTCCCACCACTCAGGCAGCGGCAGTCCCGTCTCCGAACCGAGCTTACAGTCCTCGGGAATCTCAAACGGTTGGTTTTGCATTACTGTCAGGTCGTAGTCTTGGGGCGGGCCATCGAAGCGGATCGGGTTCTGGCATGCCTCCAGAAGCGCCTGGTAGGCATCCGTGCTCATGTGCCCCACCTCTATCTCGCTCCGCCGTCCGAACCCGTCCACGCTGTAGAGCGGCTGGCGCTTGGGGAACACGGTGCGAACTTCAGAGAGCATCGTGCCCTGGCCGATTGTCTTACCGTGACTGGCTCGGTGGCCTGTCTCTGCCTTTCTTGATTCAGACCGGGAGGAAGCAGCCGCCCCTAGCGGGCTGCTCTCCCGTGTCGGAATCGCGGGTAGAGAAACCCCCTTGTGTGGGGTTTCTATTGTCCTGCCTATCCATCGGTCACCGTTAGATCGATACACAAACTGGCGTGAAGGAATCCTTACCTGATGCTGCCGTTGATCACGGGAAAGCCTGCTCATGAAGGGTTCTCCCTCTCTAACTCTTCAATGGGCACGAGCCGGAAGTAGAGCCGGTCGCGGTTCGTCTGGCGGCTCTTAGGGGTACTAAGCAACTTGCCCTCACGGTTCTCAACGACGATGAGTCCGCGCTTGACCAGTGAGGCGATACCAAGACTGATCGAGTCACGGCTCTTGCCCCCCGTCTTCTCGCGGAACTGGCTCTGAGTGATCCAGTCGCGCTCTTTTCGCCCGCTGGTGCTTTCTTCATCCACCCAGCCGAGCGTCTGCCGAATGATTACGCAGAGAATGCGCCACTCAGAGTCACTTAAGGTGGGCATCACCTGGTCAATGTAGATGGCAGGAACGGGTACGAAAGGAGAAAGCAACTCTAAAGGAGAGGCAGCTTGCGCTGCCTTTGTTGTCGGTGTCTGTGTCATTTTAGAGAGCTAGGGCCGTGGAGTGTCAGGAGAGGCGTAGTCGCCTCGTATGGCGGCGGTGAGGAACCGGGCGGGGTTTCTAGCACCGCGAGCAGGGAGCCATTCCAGCTGGGTCGCAATGGCTTCGATAGAAAACTCGGCTAGGAGCTGCCGCACGTCCTGTTCGGATACTCCGACGGCGAGCAGGGCATGATACGCCTCCCCTTCTCGTCCTTCGGGGATCGGCTCCGGGGGCGTATTGCCAAGCTGTTCGGCGACAATCACCTCCGCTTCGGCGCGAGGGGTTGCGTAGCGCTCACGAGAGCGCTGGACAATCTCCTCACGGGGTACTGCTCGGTACGGCTTCTCAACCGCTTGGGCTGGTGGCGTTATATCCACCGGCACCCCCACCCGCTTAGAGAGCGAGTAAGTGTGCTCGACACTAGAAGAAGCATCCAGGCTACTTGGAAAGATCAACGGTGCTCCATCGAAAGTGTAGGCGGCGAGGAGCTGGAGGCGTTGCTGCACCTGGTCAGGATGGAGTCCAAGAGCCTCACCAAGCGACTCTGCAACGGCCCTCACTTCTCCCATCGC
>NZ_JANNYP010000565.1:0-14163 GCF_031410135.1 Armatimonas sp. | reverse complement strand
CAGCGTGAGCGTTCGCTGAAACGAACCATCGCAACACGTTCCCCACTGCCGCTCTCTGGGACGCGAAGTCCTGTGACCACAAGTGCGGGGGGCTGCGGACGTGGGGGCGGGAGAAGCACTAAATGCGTTGGCCCCGAAGCGTTAGAGGACCCACCTGCCCTGCCTTGTGGGTCGTCCGTAAGTCCGCCCTCTTTGGACTTGTTCGTTTTGATATTGATGCCCAGAAGATCTCCCAGACGTCTTGCGTTCTCACTTGCATGGACTTGGGCAAGGTCTCTACGTCGCTCTTCCTCGCTCTGCCCTGGTGTCGCCACACCTGGAAACGGCGCGACTCCCGCCGGGGGAGGCGTTACGGGTGCTCCCGGAGCGGGTGTGGCACTGCCACCCGCGGAGATCATAAAGGGGTCGCGAACCAGTACAGGGTCACTGACTCCCTCAAGACGCTGGAGCTGGGTTACCAAGGGATCATCTGCTGCAATGGGGGCACCTGCCTGAGGAGCACCCGGTGCAGTAGCCTCTTGCTTGTCGGCCTTCTTCTCTGCCGAAGGGGGGGGCGCGGCAACCGAGGTTCCCCCCACGAGCTGGTAGACCCCATAGCCCAGTGAGCAGATGGTCAAGCCGATCAAGGCGATCAGCTTAGGCATATCTTTCTTATTAACAGGCTTCATGTTGTTTTCTTTAGCCTTCCACCTACTATTTTGGCTGGGATGCCGGTGGACTCAAGAGCTGATTTTCTGCGGCACGACGTGCGCTTAGTCCGTTAGGGTTGAGTTTTTGCTGTTCCTGCCCACGAGTGACGAGGTTCTCCGTCTCCGGGAAGACATAGCCTGTCATCATGATGCGAACCGCGAGAATGGGTGACCCATTGGCTTGTTCCATCTTGGATTGCTCCATCACCGAGTTGACCGCGATAATCTTCTCAAATCGGGTGAGGCTGTGGATGAAACGTCCGACATTTTTGTAGGTGCCGGTGAGATCCATATCAATCCGAGCCTTGTTATAGGGCGGAGGTGGTGGTGGCTTTTTCCCCTCTTTTTGTTCCTCACGGCTCAAAACGGGTGGCGGTGGCGGAATCTCAATCGTGTGATGCGAGTTATTCACCGTCAGTCCAAAAGAAGTTGCTTTTTTCTCCATCTGCTGGAGCATGGTGGGGATATAGGCTCCTTGGGAGACATTTTGCTCCAGGTAGCGCAGCTTGCCATCCACCACTGCGGCGGCGCTTCTCACTTCCTCAAGCTGTCTTGCCGTGCGCTCACCATTATGGACCTCGTCCATCTTGACGGTCACTTCTTTCTCGATTCGGGCGACCTCCCCCGTCTGCCAGACATACAGCCCGCCGGTCAGGGCGAGAATGCCACCTGCCATCGCTCCCATGATGATGGCACTGCGCTTGCTTGGGCGAAAGGAGACTCCCCGGCTGACTTTTCCTGCGGTGGGATTAAGCATGAGGTTTTTCTCCTTGGCCCGCTTCGACCTGTGCTGTTTTTTGCTTCTCACCCGCCGGTGGCGCAGGGACGGCCTTGGGAGCAATGATCGGCTTGAGCTGCGCGGTGATCTGGAAGCTAAAGCGGTTCTCTTTTTCCATACGGGTAGTCGTGGGAATCTCGACCTTATCAAAGATGGGTTGCTTTTTTAGGTTGAGCACGAGCTGACTGGCAATGGTCTGGGTGGGAGCTGAGCCCGAGAGATTGACCACGATAGGATCTCCATCGGGGGCTCCTAAGTTACTGAGCCATACCTGGGCAGGGAGCGAGTCTGAAATAGACTGGAACAGAAGTGTCCAGCGCAGAGTGTCGTAGCGGGCTTGCTCCAGAGTGGCAAGCTTGGGCTCTTTATCGGCGGTCTCTTTTTTGATCTGATCAATCTCGGCGATAACGGGCTTGAGCTTATCCATACGATGCTCCGCTTCCGCAACTTCTCCAAGCTGGCTAATACGTGCTGTCAGCAGGTAAGAGCCCACGGCCACAAAGATGGCGAGTGAGCCTCCCAGAGTAAAGAAAAGCTGTTTACTGAGGCGCTCCATGCGCCGCTTTTCCTGGCGACGATCCGCGATCAGGTTGATATTTGGCATCTTGAGTTCTCTCTAGCGCTTTCCGCCCACTTGTGGAGCAAGGCTCTCTTTCAAGGCAAGTCCTAGTGCACCGGCCAGGCTGGCTCCTTGCTCCTGAAGCCACTCTTCGGCTTCTGGGCTGGTCTCCAGGCGGGAGTTGGTGAAGGGATCACAGAGGCGGGTAGGGATTCCCAGTCGGGCGGACATGTAGGTGGACATGTTGCGCATCTGCGCCGCACCACCTACCAGCAAGATCTCCGAGAGGCTAGCACTGACCCCCTCTTCGGCAAGCTGGGACTGGAAGTAGTTAATCGAGCGGCGGATCTCACGG
The DNA here is from genome assembly GCF_031410135.1 of Armatimonas sp. Classification (GTDB taxonomy): domain Bacteria; phylum Armatimonadota; class Armatimonadia; order Armatimonadales; family Armatimonadaceae; genus Armatimonas. Next base: position 11,782 of record NZ_JANNYP010000565.1, on the reverse strand, counting down.
AGCAGCTCGTCTACCGTGGTCTGGATAATGCGCGCCAGCTCAATCGTGTCGGCTGGAGCCTCTCCGGTGATCAGGGCACCCATGTCAATGTCGAGCTTGCGTAGCTCCGCTTCGCTCGACTCAATCCGAAGCTGGTTCTTCAGGGCATCTGAGAACGTGTCGCCGGAGATGGGGATAGAGCGCGTGAGCGCAAAGTCAGGCCCCGAAAGAATGATGACTTCGGTGTGAGCGGCTCCCATGTCCACGATGGCACGCAGATTGGTATCGGCAAAGTCATCTTCGGAGATCTCCACTAAAGCGCGGATGAGAGCAAAGGACTCAATGTCCACCGCGACAGCTTCAAGGCCCGCCATCTGCGCCACGATAACACGGGAGTCCACAATATCACGGCTGGTTCCCACCAGCATGACATCCATCTGTGCCGGGTCATCGTCGCAAGGCCCAAGGATCTCAAAGGCCAGAGAAGAGTCGTCAAGATTGTTGCTCAGGTACTTCCCCGCCTCGTAGCGAATGGACTTGGTCAGAGTTGCCTCGTTCATCTTAGGAACGCGGATCTGACGAACCGTAGAGCTGGGGCCAGAGACCGAGAGAACCGCAGAGTTTGCAGTAATTCCAGCCGCCTGAAGCATCTGCCGAACTGCCGTTGCGACGGATTCACGGCTGATAACAACCCCATCACGCACGGTTCCCTGAGGGGTCTTCTGTTCTGCCGCCCGGACGACACGAAAGCCTGTTCGAGTCGGTTCAAGCTGAACCGCCTTGATCATGGCGCTCCCAATATCGAGCCCGACTACCACCTCTTTACCAAATAGTGAGGACAGAATAGACACGCGATCAACCTCCAAAAAGACTGCCCAGAGACCTGATGAACCAGGGGGCATACTGGGATTATGGGAATTCTGGAGTAGAACTGGAGAGTGGGCTTCGCCAAGTGCTTTTGGTAAGTGCTCCCCTGAAGTTCTGGCCTTTTTACGGGGCGGGTTCTCGCGATCTTAACAGGAACCCTGAGTCTGGGCGGTACCAATAACTGAAGTACCCATGACAAAACCGCTCGAAATCACTGGAAATAAGGAACATGAGGAGATCCTCTATCGGTTTCCCCATTCACACGCCGCTCTGGAGCTTCTCCCAGATCACCGCGATGTGTTTCGGGTTCGACTGTGTTGGCTACGTGGTAAGGGAGGGCGCTCCCTCTTTGAGTCCACCGCGTTTCGCCCCCTCGCTGAGGTGACACTGCGTGGCCAGACATTTCCCGTTTACCTCAATCAGCACTCCCGGAAAAAGCGCGATCGGATTCTGCTGGCAGGCCGACGCAAGACAGCAACAGCGGCGCGGGCAGCACTTCGTTTTCTGGTCTCTGTCGAGGGACGCGACGACACGCTACTCTGGAACTGGCGTGTGGGGGCAACTGCTCCTGCTCTAGCGGCTCCTCGCACGAGTGAGCTTCCTGACTCTATCCGACTGCGCCTGCCGTTTCCCCCCGGCGTGCCGCGTGTGGTGAAACTAGCAACCGGTGATCAGGGCTGGGCACTGGCAGTCTGGACTAAAGAGAGCGCGGTGACTCTGGTGAGCATGACTCCTGGTAGCTTCCCCGAGGTGCAGGAGAGTGCTGTCGAGCTAGTTCTCAATCATGCCAACCTGGAAGGCTCCGGTGCAACTCTGAGCTGGGAGACACGTGTCACACCCGCTCGAACCGAAGTAGAGGTACACCAGGCACTACGCCGGCACCTCGCCGATGTCACAATGGCAAAGCAGCAGGCTCACTCTCTAAATCTACCTTTTCTCGGGGAGCTTTCCACCAAGGCCACGGGCTCTCTCATGCGAGATGAGGGGGTGAAGAAACGCGGGGTGGATCGCCTGGCGTACTCCCTGGAGGCAAAGCGAAGTCAGGCAGGCGAGGGAGTGGATACGGCCTTGGCCGCCTGCGCTCTGCTGGCACGCTACTACCTCACGGGCGATGATGCGCTTCGTCGCCGTGCACGGCTTTTAGGACGTGGTGTCTGCGATTTTCAAGCGACCCAGGTGGAGAGCCCTCACTGGGGCGCGATCTGGGATGTGCAGCGTGACGACTTGGGCTACGAGGACATTCACGGTGGGGCCACCCTCTCCTTGACCGCGACAGCTCGCGCCTCGGTGGGGCTTCACTTGCTCCACGCGCACTTCCAGACCGAGCTCCTCTCCCGCACCGCGATTGGGGCGGCGCAGTGGCTCTTGCTACGAATGGATAAAGATGGCTTTCTGCAAGGCGAGCGCTTCCATGAGAGCAACAGCGAGGCTCCTCTCTCGGCCCCTTGGGCAGTGGGTGAGGCGCTGATCCCTCTTGTGGAGACCTTCCGTCGCACGGGCAACGAGACCTTCCAGCGTGCCGCGCTCCGCAGTGTCAATGCTATTGAGGAGGCTCTGGAGCAAGCTACTCTCTCGCCCGATCTTGGCACAACGGAGCAGCTTGCCTCGCTGATCGAGGGCATTCTTCTGGTCTCTCGTGAGTACGAGAGCGAGCGGATGATCGCTCTAGCCAAGGAAGTCGCTGGTCTGCTACGAACCCGCCTTCTCCCGGATGGGAGCTTAGGCGAGCCATCTTCTGCACACCCTGAGGGGCTGCTTCGAGCGACTCTTGCCGGAGCGCGGGGAGCGCTGGCTCTCTCACGTGTGGATAAAGATCACTGCTGGCTTCTGATGGCACTGCGAGCACTGGGTGCGGCGCAGAAGCGGACGGGGCCAGAGCTGGAGGGAGTCTCGATTGCAAGCCTGACGGGATTGACCCAGCTTCCTCTGGCGCTCTTACTCGCTGTGGGGGCACTGGGAACCAACTGCCTGGCGGATCGTGAGCGCGTCGCCGTGGTACGCCAGTGGCAGACCTTCGCACCCGAGCCCGCTGCCTGGGAGTATGTCCAGGTCACCACTGCGGACGGCGCTCCCGTGGACTATCTCCCCCTGGTTTGCCCGACCACTCTCCAGGTCTTGATTCCCGTGATCGCCCCCGTCGGCACCACACACCTCAAGATCGTCAAGAACAACCGTGAGCCCATGCTACGTAACCTGCTCACCGGAGACTTAGACACCCGCGCCGCTCTCGTCCCGTTAGGCGATGGCAAAGAGGCGATGATCGGTGTCTTCCTCGCAGACACGTAGAGAGCCAAAGCATAAACCTACGTCAACACTTATCCTCCCTCGCCCCGGCATAAGCCGGGGCATTTTTTTCATAAATGAGTGTACAATTGGGGGCTATGGGCTTGGATATTGAAGTGGGTACTCTTGCGGATCGGCTTTTACATGATGAAGAGGGAGCCCAGTGGTTTCGTGCAGAATTGGTGGTTCTTAGCTCCTATCTGGAGTCTTGTGGGCTTGCTGCTCACCAAGAACCCGACATATGCCCGCTGTTTTCCCTGGAGATGTTTGGTTATTCTGGCCTGCACTATTTACGTCGGATTGCTGCTCACTTGAATCTTCGTCAGAGACTCCCTGATCCCGGTGATGAGAATGCCTCACAGGATGCGGTACTGCAGGAGTACTTTAGTCTTTTGACAAAGCCAAGAGGCTCGTTTCTCAGTCGGCTTTTCGGTGGTTCTAAAATAGTTAGGCACTACGATCACCTGATACTCCACAGCGATGCGGAAGGTTTTTATGTTCCTCAAGACTTTGAGTCGGTTCTGTTCCCTACGGAGCATCTGAAAATTCCAGGTGGTATGGTGGGCTCCTCACAACAGCTCCTCACAGAGACTGCTAGACTTGCGAAAGTGCTAGAGCTTCCTCTGGATTTAGAGCCAGAGTCCGAAGAGGTTTGGGAGGCCGCGGAGTCACAAGGCATTGGTAATACCCTCTGGCAGCGGTATGGGATTGAGTCATACACCTGTCTCCGGCTTTATCACGCGGCAAAGCACTCCATCGCAAACTCAGCTGTCATTGTTTTTACCTAATCGGCTCTAAGGTGAGCTTTTATGTGTACAATAGTTCCCATGCATCGCTTTTTGGCCGTTGCGACGGACTGTGCTTCCTATTTTGAGGAGCGTGCAGCAAAAGACTCGCCCGCGCAGGCGGCTTTTGCCCAGGGAGCGGCTGCGGCGATTCAGTGGCGGGCGCTGCTCCAGAGTGCCTTCCCCGACCCCTTCGAGGCCGATGCCCTTTTTGCCCAGATGAACGCGCACCGGCACTTCCGCTACTGGAGTGTCCGCTGGCACTACATGGCCGAGGCAATGAACGCCTGGCGGGAAGATGAAGGACTGCTTTCTATGGAACCTATTGGCACGGAGGCCGATGGCGGCCTGAAATCCACCTACGACCAGTTCGGCTATGTCGTCGTTCGGCAGCTTTTCTCCGAGGAGGAAGTGGCGGCGCTCAAGGCGGAGGCGCTGAAAATTGTCGTGGAGAAAGGGCACCATGCGGGAGTCTTTGTGGGGCTTGCGGCCAGCAGCCCCAAGTTTGCTGAGGCCGTCCGCGATGTGCGCTTGCTGGATGCGTTAGAGTCTCTGATCGGCTCGGACATCGAGTTTCTCTCCGATAAAGTGGTCTATAAGTCCGCTGATCTAGACTATGCCTCGCCGTGGCACCAGGACTGGCCGTACTGGAAAGGGGCGCACAAAATCTCTGTCTGGGTGGCGCTGGAGACCGCGAGTGTGGAGAGTGGCTGCCTCAAATTACTCCCTGGAAGCCACAAAGCGCTTGCGGAGCACGATGGCAAAGCGCCCGAGGGCGAAGGCTTTGGGCATAGGCTCGCGGAAGACGCCCTAGACGAAACGCTTGCTATCAGCGCCCCATGTGAGCCCGGCGATGCGGTCTTCTTCCACGACCTGACGCTCCACGCCTCGCACCCCAATGTGAGTGGGCAAGACCGCTACGCCTGGATCATCACCTACCGAAGTGCTGCCGAAGAGGACCTCGCCTACGACTGGGAAGTCGCAGCAGCGATAGTTCGGGGGAGCCGTTCGGAGTAACTACTTCTCGTAGCGAAAATCAAAATCGCGGGCGCTATCGCTCGCTTTGCCATTGCGCTGAGTTAAAGACAGACGCTCGACAATCTGCCGGGTTCTTGGGTCTACCAGCACAGTGAAGGTCCCTGAGAAAATCTCTTTCTCTCCCAAACCACGTGCGATCTCTGTGTACATCTCGCTAGAGAAAGAGATCAGGCGTTGCCCACGAACCAGAGTAACCCCGATATGGGACTTGTTTTTTTGAGGGTTATAAGTAAAGAGATATACGTATTTGGATTGGGTTACCTGAGAGCCTGTCAAACCATATTGTGTAAAGGTAGGCTCATCTTGAAGCAAGACGCGTTCTGGGTGGGCTTGTTCGTAGCGGTAGTAGTGGGTAAATTTCTTGGGCTGATTCTTGGGAAGATTTGGATCTGTTACCGTTACGATCCACTCGATGGGCGAGTTAATAAAGCTAGGCTTTAGTTGATTCTGGGTGCCAGTCCAGCTAAGTGTCTTCGCGCTTCTTAGCTCTTTTTCCACATCTTCCCACGTGATTTCGGGTGTGAAAAAGCACCAAGTGCCAACTCCGAGCATGGCAAAAGCAAGGCTGGAGCCGATGATTAGGCGGCGGTGTTTTTGGAGAAATAATTGTGTGATCTCCGCCGAAATTGGGGCGAGGGCGAGTAGCTGTGTATCGAGGGCAATAAAGTGCGTGAGCTGCGCTTGGCAGCTTGCGCAGCGCTGAGTGTGGCTTTTCAGAGTAAGGACTTGCCACCAGGGGAGGGCACTCTCGTGAAGTGCGGTCAGGGTTTCGGGGGATATTTTACAGCTCATAATCGTCGGTGAGTTCCTTTCGTAGACGCTCGCGGGCGGTGTAAAGGCGGGAGAGAACCGTGCCCAGGGGAATCTCCAGCACTGTTGCCACCTCGCGGCAGCTCAGGCCTTCGTAGAGGCGCAAGAGCAGTGTGGTGCGTAGCTCATTGGGAAGGGAGTCTAGGGCTAGCGCAAGAGCGAGAGTGCTCTCGGGAGAGGAGGCTTTGCTGGGGAAGTTTTCCGCATGCTCAATTCCTACAGTAGGGTGCTTGTCGCGGTAGCGATGGATGGTTCGGATCGCGATTCGGTAGAGAAATGTGGTGGGGGAGCACTCACGACGAAAGTGAGGGAAGGCAGCCAGTGCCTGAAGCCCGATCTCTTGGGTCAGGTCTTCGGCCTGCTCGGGGTTGCCACAGAGGCGCGTCGCTAGTCGCTGGATGCGCGGGCGCTGTGCATCCCAGAGCTTCTCAAAGGCCGCGTCGGTTTTGACAGTTCGTAGTTTTAGTACTTGTAGCATTCGCATCGCCTCTCACTGTCATTAGTAGCACAGCAAGCGGCGATTTATTCAGGGAAAGCTAAAAATAATAGCGTGGCTGCGGAGCACTGAAAGCACGGCGTCGCGTGGTTTTCCAGCGTCGTAGCTCGGTGGCCCAGCGCCAGGTGGTAAAGAGCTGAGTGCCCAGATAGGTGGCCCAAGCTAGCAAGAGAATGCTTGTCAGCACTCCCCAGAGGGGCATCACGTGAAGAAAATAACTGACCGTCATGGTTTGCTCTCCTCTACCAGTAAAGCGAGCCGGTAGAACTACGAGCAATTATCGGTGGGCCAGGGATTGTTCTTCAGATTAAAAATAGTAGCGTGGCTGCGGGGTTGCAAACGTGCGACGTCGTGTGGTTTTCCAGCGTCGCAGTTCGGTGGCCCAGCGCCATGTCGTGAAAAGCTGGGATGCCAGGTGGGTGGCCCAGACCAGTAGCGCCATGCTGCTGAGTACGGCCCAGAGGGGCATGATGTGTAAAAGATATCCGACCGTCATTTTCTTGCTCTCCGTTTGTTATTTCTACTAGCAAGATTCAGGCCAGAACTCAAATTAGCGCAGGGAAAAGAGCTGGGGGTGCCAGGGATCGAGGGTGAAGCGTAGTGTGGCGGTGCGGCCCAGCGACTTTCCCGTGGTCAGCTCGGTGACAAGAGCGGGTTTGTCAAGCGTCGCAACAACCTCAATGGGCTTCTCTAATGCCTCATTGCCGCTTGCTTGCTGGAGCGACTCGCTCATCTGGTAGCGGACGCCGCGCTCGAAGGCCAGCAGGCGCTCGTTGCCAGCAATATAGCGATGCACACGCACATGATCGCTGGGGCGAACACGCACCGAGGGTGGCGGGAGGAGACGTGCCAGCTCTTCGGAGGTTGGTGGCTGTGGAAAGACCTTGGTCGCGCCCATGTAGCCGTCGGTGAGCTTTCCGTGACCGTCGAACACTCCGACCGGGCCGCTAGCCAGCACGATCTTGAAGCGCATCAGTGTCCGCCGCTCAATTGGGGTGAGGGCGTAGGAGTGAGGCAGGATTACCGTCGCATTGGCGGGCAGTGAGGCGAGATCCGCGGTGAACTGCGGCGTGTAGCCCAGGTCGTGCAGCGCCCCAAGCCAGGCGGCGCGGACTTTCGCATGCTGGTTGTGGGTTGCCTCGTAGCTGGAGAAGCGCCGGTGCCAGGTTGAGCCATCCACGGTGGACTCCAGCAGCCATGCCACTTGGATACTGGGCTGGGAGTAGTGGATATAGATCGGGTCGCTCTCGCGCTTGGCCTTGCGAAAGCGCGTCGCAGTGGGGCCTTGTAGCTCTTTCAAGATCGGAGCCAGCGCCTGTGCCCGCTTGGTGAGTGGCCAGTCGTCTTTGGAGAAGTCTAGGCAGTCCTCGCTCCACCAGATAATGCAGCCTGTGTCACCCATCAGAAGCAAGTGCCAGAGCCGCCGCTGGGCAGATCTTGCATCTTGTTCCCCGACCGTGGTGAGCATAGGTTTGCCGGGCATAAAGCTGCCAAAAATCTCCCGCGCACTGCCGATGTCATAGGGCTCCACCCAGTCTAGGGCCGTCGAGAGGCGTGCTAGATCGTAGCCGCCAAAGGCGCTGGGCATCTGTGTGCCCTCGATCCCCACTTTCGCGCTCGGATCGCTTGCCCTTGCCGCATCGCGAATCTCCGAGAGGGCATGGGTAAGGGCGATATCCATGTAGGTTCGAAAGTCGCACCAGGGCGAGAAATTCCAGCGGGTCGGGTCTTTCTGCGCGGTCGCCGGATCGAACTTCAGCGCCTGCACCTCGCCCCAGTCGGGCTTGCCGCGTGGGTTTGCCCCACCGCCGCTCATACGGTTCTTGATCTTGTCAGTCGAGAACGGCACCACGGCATCCCAGCTCGCGAACTCCGTCTGCCACTGGGCATTGAGCGTGGCGAGGTCAGTGTACTGCGTCTGGAGCCACGTGCGAAAGCTCGCCAGGGAGCGCGGCGAAAAATCATAGTCAAACGGGTTGGCGGAGATGGTCACCGAGAGCTCGTCGCGGATGTCGTAGAGCGCGGGCTGGTTGGCCTTGTGCACCGCAACAGCACTCTGCATCTTCTTTTTCGCCTCTTGCCGCCACGCCGGATCGTCTAAGCAGTAGTCGCGCACAAACGCCGCCTCGGGTCGCCCGTCTTTCACCCACTGCGTCACGAACTTATCCCAGTCGGTTACTTTGGAGCTGAATTTCAAGCACAGACCACGGTTGACGATATTCTCGACATAGTAGGGCATCCCGGCTTTTACCCAGCGCGTCGGGTCTTCATCGCCCGTCACCATCCCCGTGTTGATGCCCATTTCTTTCAGGCGCTGCACAAAAAGCCCGAACTTCTCCGGATTTTTCGCCTCCGAGCCCCCGACCCAGAGAATGGTTGTGTACGAATCTGACAGCGGTGTCTGTTGCATGGGCGTAGTTTACCTCTCTCTACCCACAAGGTAGGCCAGCAGAACAAGGCCCACCACAAGTGCGGGAAGACAGAATGGGCCTCCTCCTCCAGGCGAGGCAAGTACCCAGAGCCCACTGGGGGACAAACCCACCAGCGTGAGCGTCTTACACACGCGAAAAGGGTTCTTCTTGCGATCCAGGTACAGCACGGCAGAGGCAGCACCGTAGAAGAAACCTCCCCAAGTTGCCGTCGGAAAAAGCACCATTCCATACTGACCGTCGCCACCAATGCCAGGCCATAGATACTCGTGGTACGCCATCGTCAGTGCGGTTAGTCCAATTGCTCCCGCTATCCCTCCGAGCACCGCTACGAATCTGTTTATGAAGATGCTGCTCACGTAGCGGAAAAAGTCTACTGCTGCATCTTTGTTGTCGGTCGTCATGCTATCTCTCCCGATACGACATCCACGACCACGCCAAAGTCCCCGGCCCAGAGAATCGTGGTGTACGAATCTGACAGCGTTGTCTGTGTTTGCATGGCGGCATTTTACCTGACAGCGTTGATATCCCCCGAGGTATCATGCAGGTATGCTAAACCGATGTCAGCTTCTCGCATCTCTGAGCCTCTTTCTTGGGGCACAACAAAGCGGTTTTGCCCAGCAGGCGCCCACCGATGTCGCGGAGCTTTCTAAGCCTGTTACCGATGCTATCGCAAAGGCCCTTGCCTCTCTTTCTACGAGAAAGTTTAGCGATGCTGTCTCTGTATTGACAAAAGTGCAGAAGGAGCTTGGTAGCAAGCTCACCGAGAACGACAAGCGTGCGCTGGCTGTCACGCTGGCCGATGCGCACTTTGCGTGGGGAGTCGAGACCCAGAAGCAGGCAAAGTGGCAGGAAGCGCTGAGCCACTACCAGGCCGCCTTTGCCTTGGACAAGCCCTACCGGGACCCGGATGCCGCCGCCGATCTCCACAATATCGGGGTGGTGTACTCGTTTCTCAACGAGCCCAATAAAGCCCTTGAGTCCTACAACCAGGCGCTCCCTCTCCGGCGCTCCGCCAAAGACTGGGCGGGGGAAGCACGCACCCTCAATAATATCGGCAAGCTCCACGACGACCTTGGGGAGCTTGACTTGGCGCTGGCGTCCTACAACCAGGCACTGCCTCTCCGAGCGGCGGCAGGCGATCGGTCGGGGGAAGCGCGGACTCTAGGCAACCTGCTCGCTCTCTGGCAGGCACCGCGCTTCCTCCCGCGTAACCTCACGGTTGCCACTCTCTACGGAAAGCTGGCAGGAAATCTCTACCTGACTCTACCCGAGGGAATTCGTGCGCTGGATCGAGGGACACCTAAGAACCCCGCCTTAACCATTGAGAACTTGTTTCGGCGTCTGGCGGAGGGTCTCCTCACACTGGATCGGGGGCAGGAAGCTCTTCAAGTGCTAGGGCAGGTGAAGGCGGAGCAATACCAGAGCCTTTTCCCCGACGAGCGCAAGGTGCTGGTGAGCGAGCCCAAGTCCTTGGTTTTTACTCCGCGTGAGCAGGCGGCAACCTCTCGCCTGAGCGCTGTGGGAGAGAAGCTACGACTGGCAGCGACGGAGCTAGGGCCACTGGAGAAAAAGGCCAAGCGTACCCCCGAGGAGGAGCTTCAGCGCACGCAGCTCACCCAGAGCTTTGCAACCACACAAGAGAGCTACCTTAAGGCACTAGACGACATTACCCGAGAGCTCCAGCAACCTGATGCCTTGCAGAACCAGGATAAGGTGGAGGCGGTCCCCGATGTAGGGGTGGTCCAGAGCTTGCTGAAAGGGTTGGATTCGGGGCACGCAGTACTCTACTCTTTTGTGGGAGATGAGGCACTCTGGGTACTACTGGTGACCATGGACACGGTCACCGTGCACAAGTCCCCGATCAAGGCGGCTACACTCCAGAAACAAGTGGAACAGTTTCGCTTGCTCTTGCAGTCGCCCAGCCTTGATCCTCGTCCGGCAGGCAAGCAGCTGTATGGGCTCCTTCTAGCACCCTTTGAGACGCAGCTTGGGCAGGTAAAGCATCTCTTTCTCACCCTGGACCAGAGCCTGGGAATGTTCCCTTTTGCTGCTCTCTACGATGGCACCCGCTACGCTCTGGAGCGCTGGAATACTAGTCTTCTCACCCCCGCAAGCCAGGCGACTCTAATACGGCCCACCGCGAGCGAGAAAACCCTAGCGGTAGGAGTCAGTGAGGGAGCCGTTGCTTTTCCCGGTGTGGCTCAGGAAGTGCAGGCACTCGGTCAGCCCGCCTTGCTAAACAGCGACTTCACGCAGGAGCGCTGGCTGGAGGCGCTTCAGCAGGAGAAGCGGGATATCTGCCATATCGCAAGCCCTTTTAATCTGATTGGTCCGGCGAGCACGTGGGGCCTCTTGCTTGCCGAGGGCAAGCAACTCTCGCTAGAGCAGCTTCGCCTATTGCCTGCGGATGCTTTCACCGGGCTGAGCCTGGTGACCTTCTCCACCTTCCAAACACCGGCTCAGGATACCGAGTACACACGGGGGGCTATTGAGAATATTGCTCACCTGGTGCAGCGCAAGGGGGCAAGCGCGGTGGTTGCTAATGTCTGGAGTGTCAGTGATTCGATAACCAGCGCTCTGATCGTGGATTTCTACCGTCGCTGGAAGCGCAATACCAGCAAGGCAGCTGCGCTCCGAGACGCACAGCTTGCCGTGCTCCGTGGGGATATCAAACCCACAGCGCCGCTCCGTACGGGGGCTACCGTGCGCTTTCCCACCGTGCAAGCGCCCCCCTATCCAGCCATTGAGCGACGGCTCCATCCTTTCTACTGGGCGGGTATCGTCCTCTTTGGTAACCCACGATAGCGTGTGTTGCGGCTCTCTACAGCGCCAGCGCAGCCGCCCCAATCAGCGGGGCATCCGAGCCGAGGCTGGCACGTAAAATCGGGGTCTCACGCACCGCAGGGAGCCCCCGGCTGGCTAGCTCGGTGCGGGCAGGGGCGAGAAGTAGCTCCCCGAAGCCGTCTATGACGCCGCCGCCCAGCAGGAACGCTTCGGGGCCGTAGATATTGGCGAGAGTTGCTAGCCCGATCCCGAGGTCGCGGCCCACGGCGGCAAGTACGGCAAGTGCCTTGGGAAAGCCCGCATGGGCA
>NZ_JANNYP010000564.1:0-3674 GCF_031410135.1 Armatimonas sp. | reverse complement strand
CCCAAGCTCGCCGATGAGAAAACCCTCCCCGATGTGGTTGCGGGAGCAATTGCCTGCCAGGTGCGACGGAGCGAGGCGTATATTCGTAATGCCGTTTCGGAGGTCATTGGGCAGGAGTTTTGGCTTCAGCAGCGGTTTTGGCGCTGGTGTAGCCCGGATCACTCTGCCGAGCTACCCGACGAGCTACAAGGCAGATTCGGAGGATTTGGCTCGCCCGCACGGCGGGGATGGCAGGCGAGTGGAATCGCCGATTCGCGCGATCCCCAGCAGGTCTGGCTGGTAGATGCGGATGGCTTTGTTCAGGTGCCGCGCAAAGAGCTACCGACGGAGATCCCGCCCTCACGTAAGCTGATCGCTCCGAGTGCACGACACTTCCCGATAAACGCAACAGGAGCGCGACGCATCGTCCGAATCACGGCGCTTCTGCCTGGAAAGACAGCTCTGGCACTGGAAACGGGCAGCTTGTTGCGCCTAGACCCCCAGAAAGAGCCTCAGGTGCTATCTCTACCGTCTGATCCCAGCTCCAGTATGATTCAATTCGGGGTCGTGGCGGGGGAGAAGCGACACCAATTTCTGGTACGGGCAAACTATCCCCCGGTCACACAGGCACAGAACTTTGTTAGTGCTGCCTCACAAACGCTACTGCGCTGGGACGAGACGCAGCAGACCGTGGTGGAAACGGGCATCACGCTTGATTACAATCGCGGCGGACTCTCAGGGACGCGGCACGGGATCTGGCAGCAGGGACGCGAAAATGGGACGATGGATTTTCTGGCTGTCGGAAGTGATGGCAGCCTGGCAAGTACGTGGGAGAAAGTCTCTCTAAGCTACCCTCAGGATCCAGAACACCCGGAGTTTCAGGCGTATCCTAATTTCTTGGGAGCCTTTGGGGATGTCCTCTGGTTTCAGGTAGCAGTGCCCTTGAGGGGCTATGGCCTGGCGACTTGGAACCCAACCAGCAAAATCTGGAGCAAGTCCGAGGCGCTCAGCGTAGATTATAATTTTAGCAAGGGCGTGGTGGCTTCATCGGATGGCAGTGGCTGGACATATTTAGGGAGTGCGGAAGATACGCTCGTCCGCTACAGTCCGAAAGATAATCTCTGGAGCGCTTATCCCCTGCCGCAGCGCCGCATTAAATCACGCCTGGAAGGCTCTGTTATAGCTGCGACAGAGACGGCAGTGTGGCTGAGCTGTGGCGATGCTGTCTGGCGCTTTGACCGTGCGACTAAGAGCTGGAGCAAGCCAGAGTCCGCACAAAGGGGAACGCCACTTCGCACGACAGCTTCTATCCCCGATGGTAGTGGCGGGTGGTGGCTGGGTAGCTACGACGGACTCTGGCACTTTGACCCTCGGACGGAGCAGTGGCGCGAGCAGACCAGGGAAGCGTCGCTCAAGGACTCCGGTTTTGGGATCGCCCTGATCACCCCGGAGGTGGTTTGGGCACAGGGCGACTCGGTGCTGGCACGGCTGGATCGTGCAAGTGGCACCGCGCGGCTGATCGGGCAGGAGCGGGGTGTGCTCCCTCAAGGCACGCTCCACGAGGCGGCGGGCCTGACCTGGCAGCGGGGCACGGGGCTTTCCTACTTCGATACCAAACAAGAGCGCTTCTCCCCGGTGGCGCTAGACGGCAGGAGGTGCCGCTCCCTGGCGAGCGTGCCCCATACCCCGGATCAGGCACTCTTGATTCTTATGGAAGAGGAGCAGCAGCAGCAGACGGTTCTCTCTCTCTATGATTGCCAAGCACACAAGCTCGATCCCAGCCCCCTCTCACAGCCCGAGGGCAAGCGTGTTCTCTACGACCTGAAGAAGGTCGGCAAAAAACTCTACATCGCGGCCTCGGATGGCCTCTGGCGCTGGGAAGAGAGGGGGCGCTGGGAGGCGATCCTGTCGGGAAAGCAGTTTGACACTCTGTCCTTAGATCGGCAAGACTCGGAGGTTCTCTGGGCATGGGGAGGACGCTCTATGATGGGAACCATAGCATTTGTGGCTCGGATCGAGGAGAGGAAACCATGAAACGACGCACTTTTTTGATGTTCTCGGGTGGGGCTGCCATGCTCTGGGGGGCGGGGACTCGCCCTCAGACTACGCAACCAAAGAACTCTCCTTCCTTTCGTCGCTATCCCATTCCTACCGCTCCTGTGAAGATGGCTAGGGATCCCAGGATTCCCTTTAATTTTCCACAGCCAGTTAATTTTCCACGGCCAGCGCCCATCCGCTATGCTCTCCAGTCGGAGAGTCGGGGCATTCAGCTCTACTCAACGGAGCTAGATCGTGTCCGCTGCGTCTATTTTTTAGAGGGAATCGAGTGGGTGGGCGGGCTGGCGGGCCTCAAGCGGGTGGATCGAAAGCGCAACGAGGTACAGGTCTACGGCACCGAGGATGGCTTGCCAGAGGGCAGTGTACTCCAGGTAGTTGCCGATGGAGCAGAGGTCTACGCCGTGGTGGTGCGTCCTCGCGATGGCCTGCTCTCGTTCTGTGCCTTAGATACGAAGACAGATAAATGGGTGGTGCTCACCCAGCGCCCTCGACAAAACCCAGCCTATGGGGTCAACCAAGGCGGCTCTCTGGCAATCAGCAGTGACTGGGTCGCGTTTGTGCCCGAAGTCACGCTCTTGACAGAGGAGCAACGCGCCCCGTTTTATCTCTACAACCGGCGTACTCGCAAGCTCCAGACAGCGGCCTGGGACCCGGTCATTGCGGCGGACCATCGGCAACTTGAAACCCAGAGTATTCTGATACACGACACCACGCTCTGGCTCGGCACCCAGCTCGGTCTGCTAGGAGTTGCGTTGAAGACAGTCATCGAGCCCGTGCGCTGGCGGAGGCTCCTCCCGGATCGCCAGATACAGAGCATCGCGATGCTAGAAGAGGGGAAAGCTGCGGTGCTCAGCACGGCCCGCGGCCAAGACGAGCGCGAGTCTAGAAGGCAGCGGGTACAGGGGAATGTGGAGCTTCAGGGAGTGGAGCTGGCCACGGGAAAGACGCTGACTCTTCCTGATATTCCTCCACTGACGGCCAAAGTCCCGTCTTTTCTCTTGCGTGAGGGAAAGGCGCTCTGGCTTCTCAGCGCGGAACAGCCAGGACAAGCAAGTCCTGGATTTGGTCAGCGCTCCTTGCCTTTGGCGCTACGTTTGGCTCCGAAGGCAACCCAATGGAAGACTGTTCCTACTGGCCACGTTATGCGTCCGCCAAACGCCCCGCCAAACTTTCCTGCGATGGGGCCACTGGAAGTCGCTGAGGCATCTGTTCTGCCCGACTTGGTCGCGGGAGTGCTGGTCTGCCTTCTGGGGCAGCAGGAGCCGTGGCTGGAGCAGCGCTTCTGGCGCTGGCGTAGCCCGGAGGCGGTGCTTCCTGCGGCACTGGCCCAGCCCTCTCAGGCATATGGCTCGGCGGAGCAGGTAGACCCGAGTGATCCGAACTTGCTCTGGCTGACAGAGGGCGATGCCTTTATCTCCGTGCCCCGCTCCGAACGACCGGCTTGGGAGCCCCTCTCGATGTCGTTTATCAATGGCCGTCCTGCCATG
Organism: Armatimonas sp.; assembly: GCF_031410135.1. Taxonomy (GTDB): domain Bacteria; phylum Armatimonadota; class Armatimonadia; order Armatimonadales; family Armatimonadaceae; genus Armatimonas. The sequence continues at coordinate 150 of NZ_JANNYP010000564.1, read as the reverse complement.
CGACGCGCTCCTCTGACATCCCCCCAGGCAAAGCGCTTCCCCGTGGACATGGCGCAGGCTCGGGAAGGGATTCGGGCCGGGAAGCTCCTCTCGGGGAGCTCGGTGATCGCGCTACCCGATGGAAACCGGCTCCGAAATGCACTCTTGCTA
>NZ_JANNYP010000563.1:0-1012 GCF_031410135.1 Armatimonas sp. | reverse complement strand
ACAAGCTCATTCAATCTGGCAAAGCAGCCACCGCAAAGAAGCTCTTGCCGACAGAGCGCATCTACAGCGTTCGCAGGTGAAAGCCACCGTCGATATTGATGACCTCCCCGGTAGAGAACGGAAAGTCGCCGCGTGCAATGGCGGCGACGGCCCGCCCTATGTCCTCGGGAAGGCCCCAGCGCCGGATGGGCCATGCGCCGCCCTCGATTGCACTGTCGTATTTCTCTTTTACACCTGCGGTCATGTCGGTCGCGATCACGCCGGGCCGCAATTCATAGACCCGAATCCCGTACTCCGCCAGCCGCGCCGCCCAGAGCGCCGTGGTCATACCCAGCCCTGCCTTGGAGATGCAGTAGTCCCCCCGATTGACGGAGGCAGTGTAGGCAGAGATCGACGAGACCGTGATGATTTGCGGCACACTGGCTCCCCCAATCTTGCGGGCGGGGGGGGCCATTCGTGAGATCATCTCTTTGGCCACCCGCTGCGTCAGAAAGTACGGCCCTTTGAGATTGATATTGATCAGCCTATCGAAGCTCTCCTCGCTGGCATCGAGCACATCGGCGCGTACACTCGGCGCGACCCCGGCGTTGTTCACCAGCAAGTCGATCCGATCCGCCACCCCGAGCGTCTCGTTCACCAGCCGCTCACGATCCTCCGCCACCGAGACATCGGCACGCACGGCCAGCGCATCGCCGCCCGCAGCTTTTACCAGCGCCACACACTCGGTGGCGGCGGCGGTATTGCCCGCGTAGTTCACCACCACAAACCACCCGAGCTTGCCCAGCTCAATCGCAATCCCCCGCCCAATCCCCCGCCCCGCGCCCGTCACCAGCGCCACTTGTCTATCCATTTTCTTCGCTCTCCCAATCCTTTACCTCTCGCTCGCCGGAAAGGGTTTCCAGCGCCCGACGAACAGTCTGTACCATGTCTTCGGACGCGTGTGCTTGTTGCATGTTTTGGTAAGCCACCCAGAGTGTGGGAATCGCCTCCAGCCTCCCTAAATTTTCGAGAC
>NZ_JANNYP010000562.1:0-7273 GCF_031410135.1 Armatimonas sp. | reverse complement strand
CAGATTCTAGGGAGCAGCCTGGGAGGAATCTTTGGGGAGTTTTTAAGCTGGCAGGTGATTTACCGCCTCTTTGCGGGTGCCTCTCTGGTCATGGCCGTGATGCTCTGGCGAGAGAGCAAGCGCGTGCCTGAGGAGCCGCGCCCCGATCGAAAGTTCTCGTTTGCGCCTTATCTGACACTCTGGGCCATGCCACAAACTCGGATTGTTCTCGGGACAGCCTTTGTCGAGGGTTTCTTTATCTTTGGCGGTCTGCCGTTTCTGGGAGCCTCACTCAAAGAGCGCTTCGGGCTCTCTTACCTTACCATTGGGCTTTTGCTGGCGTGCTTTGGCATTGGGGGGCTGATCTACAGCGCGAGCGTGAAAAAGCTTGTGCCTAAGATCGGCGAGCTGGGGACACTACTCTTGGGCGGCACGCTCTTGCTCGCGGGCTACTCGCTGATCGGTTGGCTTCCGGTCTGGTGGCTCTTCATTCCCGCCATTATTATCTTTGGCATGGGCTACTACACCATGCACGGCCCGCTCCAGACCCGTGCCACCGAGCTCTCACCCACCATGCGCGGCACCGCCGTCTCACTCTTTGCCTTCGCGTTCTTCTTGGGGCAAGCGGCAGGTCCTGCCGTGATGGGGCAGGTTCTCAAAAGCGGCGGCTATGGCGTGGGCTTCTCCCTCGCGGGAGCCGGTCTGTTCGTGCTGGCTCTCGTGGCAAGAAAGCTCTTCCAAGCACAAAGATAGGCGACCCTCCTCCCTTCGCTTCGCTCTTCCCTCCTCCCAATCCTGCGGAGGCAGGATTGGCGGAGGGAGCACTCACTAATCTCCCCCTCTCTCCCCTTCCTCCCAGGGTTGGGAGGAGGGGGCCGGGGGGAGGAGGGAAAACGGGAGGAGGGCACTCAGTGCGGAAAGACCATGTACATCTGGTAGCCGCTTGCCATCCCGAAGATGCCCCAGAGGGTCGGGATCACATAGTCGCCTAAAATGAGCCCCAGAAAGAACGGCAAGAGCTTGCGGTAGCCCCCGATTCCGGCGTAGCGCAGCGTGATGGTCTTCAGCACCCACGCGATCAGAAACGGGCACCACATGTACTCCATCGTGTTGGTCATTCCCACCGCATAGCCCAGTGGATGGAGCGGGAAGCCATTAAAGCGCTGCCGTAGCACTGAGATCGCGATTGCAATCAGAGCCCCCACGCCTGCGCCTAGGAGCCCCGGAATATCGGCGAGGGTGGGCGAGACTAAGAGAGAGACCGCCTGCCGTGCGGGAACCAAGGCTCCTCCCTGGAGGGCCGGGCGGACTTTTGCCGTCGCCGCGCCGTAGGTGTAGTAGATATCCAGGTGCGCCCAGAACGCCGCCAGAGTCCCGATCACCGCGGCAAAGAGCAGTGGCTTGAGAAGCGCACGTGGTGAGAGCCCCCCGCCTTGTGCCATCTTCAGTGCCTCGGCGGAGTGCGGCATCGGGTTGTCGCGCATGTCGTTCATCCAGTTGGTGTAGCCGATCAGGAGGACGGCCTGCTTACCCGAGAGATGGTTCTGCCCAAAGACATCGGCCACAAACTGCCCACTGCCCCACATCGGAGCCCACGCCCAGCCCGCGCCCGCCTCACTCACCACCCGTGCCAGCGTAATCGCGCAGCACGTGTAGATCAGAACATAGGTCAGTGCCTGCCAGAAACTCGCCCCGGCTACCGTCAGAAAGAGCGTCAAAAAGAGCAGGCCACCCCCGCCGCCCAGCAGCGCCATCCGTGGTGTCATGAGTTCCTCGTGCGTATCTGCGACGGGCTTCTCCAGCGCCTCAAGAGCTTTCTTCAGCGCCTTACGGGCCATCCAGAGCGAGAAAAGCGCAATCCCGACAAAAGCTCCGAGGCCCTGCTCTCGCACATAGGGCATCCGGTTGGTCGGGCCACTCCCGCCGCTCTCAGAGAGCCCCAGCCAGGCGCTGCCGATAACCAGCGCCTTCTGCACCAGATACATGCTCCAGCACGAGAAGCTGACTTCGAGAGAGAGAAGATACGCGATTCCAATAATCGAGGGATAGAACGCTAGCGTGAAGCGCCCGATAGCACTCAAGGGTCGCTGGGTAAAGAGAGGCCCAAGCTCGTTGAAACCCATCCCCGGTTTGAGTGCAATGCTCGGCACCGACGGATAGAGAAAGTTGATATAGTTGACACTCTCCAAGAGCCCGGCGATAATCATGCCCGCCCAGAAGATCGGGTTCCTAAAGATCGGCGCACGCCCTCCGTTCGCCGTGATCTCCAGCGGGAGCAGCACCAGCGGAAAGGTCAGGCGCTCCTCCTCAATCCACTGCTTGCGAAAAAGTGACATGGCGCAGAGCAGTGTCCAGAACACCGTGACAATAAAGGTGCTCCATGCCAGCACAGGAGTCGCCCAGCCCTTGAGGTTCGCCACCGTCCAGAGAGTCGTGTTGCCCCGAAAGAAGCCGTTGAGAACCTCAGGATCGCGCGGAGCGAGCCACTCCGGCACATTGGGCCAGATATAGTCCTTGAACTTACTGCCCCCTGTAGCATAATCGGAGTAGAACGGGGCCGGAATCTGGTTGATCAGGATCTGCACAAAACCATAACCCGCCGCGCAAGTTCCCACACAGAGCATCGCATAGAGCGTGATCAGCTCCTTCTGGTTCAGCGCCCACTTCTTGGCAAACTTCAAGAAAAATAGGTTCAGGCAGACCAGCGCAAAGAGCATCACCAGCGGGCCGCGCTGAAGAGCCGTCTGTGTCCAGAGAAGTGCCTGGGTTACCACATAGGCATAGGTGCCGAAGTAGGCATTGGCCAGCAACAACAAGGTTCCGAGACCATAGAGCACCGTCTTACGCATGGGGTACCATTGTAGCGGAAAAAACACCATGCAACTAACTTTTCGGGAGCTGGCTGACGATGACGTGGAAGGCTGCGCACGCTGGCTAACAACATCAGAGCCATGGATCACGCTGGGATTTGATCAGACCAAGAGCGAGTGGGCTCTACGGCGTGAGGGACTAGAAAAATGGGTCGCCGTGGACGAGCTCGAAACCCCTGTTGGGATCGCGCTCCTGAACTTTGGTGGGCCTTTTATTGGCTATCTTCAGATTCTGTGTGTCGCACCCGAGCAACGGGGCAAGGGAGTCGGGAGCGCCCTTCTTAGCTTTGTCGAGGAGCGCGTCTTTGCCCGCCACCCCAATCTCTTTCTCTGCGTCTCCGATTTCAATGAAGGTGCCCAGAAGCTCTACAGACAGTCCGGCTTTGAGCAAGTCGGACGGCTGGAAAACTTTCTGGTGACAGGCCACGCGGAGCTGCTTTTTCGTAAGACGCGTGGCCCGATCTTTGGTCGCTAAAGAGGCCGAACCCAGATATTGCGGAAGCGTGTGGGGTTGCCGTGGTCTTGAAGCTGGAGTGGTGCGGGGCCATGTGGGGTGTACTTGTTGACATCTTTATGGGCCACGGGCCAGAGAATCTCCCGGTGATTCTGCACTAGGATGCCATTTTGGATCACCGTCACATACGCAGGACTCTCTAGCTTGCCATCAGCGGCGAACTTGGGGGCCGTGAAGAAAATATCGTAGGCTTGCCACTCTCCTGGTTTGCGGCACGCATTGACCAGCGGCGGGTTCTGCCCATAGACCGAACCACACTGCCCATCGGCGTAGGTCTCGCTGTTGTAGGAATCAAGCACTTGGATCTCGTAGCGTCCCTGGATAATCACGCCTGAGTTGCCCCGGCCCTGACCATTGCCCTTCACCTCAGCAGGCGTGGCAAACTCCAGATGAAGCTGCATGTCCCCAAATTTTTGCTTTGTCTCGTTGCTCCCAAGCCCCTTGGTAACCTCCATCGCCCCATCAACAATCTTCCAGGGACGAGTCCAAGCATCGGTACTCTTGCCATTGAAGAGCACAACGGCATCGGCAGGAGGCGGCGTAAACGGCCCCTCCGCAGGCGGTGTTACCACAGCGGGTCGGGGGCGGAGCTTATCGTGGACGCGCCATTTCCCTCCGGGCAAAAACGGCGTATCGGTAAAACCATCTTGAAAAAATCGCATGCCTACAGTGTAACCAATAAAAGGTTTAAGATCAAGATAGCCGTGGTAGAATATTCAAGAATGGCATCCCCCCCCCAAATCGCCCCCGGTGGCAAGCTACGTCTCCCCCTCGTGGAAAGCAACCGCTCCACAGGCGGAGCCTTTCAGATATGGCAAGATGAGGAGCTGATTTTCCAAGGCTCACAGTACGGCAATCTCGTGCCTGAACCTGCCTCAGATGTCTGGCGTCCCATTGGCCTCCTGCAACGACAAGGGTCAGATTACTCCATCTTCTTCTACATTCCCACCACAGCCCTCCCCGGTGAGTACGAGCTACGGATCGCCACGACTGTCGGCTCCCGCAGCGGCCCGTTTGTGGTCATTTAGTTTGCAAAAACACCCCTGCACATGATATGCTCTCTGCGGTCAGAGTACATATGAGCATAGCCACGCGCTTACAAGACACATCAGAAATAATTATCCAGCCTCGAAGTAAACTATCATTTTTGGATTTTGCAGAGTTGTGGCGTTATCGAGATCTTCTTATAGTGCTTGCACAACGCGATGTTAAACTCCGCTATCGTCAAACAGCGCTTGGAGTGATTTGGGTTGTTTTTCAACCATTGCTAGCAGCTCTGATTTTCACAATACTATTCAATCAAATCGCTAAAATGCCGACAGAGGTACCTTATTTTCCTTTTGCCTTTGCTGGCTTCATGGCCTATAATAGTTTCACTTCAACACTTACAAAAGCCAGTAACAGTATGGTTCAGAATACTCAGATGGTTTCTAAGATATTTTTTCCTAGAGTGATCCTCCCTCTTTCGGTTATTTATGGAACATTAGTTGATTTAGCAGTATCTTCTATAATTTTCTTTGGTCTGATGATTTTTTTTCATCTCCCATTAACATTGTCTCTCATAACAGCCCCATTATGGCTCCTACTAATCCAAATACTAGCTGTTGGTTTTGGACTTATCACTTCAGCGATAATGGTTCAGTACCGTGATATTCAGTACGCCTTGCCTGTTTTAATACAATTTGGCACTTATGCAACGCCTGTGGGCTACTCCCTCACCCATGCAATGAATCAGCTCCCTTCGCAATGGTCTCCCTTCTTCATACTTAATCCACTGAGTGGTCTTTTAGATAGTTTTCGCTGGTCTTTAATGGGAACTCATGTCTATAACTGGGGACTCTGTATAAGTAGTGCTCTAGGTGCTATTGTGATCTTCATCATCGGTTTAGCATACTTCCATCGAATGGAGACACGGTTTGCAGATGTCATCTGATACTGTCATCTCAGCCCGTGATATCTCCAAAGCGTATACAATTGCGCATCAGGATCACCACCATACCACAGCTCGTGAGGCACTGCTCCATCGCCTACGTCATCCATTTGAAGGCCCTAGATCTGAAGAGTTCTGGGCACTCAGTAATGTAAATTTTGATATTCAGCGAGGAGATGTTGTTGGGATCCTTGGGCGCAATGGAGCGGGGAAATCCACTTTGCTCAAGATTTTATCACGAATCACGACCCCAACAACGGGAACTGTTCGGCTTAAAGGGCGTGTAGGTAGTTTGCTCGAAGTAGGCACAGGTTTTCACCCTGAACTCACCGGACGTGAAAACATCTACATGAATGGTGCTATTTTGGGTATGACACGCAAAGAGATCCAACGACAATTCGATGAAATCGTTGCTTTTGCTGGCTCTCAGGTAGAGGGTCACTTAGATACACCTGTCAAACGATATTCATCTGGTATGTATGTACGCCTAGCCTTTGGTGTGGCCGCCAATTTAGAGTCAGAAATATTGATTATTGATGAAGTTCTGGCTGTTGGTGACGGTGAATTCCAAAAAAAGTGCCTTGGTAAGATGCATAATGTTGCGGAATCAGGACGCACCGTACTATTTGTCAGTCATAATATGGGAGCCGTTAATGCTCTTTGTAATCGTGGACTTTTCCTGGAACGTGGAACGGTAAAACGAGTTGGTGTTGTTTCTGAGATTATTGAAGAATATATGGCAACCTCAGATTCGCAAGAAGGAATACGTTATTGGAACGATGATATAAATGCGCCGGGTGATGATCGCGTTATCCTGCGTTCCCTCCAAGTTAACAATATCAATGGCAATGTTATATCTACAGTAGGCTCGGGCGAGCCTTTTGATATCCGTATTAGTTATGAAATTCGTCAACCCATGCCGCATTTCCGCATGGCATTTTTTTTGATGTGTTCTGATGGTAGTACCGCTTTTTTCACTAGTGATGCCCAAATAAAAGAATGGCAAAACAAAACACGTGAGCCTGGGATCTATGAGAGCATATGCCATATCCCTGCAAATCTACTTAATGAGGGGAAATACGGAATTATGATCAAGGCAGATATTCCAATGGTAGTTAATATTATTTGGGATCAAGATAGCAGTGTCACTTTCAATGTTGAACGCACAAATTTTAATGGTGAACCAATAGAACGTGTTGCCGGCGCAGTATGCCCTGTCTTACCTTGGGAAATTATATTTAATAAAAAAAAATAAACCAATAATGATTTGTATTGCACGATTATTACCCGTAATTAATCTAAAATTTCACATTTATAAAAATAAATTCTAAAAACAGAGTCATTTTATGAAAATATGCATTGACATCAGCGGCTTATCTTATGAGCCACGTATAATGCCTACTAAGTATGGAATCATGAGAGTACAAGAATGTACTATCAGAGAGATTCTCAAGCATGAAAAAATCCGGTTATCCGTCACTGGTCTTCGTGAAAGGGAATTATTACTATCCTCTTTTCGAGCATCGCTCTATCCACTTGAGCAACAAATCCCTTTCATACCTGCCGCATGTAGCCGTTTAGGACTAGATATACTTCATAATACAATTTTAAGTTCCTATTTTTCCGCATGGCAGAACTTTGGAATTGCCAATATCCCTAAAAAATATCGAATTGCAACAAAATTCCTTAAATTAATAGATACAAGAGCTTGCTTTCCTGCAGATAGTTTTGATATTTTTCAAGCACTCAGTTGTGGTTTACCCCCTTCTGAACTTACGGGCAAAACTCCAAGGAGTCTTTGGGCTTATGATCTGATATGTATCCGTAATCCAGAGTGGGTTAGTGCAGCAGCACTCTTTACTCAACAACAGACTTTGGTCAATTTTAATCGGGAAAAAGATTTTATTGTTTGTAATGCAGAATATGTTCGCCAAGATCTCTGTCTGGAGAGATATTAAGGTAATCACAGAGATCTTGGCG
>NZ_JANNYP010000561.1:0-5974 GCF_031410135.1 Armatimonas sp. | reverse complement strand
GCAAGCTCCAGCCGCTCCTCGTGAGAGAGCTGTTTAATTTCGTTACCGTAGCGCTCGACAATATTGACCATGTTGTGATACCTCCTCTATATTTATCGCTGTGCTTATTCCGACATGCCCTTCTCCAAGTTCATGCGGCCTGAGATGTGGTGGGCTTTTCGTATTCACGGCGAATGTGCTCCAGAACAACGTTTAGTGTCTTTGGCGTTAGAGGTTGCAGAGAGTGCTCTGCTGCACCTTGATGCAGCCAGCCGTACCAGCCTTCGTCCGTGTCCATCGCAAAGAGAAAAAGAAGCACAGGGAATGGATAGTGAACACGGCGCTGGGCAAAAATCTCTTGAGATCGCTCGGTGGACTGATGTGCGTAGCGAACCCCTTCGACCTGGAGTGCGAAGAGCTTGCCCGTGTCTTCCCCGTCCTCTTGCAGGCAAGCCACCATATCCGGCCAACCTTTTTCCGCTGTAGAGAGGAGGGAGATACTGCCTTGGTGGAGCAGGAGAACCCGCGCCATGTGCAAGGCGCGCAGATGCGTTAGGTACTCAAACTGGTTTGTCATATGCTTCTCCAGCGCGGGTCGAGAAATTGTGATGTGAGTTTCGGAGTAGTTGTGGGAAAACCGTCCCAGAACGCCGCCACTTCCTCCCAAAGTCCGAGCATCACACTCTCGTCGCTTAAGGGATAGTTTACCGTCATTCCCGCTTCTGGTTCCAGTTGCTCCCCGTTGGCTGAGACAAGATACGCCTTCGATTGGAGCAGGTCTACTCCGATCAGATAGGTAGGAATGGGATAGGCGGAGAGGGCTTGCAGGTGTTTTGGGTCAAAGGCAATTGTCAGGCGCTCTCGTGAGTTCGGGGAGAGGGAAACGGCACGGATCTGTGCGAGGAAGAAGCAGGGGCGCGTGGTTCCTACCAGTTCTACGAGGAAATCCGCCGTGGGCCACTTGTCACCCAGAAAACAGGTGCTAAAGAGATAGTCACGTCCTGGCAAGGGGCGGAGGAGAAACATGGAGGCGACAGATTCACCCAGACGACCTGCCAGGTCGCGTTGCGAGGGTTCTCCCAGTCTCATCTACTCCACCCAGGCTTTCTGGTGGCCGCCGCCTAGCATTCTTCTCACTTGCTCGATCAGGCCCTCGTCGGGGTCTACTAAGATCGGGGTTTTGATGAGATACTCGCCGCTGGGGGTCTCGGCGTGCACAACTAAGGGCGAGCCGCCGTCTTTGCTGGTGAACATCTCTTTGACCATGTGCAGGAGCGTGCGGTTGTTGGGGTCAATGCGCACATGGACGGTGCGTGGGCGGGCGTCGGCGGCCATTGCGTTCTCGACGATGCGCTCAATCTTGTCGGCGATGAGCTCTATCTGGACGTTCTTATCGGCTGCGGCGGGCTCTGCGCCCTCTTCTGCCACTTCACTCTTTAGGATGCGCTCCCGGTGCTGGGCGCGGCCAATGATGGCGACCACGGAGTTGACGATGGCGTACTTGCCGTACTCGGCGGCACACTTGGGGAAGAGCGTCACGCTGATCGCGCCAGAGGTGTCCTCAAGCGTCACGAAGAGCATCGCGCTACCTGTCTTGGTGTACTTGGTGCGCACCTCGGTGATCATCCCGCCCACCGTGACTTGCTGGTTGGGTGTGCTCTCGCTGATCTGATCGGCCCGCCAGGCCCGCCACTTGCGCCGCAGCTCCGGCTCGAAGGGCTTGACCGGGTGCTCTGTGAGATACAGGCCCAGCAGCTCTTTCTCCCAGCCCAGCCAGATCCCGCGTGGGTGATCTGGGACATTGGGTAGCGCCTGCACCGAGTCCACCGACGCGGCATCTTCTCCCGCATCGTCGCCCCAGAGGCTAATGAGCCCCGCCTTGGCATCTTTGGCTCCCCGTGCGGCGGCGGCCACGGCATCGTCTAGCGTCTCCAGCAGTGCTCTTCGATTGGGGTGAATACTCTTAAACGTCCCGGCCTTAATCAGCATCTCGATCACGGACTTGGAGGTCAGGCCCTCCGCAAAGACCCGCGTGCAGAAATCGGGGAGGCTGTGGAACCGACCGCCTTTTTGGCGTGCCTGAAGAATGGTCTCGATGGGAGCTTTTCCGACATTCTTAATCGCCAGCAGCCCGAAGCGCACCGCCCCCTCGTATTTTTTCTCCGTCGGCTGGCTCACCGTAAAGTCCGCCTCGGAGTCGTTGACATCCGGTGGGAGAATCTGGATGCTGAGACGCTCACACTCCTCCAGCGTATTGACCACTTTCTCGGTCTTTTCCACATAGGCCGCCATCAGCGCCGCAAGATACTCCGACGTGTAGTTGGCTTTTAGATAGGCAGTCTGATAGGCCACCATCGCATAACAGGCGGCGTGGGCACCGTTAAAGGCGTAGCCCGCAAAGGGCTCAATGTCAGCGAAGATCTTCTCGGCGGATTTATTACTGACACCGCGCTCCTTGGCACCCTCCATGAAGATGCCTTTTTGCTTGTCCATGTAGGATTTTTGCTTCTTACCCATCGCGCGGCGTAGCAAGTCGGCTTGGCCCAGCGTGAGCCCTCCCACGGCTTGGACAATCTTCAAGACCTGATCCTGGTAGACAATCACCCCGTAGGTCTCTTTCAGGATCGGCTCTAAAAGCGGGTGCTCGTACTCGATCTTGGCAGGGTCAAACTTGGACTGGATAAAGCGCGGGATGTGGGCCAGTGGGCCGGGGCGGTAGAGTGCCACCATCGCGGCGAGCTCCTTGACGGAGTTGGGCTTGAGCTCGACAACATACTTACGCATCCCCGCCGACTCTAGCTGAAAGACGCCGGTCGTCTCGCCGCGCCCGAGCATATCGTAGGCTTTCTGGGCTTTGGGGTGGCTATAGTCCAGCGGAATGTCCCAGACATCTATCGTCTCGCCGCGCGTCTCCTTGATCAGCTTGACCGCGCGGCCCAGAATCGAGAGGTTGATGAGCCCGAGAAAGTCCATCTTCAGCAGCCCGATTGCCTCCAGCGAGCTGTGCGGGTACTGCGTGGCTAGGGAGCCGTCATTGAGTTTGCGTAGCGGTGTGTACTCCACCAGTGGTCGGTCGGCGATCATGACACCGGCGGCATGGACGGACTCATTGCGGGTGATTCCCTCAATGCGCTGGGCGGTGTCAATGAGCTTGCGTGCCAGCTCCTCGTTCTCGTAGGCCGCGACCATCTCGGGGTTGCCAGGGTAGTCTTTCTCGTCCCAGCCGTGCATGGCCCTCTTAATGGAGATTCCCAGCGGCAGGGCGGGGATCATGCGGGCGATCCTGTCCACATCGGGCAGGGGCATGGCCAGCGCCCGACCCGCATCGCGGAGCGCCGCTTTGGCACCCAGCGTCCCAAAAGTCGTGATGTAGCTGACATTATCTTTCCCGTACTGCTTGGTCACGTGTTCGATCACTTCTGCGCGGCGCGTGTCCTCGAAGTCCATGTCAATATCGGGCATGGTTACGCGCTCAGGGTTCAAGAAGCGCTCAAATGTCAAGTTGTACTCGATGGGATCAAGATCGGTAATTCCCAGACAATACGAGGCCAGCGAGCCCGCTGCCGAGCCGCGAACGCCAAAGAAAATCCCACTCTGCCGCGCGTGCTGGGCGATGTCGCGGACGATCAGAAAGTACTGTGCGAAGCCCGTCTTCTCGATAATATCCAGCTCATACGAGAGCCGCTCTTTATGCTCCATCTCGTGCTTGGGCAGGCGGCGCTCCAGCCCTTCCCAGCACATCCGGATCATGGTGGTCTGCGCATCACTGCCGGGGTCCACACCCATCACCGGCATGGGGGCACGTCCCACTTCGATCTCTAGATTCACTTTCTCCGCGACTTCTAGCGTGTTCTCGATCGCATCCGGAGCGAAGTTTTCAAACGAGCCCATCATCTCGGCATAGGTTTTGAGGTAGAACTCGCGCGGCTCGTAGCGCATGCGCTTGGGGTCATTGACCGTGGTGCCCGTCTGGATACAGATCAGCACGTCGTGCGGGTCGGCGTCCTCGGCCTTTAAATAATGGCTATCGTTGGTGGCGACCATCTTAATGCCCATCTCGCGGCTGATGCGCTTGACAGTCTCATTGACGTCCCACTGCCCCGTGGCGTGGTGGCCCTGCACCTCTAAGTAAAAGTCGTCCTTGAAGACCTCCCGGTACCACGCCGCGACACTCTTGGCCTCCTCGTAGCCCTGCTTCATCACCGCCTGCGCCAGCTCGCCGCCCAGACATGCGGAGCTAATAATCAGCCCCTCGGAGTACTCCGCCAGCAGCTCTTTGTCCACGCGCGGCTTGTAGTAAAACCCCTCCAGCGACGCCAGCGTCACCAGCTTCATGAGATTTTTATAGCCCGTCTCATTCTTGGCAATCGCGACTAAGTGATGGTTGCCATCTTTCTTGGGATCACGGTCTTTTCGTCCCCGTGTCGCCACGTACAGCTCGGTTCCCACCAGCGGCTTTATCCCCGCCGCACGGGCTGCCTGATAGAACTCAAACGCACCGTACATGACGCCATGGTCGGTGAGGGCCAGCGCGGGCATCTCCATCTCCACGGCATACTTGATCATGTCTTTGATCTTAGAAGCGCCATCAAGAAGCGAAAACTCGGAGTGGTTGTGGAGGTGAACAAACGGGGTGGACATGCCACGGATTGTACCCGATGGGTGCATGCGAACGGGCGGCTAAAGCGGCCCGCTGGTGCGGCAAGACCCATGAATGGGCCTAGGGAGACTGAAGAGATTTCGGATTCGCGAAACCCGTCAGAATCTCGTTGGGAGTGGTGCTGCCCTGGGAGTAGAAGACGATCTTGACGGGGTTTCTGAAGAGGGAGTCTAGGATTTTTTCCTGGTGCAGTCGGCGAGCAAGCTCGATGTAGTGTGTGAGGAGAACTTCGGTGTCGCCCATGAAGCTCAAGAAGGCATCGCGAAATGGATGTCCCGGCAGGGTCACTGCGAGGGGAGTAAAGCGAGGGAGAGCACCTGACTCTGAGTGGCACTCAACAGAGAGAGCGACATCCTGGTTGTAGGTAAAGGAAACGTGGGTGATAGGTAAGCTCGACAAGTGAAGAGTCTCGACAACGGCCTCAAAGAGGGCGGGCTCAAACGATGCAATTTGTTCGTAGTAGAGAAGATCAACCTTGAGCCATTCACCAAATAGGGTGAAATCACAGAATCCCATTGCAGCGAGTTGACGAATACCCAGAAACGAAGTGGGATCGTTCAGTATCTGCTCGCAGTCCACATACTCCAACAACCCAATCTGTTCGTTGTCCTCGCTTCCCGTAAGTGCATCTGCGACGATGGCGAGCCACTCTGGGGGAATCGGGAGCTGATTACGAAAGTAATCCCATCGGGCTTCGTCGGTGAGCGAACTCAGCTCCTCCCAGAAACCTTCAACAAATGCTTCTCCACTGCCCATTCGCCACCCGATGCTGTAGGGATGCGTGTCTGGAAATGCTTTCCAGGGCGGGATTGGCGGGAGAGAAGGGTCACGTTCCATTGTCGTTAAGGTGATTGTCGGTGATGAGGTGAACCCGAGGGAAACGCGCCAGAACTTCCTCCAACAAAGCGTCTGGGTTTATATCGGGGGCGATCTGAGCAGATTGTGTTTGCGTAGCCATCGTGCCGTTTCCTCTTGCTTTATCTTCAAACTGGCGCAGATTGTCGGGCTGATCCATCATCCACAAACGGGGTGGACATGCCACGGATTGTACCCGATGGGCACAGGGGACAGGCAGGAGATGGGCGGCTAAAGCGGCTCAAAAGCGGGGTGAGAGATGGGCAAGAATAAATAAAATTACTATGAACATAAAAAATGGTTGAACTGATACTAAAAGTATGGAATGGTTCAAATCGCTTTTTCGACAGTCGCACTCTACAGACGCTAAAAGCGTCGCGCTGCCTACGCCACAGGAGCCTGAGAGAAATCTGGTTATGGAGGCTGTGTTGGGCATGACCCAGAAGGAATGGGTTGAGGAGCAGCTTACCCAGTGCTCTA
>NZ_JANNYP010000560.1:0-1133 GCF_031410135.1 Armatimonas sp. | reverse complement strand
GGCTTTGTTGCATAACGGGCTAACCCGTATTTTTATCAGGTAGCTACAGGCACGGTTCTGGCAATTATGAAAAGCTGTGAAACGAAACAAAACAACCAAAGAGCCTAAACCCAAAGGGAAAAAGACTTCTTACCGCACCCGTAACTGGAAACAGTATAACACCGCTCTCATCAATCGCGGTAACATCACTCTCTGGATCAACCCAGAGGTTGCTGCTGCATGGAAGGCACAAAGTGACGGGCTGCCTCATAAACAGAAAGTCTATAGCGACCTGGCTATCGAGGTAGTCCTGAGCCTCAAGATTCTTTTCAAACTTCCCCTCCGAGCCGCCCAAGGCTTGGCTATGGCTCTAATAGAAGCCATGAAGCTTGATTTACCCTGCCCCAACTACTCCACCCTCTCGCGCAGAGCCAAGACACTCAAGATTGACCTGGGAGTCAGAAAAACAGGCGAGCCGATTCACCTGCTTGTAGATAGTACAGGTGTCAAAGTGGCAGGCGAGGGGGAGTGGAAAACACGCAAATGGAAAGCCGAGTACCGACGTACTTGGATCAAAGTGCATCTAGGACTCGACCGCAATAGCGGGCAAATCATGGCAGCAGTGGTGACAGATGCCAAAGGAGGCGATCCTGATCACTTCCCGGAAATACTCGATGCCGTTGAAGGCGACATTGAAAAAGTGGGAGCCGATGGCATCTACGATTCGATAGATAACTTTGATCGTATTGCCAAGCGAGGAGCCATCCCCATTATCCCTGCTCGCCTCGGAGCGATAATTCACCCTGAGCCTGAGGCGGCGGCTCGCAATCTTGTGGTTGCTGAGATGGAGCGTCTCTGGGACGATGAAACTCATGATGCTCGTTGGAAGGTTGAAAGTGGCTATCATGCCCGTAGTCGAATTGAGTCGGAGATGTTTCGCTACAAGCAGGTGATTGGCGATAGTGTCAGTACTAAGAATCTTGCTTCTCAGACGGTTGAGGTGTTGCTTGGTTGTCGTATTTTGAATCGTTTCCTTGAATTTGGCCGTTGTGAGAGCTATGCCATCGTGTCGCCTTCTAACCTAGTAACTTAACGAGGTAGGTTCAGAAAATGCAGTTAAGCACGTCTATCCAAAAACGTTATGCAACAAAGCC
>NZ_JANNYP010000559.1:0-7755 GCF_031410135.1 Armatimonas sp. | reverse complement strand
GTGGGGATTTTCTGCTACGCATCGAGGACACTGACCAAAAGCGCTTGGTGAAGGGCTCGCTGGAGCATATTGTCCAGTCGCTGAATGCCCTCGGAACGCCCTACGACGAAGGCCCGGATCAGGCAGCCGTGGCGGCACTGCCTGAGGCTTACGGAACCGTAGACCCGGCGCTCCTGCCCGAGAATGGTGGTGCGTTTGGGCCGTATATCCAGTCGCTTCGCAAAGCGCGCTACACCGAGGTCGTTGAGTCGCTGCTGGATGCGGGAAAAGCTTACTGGGCCTTTGAGACGGAAGAAGAGCTGGCGGGCAAGCGTGCGGCCTGCGATGCCCGCAAGATTCCGTATCGCTACGATAGGCACTTCCGCGACTATGACTTAGCCGAGGCCCGCAAGCGCGTCGCCGATGGCGAGCGTGCCGTGGTGCGCCTCAAGATGCCCACGGAAGGCCCGATCCGCACCGTGGACTTTCTGCGCGGCGAGACGCTCTGGGACGCGACCACCCAAGACGATTTCATTATCTTAAAAGCCGATGGCCTGCCGCCCTACCACCTAGCCGCGATGGTGGACGACCATGACATGGAGATTAGTCATATTCTGCGTGGCGATGAGTGGATCAGCTCGACTCCCAAGCACGTCAGTGTCTTCCAGGCAATGGGCTGGGAGCCACCGATCTTCTTGCATGCGCCAGCCGTCAATGGGATAGACCGCAAGAAACTCTCCAAGCGCAACGGGGCCAAGCCCTTGCTCGGGCCTGTTCCTGAGTTTGATAAGAACTACCAGCCCACTGGAGAGTTCTTAATTGGCTACCTCAACCAAGACGGTATCTTGCCCGAAGCACTCTTTAACTTTCTCGCTATTTGTGGTTGGTCGCCGGGCGATGACCGCGAAGTGCTGAGCAAGGAGGAGATCATCGAGGCATTTGATATTAGTCATATCTCCACCTCACCGGCAATTTTTGATGTGGAGAAGCTCCACTGGATGAATGGGGTCTATATCCGGCGTCTTTCCCCAAGTGCCTTCTATGAGCGTGCCCGGCCCTATCTGCCCGAGGGACTTGATGCCGACTACGCCGCCGCTGCCATTGCCTTGGAGCAAGAGCGTGTTAAAGAGCTACGCGAAGTGCCTGAAGTGACGGACTTTTTCTTCTCCGAGCTGCCCGAGTACCAGGAGAAGTCTGTAACGAAGTGGCTCAAGGGCTCGGGAGCCTATCTTGCGGAGCTGGACAGTACTATCGCCGCGCTTCCTGAGTGGACGACGGCTGCGATTGAGACAGCAGTGCGAGGCGTGGCGACGAGCCATAAGCGTGAAAAAGGCGAGGCGACCCACCCGGTGCGCGTCGCACTCACGGGCCGCGAGGTGGGGCCAGGATTGTTTGAACTCATGGCCGTGCTGGGCAAAGAGCGCCTGGCCGTGCGATTTAAGAAAGCGAAAGAGCTCGCTGCATAAGCGAAGGAGTTAGCAGATGGCGGAACCAATTCTTGATTTGTACACCCTCTTTGGTGCGATGCCTCCCCGTGGCGCGGAGCCGGGCACCAGCACCCTAAAGAACATGATGGCAAAGTACGGTGTGGCGGGGGCGGTGACGCTCTCCACACGTGCGATTTTTCACTCCCCGTCGGCGGGAAATAAAGAGACCCAGGTGCGCTGCGGCGAGTCGGGTGGGGTGCTCTTGCCTGCGGGCGTGCTCGACCCACGTGTGGCGCAGTCCGATACGCTTCTGACAGGCTCGCGGTTGATCTGTTTGTTTCCCACTACGCAGAAGTGGCCTATTGTCTATGCGCCGCTGGAGAACGCTCTCAAGGCGCTGGCAGGGCGAGGCGTGAAGGTGCCGATTCTCTTTGAGGCGACCCAGCCCGGTGATGCGACCCAGCTTGCTCGTCTGATCACCGCAACGGGCTATACAGGCTCCGTGGTGCTCTCTGGGCTGAGTGGCCCAGCGTTCTCGGAAGCTGTCGCGCTGGCCCTAGCCGATGAGCGCTACTTGCTCTGCACCGATGCGCTCCGTGGGGTGGGGGAGATCGCCTACGCCGTGAGCCTAGTCGGCGCGAGCCGGGTAGTCTATGGCTCGGGTGGCGTGGCGCGTGGCTCGGTTTCGGCATCGCTTGCCGTGGCCAAGGTAGCAAAGCTCAGCGACACCGACCGCGAGCTGGTTCTGGGTGGGAATACGAAGCGGCTGCTTGCAGCCGGAGGGGCGGTAGCATAAGATGGCAGAAGAGATTATTGATGTCCACTGTGGCTGGGGCCCAACCCCCGCAGCCCCGACCTGGAACCAGACCGAGACCGTTCAGAGCACCCTGGCTGCTCGTGGAATCACGATGGCCTGTCTCTCATCGCTCCTGGCCCGCCGCTACGATCCTATCGGGGGCAACGAGACCGTCGCCGATACACTGGCAAATCCAGGCAGTCCGGTTCAGCTGCGTGGCTGGCTCGTGGTTCAGCCCGCCCAGCACGAGGAGTCGAGCGCCCAGATGCGGCGTCACCTGTACTCCGATAACTTTGTGGGAGCGGCGCTCTACCCCAACCCCGCGACAGGCGAGCCGGTGGCCCTCGAATACTCCCGTGAGCTTCTGATCCTGATCCGGCGCTACAGCAAGGCGCTACTGATCGAGACCCCGACTGCGGAGGCGATGTGGCACGCGGTGGAGATTGCCGGCTTTATGCAGGGTGTCAAGATTGTCGCGTCGGGGATGGGCGGCGAGGAGTGGCGTGCCGCGATTGACTTTGCGGTCAAGCCGTCGAACCTTTTCTTAGACATCGCGGGCTCCCTGGTTCCCGAGAAAATTCGCTATGCTATTCAGGCCATGAGTGGGGCACGTAAGCTTCTCTTTTCCTCCACTGCTCCGGGCTGCGATCCGGCGGCAAACTTGGCAATGATGGATGAAGCGGGGCTCTCCTCCGATGAGCGTGAGAAGATTCTGTTTGCCAATGCCAATCGTGTCTTTGGCTGGGGAACCGGTAGTGTGGATAGTCCCGCTGATGTCACACTTTCCGCGATGGGAAGATAAGCTCTCTGAGCTCCCGGTAGCGCGGCTCGTCGCCGTGAAGCGTAAAGGCCAGCTCTACAGTCGCTCCGTGAGGGGTGGGGTGTGCGATCTCGATATCGAGGCTCGTCACCCGGCCCTCTAGCACGCTTCTCAGGCGCTGGCAGGTCTCTGCAAGAGAAGACCAGGGGGCTCTCAAGCGCATAAAATCAGCAAAGGTCTCCGATTGTGCATTCGCGCTCCAGCGATCACTTCGCTGGCGGCTCTCTAGCCAGCGCTCGCCGTCATCGGGATCGCCAGGCGTACCGCCGAGCTGCTGGCAGACCGCGTAGGCGAGCTGAAAGTGCCCCGTCTGGACAATCTCATCGCCCTCAAAGGCAAGCATCATCCGCTGTGGAGACGTTATTCTGGCCAAGCTTGGGCGGGCATCGGAGCGGTGGATGAGGCGCAAGGCATCGCAGGCATCGTCAAAGTCTCCGAAGTCAAACACCGTCCAGGCACGTGCCTCGGGCTGTGGGTGCATTTTTAGCGTCGCTTCCACGATAATCCCGCCGAGGGTGCTCTGAGACAGCACGCTCTCGCGAAAGCTGCCGTAGCGCCCCGTGAAGAGTCCGTGCGCGTCCGTGGCGATGCAGCCGCCGACCGTGGCCAGAGTCGCACTGCCCAGTGACTGGCCGAGCGTGTAGGCATGGCCCGTAAGCTGCTCCTCAATTGCGCTGATTGTCACGCCTGCACCCACAGTAACGGTCATATCCTCCTCGCTCCAGGAAAGCTTGGTGAGGCGGCTGGTGTCTATGGCGATGTCCACAAACGCAAGCTCACTCGTCCCGCTCCCGCCTCCGACTGCCCGAAGGCTCTTGCCGTTTGCTGCTGCCCATGCCACTAGTGCCGCAACTTCCTCAGCGCTCTCGGGCTGCGCCACCGACTCGCAGAGAACCGGGCGGGTCTTCAGGTGCGGCGGAAACCAGGAGCGCGAGGCTTGCTGGCGGGAGTCGAGATCGGTCAAAAGCTCAGGAATCACGCCTCTGGTTGTACCTCATAGAAAGTCGCAATGAAGAGTCGCACGGTACAATGAGCGCATGAAGTTTTTCGCCATCCCACAGAACCTTCCCATCAATCCACCCAACAAAGAGGCGCTGAGTGAGCTTGCCACGGGGATGGAGCTAGAGACGCTACCCGGAGGATTTTTAGTCGTCGCGCCCTCCACCACGATGCTGGGAAAGACCGAGGACGAGCCCAACTACGGGCTGAAGCTCTCCCGGCAGATCGCGGTCTATGCGCCGATTGCCAGTGGCGGCTTCAAGCAAGTGGTCGCAGTTCGCCACGACTCCAACGACCGTGCTTTCGCTCTCAAAGTGGCGCGGCTGGCAGGGCGACTTCTCCGGCTCCATAAAGATCGTGTGGGGCAGGATGCGACCTACCAGCAGGGCGAAGAGCTGGCCAATGTCTGGCTGACCCGGGTAAAGGCCCCGACACGAGCAAGCGCGGCGGCGGAGACCAAGATCAACCATGTCTATCTTTTTGAGATTACGGAGCCCCGCCCGGAGATTGAGTGGGCACGGACAATTGCGCATGAGTGGGGGCATCTCGTGCTTCTGGCTGCGCGAGGCTACAAAGACCCCGAGGGCGATGCGGCAGGCTTTCTTGGGGAGCGCTTGTTTCTCAAGTGGCTCCATGAGGATGTGCTGTCACTCCCGCGCAAGACCGATGACTTCTGTGAGACAGCGGGCTTGCAGCTCTACTACAACCGGCAGATCGCGCCGCTTATGGCACGCTATAGTGCTGCTGGCCCCGCCGATAAGCGCCTCAAGCAGCTCAACACGGAGGGAATGGACTACTACATTGGGATGGCCCTCGACACCGATGAGGTCTTTGGCTCCAAAGTGATCGGGTTTGCGCTCTACCACCTGGAAAACACGACTCCCGAAGCGCTGGTCAATGCCGTGCGCAACGGGATTTTCCTCCAAACGGAGCTGAGAGTGAAGCTCCCGGCTTGGGTGCCGCTTGCTCCAGATACGTACTCTGTGAGTGGCCCTGCCGGAAAGGTGATGCTGGATGTACGTCCGCTTGATCCCAGCAAGCCTGTGCCGTTCAAAGTGGCCGCGCCGGGCTATAAGCGCCTGAAGGCCGTCTCGGGGAGCATTTCCTCCGTTATCCTGCGTCGGGGCGCACCCAAGAAATGAGCCTGCCCTACAAAGCGACCCTAAGCTCGCCGTGTAAGCTCAATCTGACTCTGGATGTGGGGCTGCCGCGCCCGGATGGCTTTCATGAGATTGACTCGCTGGTCGTGCTACTCTCGGCCTCCGACGAGCTAACTGTCACGGTCAAACCTGGCCTACGCCAGGTGAAACTGATCCTCAAAGACCGTCGTCCCGATGCTGTGGCTATCGAGACGATTCCCAAAGGGGGAGAGAACCTTGCCCACAAAGCCGCTCAGCTAGCCCTCGACACGCTTGCGCCGGGTCAAGAGCTGCAGGTCTGGATCACGCTCGCCAAGCGCCTCCCCGCTCAGGCCGGGCTCGGGGCGGGCAGTAGCAACGCGGCCACCGTGCTCAAGGCCATTGGCGAGGCGCTGGAAGCACCGACAGCTGCACTGCTGCCCCTGGCCGCGCAGCTCGGCTCCGATGTTGCGCTCTTTCTGAACCCATCCCCCAGCCCCTTCCCTCAGGGCAAGGAAGGGGAGAGCAGAGGGCTGGTTCGAATGCGAGGCCGTGGAGAGATCATCGAGCCCATCGCGCTGGATATCCTCAAATTCTACGGCGTGCTGGCTCGTCCGGCAATCGGTGTGCCCACTGGCCCCGCCTACGCGCTTCTTGACGCACTCCCAAATCGAGTTGTCGGAGCGGCTACCGAGCGCCTCCTCGCGGGGGAGAGTTTGGCCGATGCGCTGTCCAATGATTTCGAGGCCGCTGTGCTTCCTCCCTACCCGGAAGTTGCGGCGTTGCACACTGCTCTCACAGACGCGGGAGCCGTGCGTGCGCTGCTCTGCGGCTCGGGTTCGTCGGTGTTTGGGCTGGCGCGGAATCGGGCACACGCACTAGAGTTAGTGAAGAAGCTGGCGGGACGCGTGGCATGGCTGAAGCTCGTGGAGAGCCTGTGAGCGCCAATAATATCGCTGCACTGGTGCTGGCTGGAGGCGTTGTTAAAGAAAAACACGCCGCGTCGTGGGAGCCGCTGCTCCCACCCGGCACGCGTAACCGGGCTCTGCTGGAATTAAACGGCAAGCCGATGTATCAACACGTCGTGGAGACGCTGCAAGCCACGCCGGGTATCCGCCGGATTCTACTGGCGGGTGACGTGCCCTTGCTTCCGGGCTGCATACCCGTGCTGGGCGGCGAGTCCATGGTGGACACGCTCCTCAACGGGGTCAGGGCACTGGATGCCACCGAGACGCGATTTTTGGTTGCCACTGCCGACATCCCGTTTCTCACCTCGCAAGCTGTCACGGATCTACTTGCCGATGCTCCCGAGAGCGCCGATTTTGTCTACTCGATCATCCCTGCGAAAGTCTGCTACGATGCGTTTCCGGAGATGCGTCGCACGACCCTCAAGCTGGCCGAGGGAGAGTTCACAGGGGGCAATCTCGTCATCCTCAATCCGGAGTTCCTGCGTACCAAAGAAGCTGTCGTGCGCCATGCCTACGCGCTCCGCAAGAACGTCCCCGGCCTCGCGGCCCTGCTTGGCCCCAGCACGATTCTGCGCCTGCTCGCCTCGCGCGTCGCACCGTCGCTGCTCACGCTCCCGCAGCTCGAAGCCGCCGTCAGCCGCTTACTCGGTGGCGCGAGTGCCCGCGCCATTATTTCAAACCATGCCGGTGTAGGCGCTGATGTGGATCACCCCGAAGACGTGGCTCTAGCGCGGAAATATCTCGCTAGGGAATAAAACGCGCCGTAGGCTGCACTAACTCTAGCAATGAACACTCTGCTGGCGGCCACCGAATCCAAGCCTGATCTCGCCTTTGAGCGTGCCTGGAACCGCCATCGGGAGCGTGTCTTTCGCCTCGTGGTGCGGCTCTCGGGGAGCCGCGAGGCCGCCGATGACCTGACGCAAGAAGTGGCCGTGCAAGCGGCACAGGCTTTCCCGAAGTTTCGTGGTCAGGCGCAAGCTTTTACGCTCTTCTATAAAATCGCCGTGCGCTGCGTCCTCCGCTGGCGAGCACAGAGAAGCACATTGGGGGGCGAGGCACTTCTCGAAACCGTCCCCGCACCGAGCACAGACCCGACCACGGCGATTACTGTCCAAGCCGCCCTCTCCACCCTCCCCGACGACCAGCGTGCCGTGCTGGTACTTGCGATCTACGAGCAACTCTCCTACAAAGAGATCGCCGCCGTTTTAGAGATTCCCCTGGGAACCGTCATGTCACGCTTGGCACGGGCGCGGCAGCAGCTACGAAAGGAGCTTTCCGATGTCCTGTAAACAAGTCCCCTTTGCTATCCTCATGCGCCTCGCCGATGGCGAGCTACGTGGCCTGAAAGCCCTCACCGTGCGCCGCCATCTTAAGCGCTGCGCCGATTGCCAGCAAACGCTTTCTGAGATTGGTCGTGTAGACACGCTCCTCAAGAGCACCGATCACTTTCCCATGGAGACACGACAAAAAGCGCTCCCGCTTCGTCCGATTGGCCTTGTGGGAGGTGTCGCGCTGGCTGCCGGAGCGGCGCTTTTCTTTGCAATGCCGGGTGGCGTGGTGCGGCCCACTGTTTCATTTGCGTCTGTCGAAGAGGCGATGGGCAAGATTCAGACAGTACATTGGACAGAGACAATTAATGGGAGAACGA